>UQHR01000013.1 GCA_900540905.1 uncultured Collinsella sp. | reverse complement strand
CGGTCGCCATAGCCACCACGGTTGCCGCCAAAGCCGCCGCGACCGCCACGGTCGCCGCCACGGCCACCGCGATCGCCAAAGCCGCCGCGACCGCCACGGTCGCCGCCACGGCCGCCACGGGGACCACGGTCGTCACGGGGACCGCGGGGACCACGGTCGTCACGGCCGCCGCGAGGACCGCGATCCTCGTCCAGGCCCATGGCGACGAGCGGAGCGATAACCTTATCGAGGGCGGCCATCAGCTCGGTGGCCTCCTCGTAAGAAAGCTCGGGCAGGAGCTTCTCCTTCTTGTTGGCAAGCTCGACCAGGCCCTCAGCGGCATCCTCGGCGGCGAAGACGACGATCTTGCGCATATCGCCCTCGGCGTCGTCGATGCGGCCGACCAGATCGGCAGCCTCGGCCTCGGCCATCAGGCCATCAAGCTCACGGAGGCGCATGCCCAGCAGGTCGGACATTTCCTTCTGCTCCATCTTGGGCTTGAGGTCAAGAAGCTTGATGGCGCGCTCGATGTTCGCCATGCGCTCGGCCTTGGCCTCCTCCTCCTTGGAAATAGCAAAGCGACGGCTACGCAGCAGGCGGGCGGCCTTCTGCATCTTGTCCATCAGCTCTTCGTCATCGTAATCAGCGGCGGCCTCGACAACCTCGGCCTCCTCCTCGGCGGAAACCTCGTCAGCAGCCTCAACCTCGGCAGCTTCGGTCTCCACGGTCTCGACTGCCTCGACCTCGGCAGCCATGGTCTCGTTCTCGGTCTCGTTCATGATCTCTTCGTTCTCGGACATGAGACTCCTTCTTGGCCCTCTCGGGCATCATCGCCCCATTCGCGGGGCCCGTCGCGCACTCTTTGCGCTTTAAACATTCATGCCTCTCGGCAAAACGTCCATTAGTTTATGGTGTCGCCATCCAATCTAGCTGCAGAATCTATGTGCACACATTAATGCGACATGTGCGACTCGCGACGAGCGTACACCAGCGACGTCGCGAACCCGACCACGGCAATCACAGCCGCCACACGCACGGCAGTTGCAAATCCAATCGCCTGGGCAACGTCGGTCGCAGCGCCAGCCGCGCCGGCAGTCGCGGCAGAACTCGAGAGCAGGCCGATAAACAGCGACGGGCCAAACGATGCGGCAATCATGTTCCACGTGTTGAGCAATGCCGTTCCGTGAGGATGCTCAGCGGCAGGCAGCGTCTCCAAGCCGGCCGTCTGCGAGGGACTCAGCACCAAACCGACTCCGGCATACACCACAACGGTCAGCGCCACGACGACGCCGATGTTCATACTTGCCGCCGTCATCGAGATGGCAGTCTGCCCCACGGCAATCAGGGCAAAGCCGACCGGCAGCAGCGGCCATGCGCCACGGGCGTCCATCACGCGTCCGCCCACAATCGAGGTCACGGCGTTGCAGGCAATCGCCGGCAAAATGAGCAAGCCCGCAATAAGTGCGGTCATGCCGTATGCGCCCTCAAAATAGAGCGGCAACAAAACGCTCATCGAGAACGTCGTCATCATCGACACCACCACAAGCAGGCACGCGGGCCAAAAACGAACGCTCGCCATGGGACGCACGTTAAGCACCGGATGCTCGAGCTTGAGCTGACGGGCCGCAAACAGGCCGAGCAGCACAATGGCGGCGAAAAGCGCCACGATGCCGGCAATCGGATTGGTCGAGAACTCGCCTACGGAATACACGAATGCCGTAATGCCGGCGGCGAGCAAAACAACCGACAGAATATCAAGCGTGGTGCTCGAGCGCTCTCCGACATTCTGAACAAGCTTAACGCCCGCCGCAGCGACCACAATGCCGCCCACCAGCGGCACTACGAACACCGCCCTCCAGCCGAACAACGTGCACATAAGACCGCTGATTACGGGTCCAAACGCCGGCCCTAGCGTAATGCAGGCACCGCCCAGGCTAAGATACAGACCGAGCTTCTCGCGCGGGGCGCAAGACAGCACCACGTTCATCATGAGCGGGAACAAGATGCCCGATCCCGCAGCCTGCAAAATACGACTTGGTAGCAAAACGCTAAACGACGGAGCGATCAGACACAGGACTTCGCCGGCGACCATACATCCGCATGCGAAAAACAACAGCTTGCGCGTCGAGAAACGGCCGGACAGGAAGGCCATGATGGCCGTAAAGATCGACGTCACGATCATGTAGCCCGAAACGAGCCACTGCGCCGTGGTGGCACTCACCGAAAAGGCTGCCATAATGTCGTGCAACGCCACGTTAATGATGTTCTCGTTAAACGCGGCAACAAAGGCTGCAATATACATAACGACGAGAAGTGCCGCAGTGGCCGATGGCGTTGCTTGAACTTGTTGCTGAGATTTGCTCCCCATGCATTTCCTTCCTCTTGGAACGACAGTCGCATCGCCCCAGAGGAACAGTCCAGGGCGAAAAATGAGCCCTAGACTTACGCCAGACGCCGTACACGACGAATCTGGCAACATGGTCCAACGTCAAAAGATTGTAACGCGGACGCGCAGCTTTCCTTCCGCGCTATTATTAAAAGTCCACGAAAGCATAAGACATGAGGAGCCCGCCATGATTAAGCCCATCATGAAATCCGAGTTCTTTTTGCGCCTGCCTTCCGAAGACGCGGGGCCCGACGATGCCGCGACCGGGCAGGACCTCCTGGATACACTCCACGAGCATGAGCACGAGCGCGTGGGGCTCGCCGCCAACATGATCGGTGTGCGCAAACGCATCATCTGCGTAAAGGACGGCAACAGGGCGCTCCTGATGTACAACCCTCAAATTCTTGAACAGGTCAATGCCTATCAGACGAGCGAAGGATGTCTCTCGCTGATCGGCGAGCGTCCCTGTACCCGCTATCGCCGCATTAAGGTTGAGTATTTGGACGAGAACTTCGTCCACCGCATCAAAAACTTCTCGGGCTACACCGCCGAGATCATCCAGCACGAAATCGACCACTGCAACGGGATTGTTATTTAGTTCAAGAACGCCACGTGGGACAAAATAATCAGTAGTTCTTGTCCCAGGGTCGCCTGTGGCAACAAACTCGATACTTCTTTCGAACCTGGGACAAGAACTACTGATTATTTTGTCCCACGCCCCACGGGTCCACAAAAAAGCTCCCTGCAGCCAAGCAACTGCAGGGAGCTTTTTATTGTACGGAGCTTCTGTCCCCTACGACTGACGATAATGATCGAAGAAGTCGGCGAGGTCTTCGAGGGACTCTTTGAGTACTTCCATGCGCGGCAGGTACACGATGCGGAAGTGGTCGGGCTCGGCCCAGTTAAAACCGCCGCCGCGCGTGATTAGAATCTTCTTCTCGTGCAGCAGGTCGAGGGCAAACTGCTCGTCATCGGTGATGTTGAACTTCTTCACATCCATCTTGGGGAAGATGTAGAACGCCGCGCGCGGCTTAACCACCGAGATGCCGTCGATCTTGTTGAGCGCCTCATACACAAAGTTGCGCTGCTCGTAGACACGGCCGCCGGGGCGGATGTAGTCGTTGACCGACTGATGGCCGCCGAGCGCCGTCTGGACGATCGACTGGGCCGGCACGTTGGAGCACAGGCGCATGTTCGAGAGCATGTTGACGCCCATGATGAAGTCGCTCATGCAGCGTTGGTTGCCCGAAAGCACCATCCAGCCAATACGATAGCCCGCGATCATGTGCGACTTGGAAAGGCCGCTAAAGGTGACGCAGGGCAGATCGGGAGCGAGCGAGGCAATCGAGACGTGCTCGTAGCCGTCCATGCACAGACGGTCGTAGATCTCATCGGCAAAGATCATGAGCTGGTGCCTGCGCGCAACCTCGACGATGCCCTCGAGCACCTCGCGCGGATAGACAGAGCCCGTGGGGTTGTTGGGGTTGATGATGACGAGGGCCTTGGTCGCGCTTGTGATCTTGGACTCCATATCCTCCAGGTCGGGATACCAATCGGCCTGCTCGTCGCACAGATAGTGCACGGGATGGCCGCCGGCAAGGGTCGCGCACGCCGTCCACAGCGGGTAGTCGGGGCTGGGGATCAGAATCTCGTCGCCATTGTCGAGCAGCGCGTTCATCGAAAGCTGAATGAGCTCGGACACGCCGTTGCCCGTGTAGATGTGCTCCATCTGAACGTTGGGCAGGCCCTTGATCTGCGAGTACTGCATAATCGCCTTGCGCGCAGAGAACAGGCCGCGCGAGTTGGAATAGCCTTCGCAGTCGGGCAGCTGCTGGCGCATGTCCTTGATGACCTCGTCGGGCGTGCGGAAACCGAAGGGCGCCGGGTTGCCGATATTGAGCTTGAGGATGCGCTCGCCCTCGTCCTCCATACGGGCGGCCTCGTCGACGACGGGACCGCGCACGTCATACAGGACGTTATCGAGCTTGGTGGATTTAGAAAAAGTACGCATGGTGGTGCTCCTTGCAATTTGAGCTGAGGGATGGGGTTCGGGCTTGGAATCGTTGCGGGGTGATGATGCCTCGCCTTGATCGGCGTCGCCGGCAAGCAGCCAGGTAACATCGACCTCCAAAATACGGGCGAGCAGCTCAGCCACATCGCGCCGCGGGATCGTCTTGCCGCTCACATATTGGCTCATCTGACTCTTGCCAAGTTTTTTGCCGAGCATCTCCGATGCGCGGATCACGTCCGACTGGCGAACGTCGCGATCGGACATAGCCTGTCGCAGGCGATCGCTAAATGTCTCTTGGGCCACTAGAACCTCCTTGCTGGCAAAGTTCAATTTATAGAACACGAATTGAACCATGGTTCAATTTAGCAAGCAGTATAACGCGGCGCTTCATTCGAAAGTTCAATTTCATAAGAAAATGTATCGGACTCCGAGATCTGCCCAAAGCAAACAATGGCGTGTACACGTTTAGAGGTATTCGAGAAAACGGGCGGCGGCAAGCGAAACATCGGCCGTGCGATATATCGCATTGATCTGCCGATGAGGATGTCCCTCGAGCGGACGCACGGCAACATCGAACTGACAGCGGCGCAAGATAAGTGCCGGAAGAATGCTCACGCCCAAGCCGTCCTCGACCATAGCCATAATCGCATAGTCATCCCAGGTCGACAGCTTAGAGCGCACCGCCAGGCCCGCGCGGCGAAACAGCGGCGTAATCTCGTCGTCGCTACCGCGTTCCAGCAGGATAAACTGCTCGTTGGCCAAATCGGCAAGGGAAACGACCTCCGCGGTGGCAAGCGAGGAGTCCGCTGGCACCACGGCCATCAGCTCGTCTTGCACCAACGGTCGCGACGCCATGCCGGCGCCACGTGGCTCGCGCGGGATAAAGCCCAGGTCACAACGACCCTCAGCCACCCATTGCTCAATCTCGGAGTAATCGCCCATCAGCAGCTCGTAATCGACATCTGGGTGATCGGCGCGAAACCGCGCAATCACCGGCGGCAGTACATGGGTCGCCACACTCGAAAACGTACCGATGCAGATTTTGCCGCGCATGAGCCCTCGCATCTCGTCCACGCGTCGCTGCAGACGGCCAAACTCTTCGCATAACGCCTCGACCGCCGGCATAACTTGCCGCCCATCGGCAGAAAGCACTACGCCCTCGCGGCTTCTATCAAGCACTTTAAAGCCCCAGTCGGCCTCTAGATCGGCCACCATACGGCTCACGCCCGACTGCGAATAGCTCAGCCGCTCGGCAGCACGCGTAAAGCTTCCGGCGCGCACCGTCTCGAGCAGGACCTGCATCTTTTGAACATTCGTTTCCACGGCACCCCTCCACCTATGCATGAGCTTTTGTCATGTTATCTATGCATTATATTCGCTTTTCTTCTATATCAAGTTCACCCATAGTGAACATGCTCGGATATAGAGGGGATGGAAGCGCATGAACAACGGACTGTTTACGTACTTAGCAGCATTGCTATTGTTTGGCTCCAACGGCATCATCGCCGCTGCCATCGCGCTGCCGAGCTCCGATATCGTGCTACTACGCACGTTTTTGGGCGCACTCTCGCTTGTCACCATCCTCGCCATCACCCAACGCCATAAGTTGCAGGCGCCATCTCGCCCCCGCGAAGCCGCAGCCCTCCTCCTCTCGGGAGCCGCGCTGGGCGCCAGCTGGATTTTTCTGTTCCGCGCCTACCAGACGATCGGCGTCGGCGTATCCTCGCTGCTGTACTACTGCGGCCCCATCATTGTCATGGCGCTCTCCCCGCTCATCTTTGGCGAAAAGCTGACCGGCGGCAAAATCGCCGGCTTTGTCGCCGTCGCCTGCGGTGCTTTTCTCATTGCAGCACAAGGTCTAGGCGGCAATATGCCCATTGCGGGCATCGTCTGTGGAATCGCCTCGGCCTTCTGCTATGCATTGATGGTCATCGCCAGCAAGGGTGCGCCGCACATCGAGGGCCTCGAGAACTCCGCGCTCCAGGTGAGCGCCGCCTTTGTGACCGCACTGGTCCTCACGCTCATCACGCAGGGCGCTCCCTCGTTCCTGTCCGCCGGCGTCGCCGCCAGTATTGATTGGCGCGCCGTCGCTATGCTCGGCGTCGTCAACACCGGCATTGGTTGCCTGCTCTACTTTAGCGCCGTCGCCAAGCTGCCCGTCCAGACCGTCGCCGTCGTCGGCTACCTCGAGCCGCTTTCGGCGGTCGTGTTCTCGGCCGCCCTTTTGGGTGAAGCCATAACACCGGTCCGCCTGATGGGCGCCGCGCTTATCATCGGCGGCGCGATTTTTTGCGAACTCGCCGGCAAACGCGCAAACGCCAAGGCTGGCATCGCCCAGACAGTACGTGCTTAAAAGCCCCTGCTTTGAAATGCTACCTGCGTAGATAAATAATCCCCAGCTGAGGATTATTGTCTAAAATAACCCGATGTGCCAAACTGCTCTTGTATGTATAAAGACGGCATAAAGTTTTTGTCCTAGACAGATAACCGGATGTCTAAGGGAGTCCTCGTGGCACACAACAAACTGGAGGCAAACCTCCAAGACCAGCGCGGGCAAGGCGGGCACGGAGCCATCCCCCTCTCCGCTGGCATGCTGCTCGTAACGCTCGGCGTCGTCTATGGCGACATCGGCACGAGCCCCATGTACACCATGAAATCAATCGTTGCCAACAACGGCGGCATCGGTACCGTCAGCGAGGACATGATCCTGGGCGCGCTTTCGCTCGTCATCTGGACTATGACACTCGTGACCACGGTCAAGTACGTGGTAATCGCCATGAAGGCCGACAACCACAACGAGGGCGGCATCTTCGCCCTGTTTAGCCTGGTGCGCAAGGTGGCACCGTGGCTGATTCTCCCCGCCATGATCGGCGGTGCAGCGCTGCTCGCCGACGGCATCCTCACCCCCGCTGTCACGGTCACCACAGCCATCGAGGGTCTGCGCACCATCGAGTGGGGCCACGCGCTGTTGGGTGACGGGCAAACTAACGTCATCATTATTACCATCATCATTATCTGCGGCCTGTTTGCCATGCAGCGCGCCGGCACCTCGTCAATCGGTAAGCTGTTCGGCCCGCTCATGACGCTGTGGTTCCTGTTCCTGGCAGGCGCCGGTCTGTTCAACATGCTCGGCAACCTGTCCATCTTGCGCGCGCTCAACCCCATCCGCGGCGTTATGTTTCTGTTCTCGCCCATCAACCACTCGGGCATCATGGTACTCGGCTTCGTCTTCCTGTCGACGACCGGCGCCGAGGCCCTCTACTCGGACATGGGTCATGTGGGCAAGGCCAACATCTATGCATCCTGGCCGTTTGTTAAGGCGGCCCTTATCCTCAACTATCTGGGTCAGGGAGCTTGGCTGCTCGCCAATAACTCCAACGCCCAGATGCTCGCGATGGATATCGTCAACCCGTTTTATATGATGCTTCCCGAGCCCCTGCGCCCCTTTGCCATCGTGCTTTCGGCCGTAGCGGCCATCATCGCCTCGCAGGCGCTCATCACCGGCTCGTTCTCGCTGGTATCCGAGGCCACGCGCCTCAACCTTATGCCGCATCTGCGCATCCACTACCCCAGCGACACCAAGGGCCAGCTCTATATTCCGCTCGTCAACAACATCATGTGGGTCGGCTGCATCTTCATCGTGCTGCTGTTCCAAAACTCCGAGCGCATGGAGAGCGCCTACGGCCTCGCCATTACCGTGACCATGCTCATGACCACGACGCTTTTGACGAGCTATATCGCTGGCATTCTCAAGCACAAGCTGGGCGCCTGCGTCTTCGCCCTGCTCTTCGGTGCCATTGAGCTGTGCTTCTTTGCCTCGTGCCTCACCATGTTCTTTGACGGCGGCTATGTGATGATCTTCCTGGCCGCACTGCTGTTTGGCCTTATGTACGTGTGGCGCCGTGGCACCGCCATCGAGCGCACGCAGACGATTCTGTTGCCCGTCTCCAAGTACATCGATCAGCTCAACCGCCTGCGCAACGACGAGACCTATCCCGTGCTCGCCGACAATCTGGTATTTCTCACCAACAGCCCCGACCCGCTCACGCTCGACCGCGACGTGCTCTATTCCATCCTGGACAAGCACCCCAAGCGCGCCAAGGCATATTGGTTCATCAACGTGCACGTTACCGACGAACCCTATACGCACGAGTATTCCGTCGAGACCTTTGGCACGGACTTTTTATTCCGCGTGCGCCTGGACCTGGGCTTTAAAGTCAACCAACGCGTCAACGCCTATCTGCGTCAGATCGTTGGCGACTTGATGGCATCGGGCGAGCTGCCGCCGCAACATCACACCTACTCCATCTACGAGACGCGCGGCAACGTAGGTGACTTCCGCTTTTGCATGCTGCGCAAGATGCTTGCCCCCGAAACGGACATCAACCGCAATGACCACCGCGTGATGGCCATCAAGTACGCCGTCCGCCGCGCCTGCGGAAGCCCGGCACGCTGGTACGGTCTCGAGAACTCGGCCATCATCATTGAGTACGTACCGCTCTTTGCCCGCATGCGCCCGGCCGTCAAACTTGTGCGCACCCAGGTGCCGCTCGAGGTTCAGATCGAAGAGGCCGAGGAAATGGAGGTCGACATCTTCTCGGACGACTTGGTCAACGGCAACGAGGCCGGCAAGAGCATGAACGTCGATCCCACCGAGCTGCTCGAGAGCGTCGCCGATACGCCCGAACAGCAACTCGACGGACTCGAGAGCACCCAGTTCAACGACGCCAACTTCTAACACGCCACCAGCCATTGACGACAACGGCCTCGCATCTCATAAGAGGTGCGAGGCCGTTTTATGTCGCAACGGACCAGTGAGCTACGAACGACGCGGCTCGGGAACCACGAGTCTATCGGGGCTCGCGCCCTCGGCATCCATCAGGCTCACGTAGCGAATCGACGGATCCCCATACATCGCGTAGTAATAATTGCCCGTGCGCGCGCTAAAGCATCCGGTGTAGATAGTCTTCTCGAACTTGCCATCGCCCATCCTGGACGCTCCCTCGATCATCACCACGCCCTCGAGCGAGCGGAACATGCGAACGACGTTTTCGGTCTCGCTCTCCTTTTGCGGGTAATTGGCATTGAGGTACGCCGCCTTTACAAAACGGCTCGGCGAATAGCAATCGCCCGGAATGCCGCGCATGCCGGCACCGGCTCCATAGGGCTTAAGCTCGGCGCCACGCCATGTCGCCGTCTGCGGAAAATCGCTTGTGGCGGTGATATAGGTGCGTAGGTTTTCCATATGCCACGGGAAGGTCGGCTGATTGGCAAGGGTGTCGACCGGATCGTCGTATACATGCAGGCCGTCAGCCATCATCTCGACCACGATGCTGCGCTGGCTGTCGCCGATAATCCAATGGAGCAGTGACACGCCCAGCCCCTCTCCGGCAGATTTGGCGACAATCACCGTATCGCGCAGCGCGGCCTCGACCTCATCGACCGTCGAGAACGTCGCTGCCACCCACAGGGGAAACTCATAGGCCGCGATATTGTTCTTGCCGTCGACAGGGCCATCGGCATACTCGGCATAGCCGGGGAAGTTGAGCCCCGCCACAGCCAGACCCGCATCGTTACCGCAGTCGAAAAACATAGGGTAGTTCTCGTAATCGATGCACATGCCGATTACCGCGTGCGCCGCCGACGCATCGTCGATAAACGAATACGGAATGTAAAATCCGCGCGGCATCACGCGAACCTGTTGGCCGTAGTCAAAGCTCCAGTCGAGGTTGCGGCCCAAATACATGTGACCAGAATTATCGGTAAATCGAATGCTCGTACACATAGCGCCTCCTAGCTTTACGTTTCTGCTAAGGTTATTGTCTCCAAACAAAAAGGCGCTAAACACAAAAGCCCGGACATGACAACAATGTCATGCCCGGGCCAAAAGAGACGAAGTGCGGTGCTTTGGTCCCCTTAGACCAACTTTCCAAGACAGTGATCGATCATATGCTGGATCATTTGTGCCTCAAAGCCCGCGTAGTCGCGACGGCACTCCTTCATCTTGCCGTCGACAATCTGGTCAAAGGCAACCTTGCACTTGATGTAGCGCGTGGACTTGGTGACCTCCTCGTGCGTCAGGCAGCTCTCCTCCATCTTGCTGGCACCCAGGCCAAACACCAGACGGGGGTTGTAGAGCACATGGGGCTCGCCGGCGTCGTCCAGATAGACGCAGACCTTCTTGGTGACGCCGATCTGGTTGGCGGCAAGGCAGCCGGCATCGTCGAGCGACTTGATGGTATCGATCAGGTCCTGTGCCACCGACTCGTCCTCGACGGTCGCGACCTCGCAACGCTGGGACAGAATAGCCTCGTCGTGGCAGAGCTCTTTAATCATACGTTCCTCCATAGGGGTCGTTGTAACTGCTTAAGTATACGGTACCCACACATTTTCATGCGAAAAATACCGTCCGTCTGCTACAAAGCGCCGAACATCAACATGCGAGGAACATCAACCTTTCAAAGGCGATATAGTAAGTGAGTTCGTGTCAATCGGCCTAAACTCGGGGCCGAACAAGGAAAGGGTATGCATGGACGAACTTTTTCACGTCAGTGAGCGCAAGTCCACAATCGGGACCGAACTTCGCGCTGGACTGACAACATTCTTGGCGATGGCCTACATCATCGCCGTCAACCCCGCAGTGCTCTCGGGCGCTGGCATCGATGCGGGAGCGCTCGCCTGCGCCACCTGCCTGGGCGCCGGCATCATGACCATCTGCATGGGCATCTTCGCCAACCGCCCGCTCGCCTGTGCGTCGGGTCTGGGCATCAACGCCATGATTGCGGGCATCGCCACCACCATGTGCGGCGGCGACTGGCACGTGGCCATGAGCGTTATCTTCCTCGAGGGCGTCGTCATCTTGCTGCTCGTCCTTTGCGGCCTGCGCGAGGCCATCATGGACGCCATCCCCGTGGTCCTGCGCCACGCCATCTCGGTGGGTCTGGGCCTGTTTATCGCCATGATCGGCCTGTGCGACGCCGGCATCATCACCGCTGGCGCCGGTACGCTCGTCGGCCTGGGCGACATCGCCTCCCCCACCTTTATCGTCGGCATCATCTCCATCGTCGTGACGGTTGCCCTGGCTTCCCGCAACGTGCCGGGCTCGCTGCTCATCGGCATCATCGTCGCCGTTATCGCCGGAATCCCGCTGGGCGTCACCCATGCGCCCGAGGGCCTCATCGCACCGCTCGACTTCTCGACCTTCGGCGCCCCGTTTGCCAGCACTGCCGACGGCAACCTTGCCATCGTGAAGGTCCTGACCGACCCGATGCTGCTCGTCGTTGCCTTCTCGCTGCTCATGAGCGACTTCTTCGACACCATGGGCACCGCGATGGCCGTCGCCAAGCAGGGCGAGTTCTTGACCGAGGACGGCAATGTCGAGGACATCCGTCCCATCCTGGTCGTCGACTCCGTGGCCGCTGCTGCCGGTGGCTTTATGGGCGTCTCCTCCATCACTACCTTCGTCGAGTCCACCTCTGGCGCTGCCGACGGTGGTCGCACGGGCCTCACCTCCGTCACCACCGGCGTGCTGTTCATTCTCGCCGCGTTCTTCTCCCCCATCGTCACCATCGTTTCCAGTGCCGCCACCTGCGGTGCTCTGGTCTACGTCGGCTACCTCATGATGAGCGAGGCCTCCGAGATCGACTGGTCCGACGTGTCGCAGGGCTTCCCGGCGTTCATGATTGTCGCCGGCGTGCCCTTCACCTACTCCATCTCCGCCGGCATTGGCCTGGGCTTTATCGCCTACGTGATCGTCGCGCTCTTTAAGGGCGAGGCCTCCAAGATCAAGCCGCTCATGTGGATCGCAGCCCTTGCCTTCCTCGTCTACTTCTTCGTAGCGTAACGGCAAAGCTGCCAAAGCAGAACACCAAAGCGCGGAGTCGCATCGAGCGGCTCCGCGCTTTTCTTTTAAGCCCAGGCAACGCACGGATGCGCGATGTATTGCTTCCCAAGTTTTGGACATTTTGCCCTCCAAACGGCACTACCGCTGGCTACATCCTGCAGATATGCTGGGCGTAATCGCATAGGCCCTATGAGGATGGGAGTAACCATGGCCGCCTTGTTCACGACCCCCAAGCGCAATGACAAAACCTCTGGAGCCCATTTTGTCGAGCCCGACGTGCGCCGTCGCACGCTGCTCGCACACGGCAGCTGGCGCCGCGTGACACGCCGCATCGTTGTAGGCGCCGTATGCGCGCTCACGGTAAGTTCGCTGCTCATGCCGAGCGTCTCGCTCGCGGCCGAGTGGGTGGACGTCGGCGGCACCCAATACAACGCCGGCACCGCGGCGGGCGACGCCGCCGGCACCTGGAGCTGGGACGGCGCCGACGACATGAAGCTCAACGGCTATAACGGCGGCGCGATCGAGGCAGCGGGCAAGCTCAACGTGAGCTACGAGGGCAACAACACCGTCACTAACGACAACGGCCGCGGCATCAAGGTTAAGGATGGCGCGAACGAGAACGCCGAGCTTAATATTCAGGGCGACGCGTCCAGCACGCTCAACGTGACATCTTCTCGTGACGCCATCACTTCCGTCGGCAACATCAACATCGACGGCGCTGGCACTGTCAACGCCACGAGCACCGAGCACGATGCCATCGATGCCGGGGGCGATGTCACCATCAAGGGCTCGGGAAACGTTAACGCCACGGGCGATTCGGATGGCATCAGGGCCGACGGCAACATCACGATCGACAACAGCGGAACCGTCACCGCCAAGGCCACCGAGGATCAGGGTATCGATGCTAACGAGAACCTCATCATAAAGGGCGGCGGCAAGGTAGAGGCAAGCTCTATCAAAGACAATGCGATTTGGGCCGACGGCAACATCGAGATCTCGGGTGGCAGCCAGGTCAAGGCAAGCTCCGAGGAAGACGCCGCCATCGACGGTAAAAACAGCCTCACGGTCACGAACGCTTCCCTCAACGCAAGTGGCGTTGGGTATGGCATCTATGTCTACAAGGGCATCACGCTCGATGGCGCGACCGTGACGGTCCGCGCAAGCTCAGATGGCGGGGAAGCCAGCGCACTCTTCACCGATGAGGACGACATCGTCATCAAGAACGGCTCGACTGTGGATGCGCTCGCAGAAGGCAGGTTCTCGGTTGCAATCTCCACCAGTAATTTCTACTCCGGCGAAGCGGGTGGCCATATCTACATCAGCGACTCCGTTGTCAAGGCCATAGCCCGCTATGCCGAGACCGGCGGCGACGGCCCCGACCACTACAGTGGAGACCAAAACGACGAAATCATCCCTGAGTCCGAGGGCCTGAACATCGGCATCTTCGCGCAGACCAGCGAGGGCATCACGCCCGCGACCATCTCGATCGTCCGCAGCAGGGTCACGGCCGAGGGAGACACGGCGGCAATCTTCGCCCTTGCCATGAGCGCGGACGGCAAGGCGATCGGCACCATCGAAATCGAAGGAGCCACCATCCAGACGCCTGAAGGCGGCAAGGTCATTGACTATCGCAACAAGGAAGAACTCAGCGACGGCATCGTCTACGAGGCGGGTCAAACCATCGGCACGGACGACGCCGTGATCGACTCCCCCTACAACGAAGCAGTCGCCAAGCACACGCTCATCGCGCCTCCCGAGGAGACCAAACCCGAGGAAAAGCCCGGCGAGACCAAGCCGGGTTCCAAGTCCGAGGGCGCGAAGACGATCAAGGCCGTTGCAGTTGCAGCCACGGGAGCCAAGACCGCCGGCAAACTCGCGGCAACCGGCGACGCCTCGAGCGCAGCCATCATAGCGACCGCCCTTGTAGGAACGGCCGCTATCGTCACAGGTGCCCTGGCGAGTCGCAAACGCTCGTAAACACTTTTTCGCACAGGACGGGTGGATCGCGGCTCTTGCCTTCCCCGTCTACTTCTTCGTAGCGTAAGGGCAAGGCTGCAAAAGCTGAACAATAAAGCGCGGAGTCGCCATGCGGCCCCGCGCTTTTCTTTTAGCGTCGGTCCCTGCGCCGGCGTGCGGCCTATTTCTCCCCCATTTTGGCCATTTTGCCCTCCAAACGGCACTACCGCCGGCAACATCCAGCAGATACGCTGAATCTAGCCGTATAGGCCCTATGAGAACGGGAGCAACCATGGCAGCCTTGTTCACGACCCCCAAACGCAATGACACTACCGCTGGAACCCATGTTGCCGAACCCGACGTTCGCCGTCGCATAGGACTCGCGCACGGCAGCTGGCGCCGCGTGACGCGCCGCATCGTCGTAGGCGCCGTGTGTGCGCTCACGGTGAGCTCGCTGCTCATGCCGAGCGTCTCGCTCGCGGCAGAATGGGTCAAGGTCGGCGAAACCAAATACAACGCCGGCACTGCGGCGGGCGACGAGACCGGCACCTGGTCGTGGGACGGCGCCGACGACTTGAAGCTCAACAACTATAACGGCGGCGAGATCCAGGCCGCAGGCAAGCTCAACGTGAATTACTCGGGAAACAACATCGTCACTGCCGACTGGATCGAAGGCATCAAGGCTTCTCATGGCAAGAATGAGAACGCCGAGCTCAATATCCAAGGCGACGCGGGCAGCACGCTCAGCGTGACATCTACTGAGGACGCTATCCTCTCCACGGGTAATATCAACATCGACGGAGCCGGATCCGTCAACGCCACGAGCGCTCGGTTTGATGCCATCGACGCCGAGGGCGATCTCGCTATCAAAGGTTCGGGCAACGTCAACGCCACGGGCGTATCGGATGGCATCAGGGCAAACGGCAATATCACGATTGACGACAGCGGGGCCGTCACCGCCAGGGCTACCAAGGACAAGGGTATCGGAACCGACAAGAACCTCACCATCAAGGGTGGCGGCACAGTCGAGGCAAGCTCAGCCGATGGTGAGGCCATTTGGAGCGGCGGCAACATCAATATCTCGGACGGCAGCCAGGTCAAGGCGAGCTCCGAGAAAGACGCCGCCGTCGAGGCCAAGGGCAGCCTCGCAGCCACAAACGCCTCCCTCAACGCAAACGGTGTTGAATATGGCGTCTATGCCCACAAGGGCATCACACTCGATCATGCAAACGTGACAGTCCGCACAAGTAAAGGCAGATACGGTGGCGCCATTGCCCTCTTCACCTACCAAGACGATATCGTCGTCAAGAACGGCTCCACCGTGGACGCGTTTGCGGAAGGCGAGGTTTCGGCTGCATTCTCCACCAGAAACGATCGACCCAACGAGGAGGGTGGCCACATCTACATCAGCGACTCCGTTGTCAAGGCCATAGCCCGCTATGTCGAGAACGGCGACGGCCCCATCCCCTACAGCGAAAACCAAGATGGTGAGACGAGCCCCGAGCCCCAAGGCGAGAACATCGGCATCATCGCCCAGACCAGCGAGGGCGTCACACCCGCAGTCATCTCGATCATCCGCAGCAAGGTAACGGCCGAAGGAGATACAGCGGCAATCTTTGCCTGTGCCATGAGCGCTGACGGCAAGACAATCGGCACCATCAAGATTGAGAACGCCGCCATCCAGACGCCCGAAGGCGGCAAGGTCATTGACTATCGCAAGCTCCGTGACGGCATCTACGAGGCAGGCCAAGCCATCGGCACGGGCGACGCTGTGATCGACTCCCCCTATAACGAAGCTGTCGCCAAGAGCATGGTCATCGCACCTCCCGAGGTAGCCAAGCCGGAAGACCCCAAGCCCGACGAGACCAAGCCCGCAGAAAGCAAGCCCGCGGAGTCCAAGCAGAACCCCAAGCCTGAGGGCTCAAAGCCGACCAAGGCCGTTGCGGCTTCAATCACGAAAGCCAAGACTACCGGCGTGCTCGCGGCAACCGGCGACACCTCGGGTGCGGCCATCGTGGCAACCGTCCTTGCGGGAACAGCCGCTATCGCCGCAGGCACCATGGCGAGCCGCAAGCGCTCTTAGACGCCTCTGCGCACATGGCAGCTCCCGCGAAGGCCCCGAGTCCCAGCACCGTTTAACAACGCCACCGCCGAGCTCCCCTCCGGCGGTGGCGTTTTCCATATGCGTCCGCAGGGTATGCACGAGATTGTCTTTGGTCTAGCCCAACCTGCATGAGCCGGCGTGCGACAATGGGGGCCGTCGATATCACAACGCCGAGAGAAGCCCGTCATGGAAGCGCATCAAAAGCAGATAACCGTTCATGCACAGCATGCCGAAAGCGCACCGGTCATCTATCTTCCCGTGGTCATGGGCGACGGCACGGAGGTTTATGAACGCTGCCGAGAGCTCAACTGCCCGCCCTTCACGCTTGTCGGCATTGGCAGCCTCAACTGGAATCGCGAGCTGAGCCCCTGGGGATGCGACGGAACCGTGCGCGATGCCGAGCCCTTTGGCGGTCAGGCATCCGGATTTCTCGATGAGCTGTTGAACTGGATAATCCCAGAGGCCGAGTCGTCGCTTCCTCAGCCGCCCACCTGGCGCGGCATTGCCGGCTACTCGCTCGCGGGCCTCTTCGCGCTCTGGTCCCTCTGGCAAACCGACGCCTTTAGCCGTGCCGCAAGCGCATCGGGGTCGTTGTGGTTTCCCGACTTTGTCGATCGCGCCAGCACGGCCCCTTTTGCCGGCAACCCGCAGGCCGTCTATCTGTCACTCGGCAAAAAGGAAACCAAGACGCCCAACCGCATGATGCGGCACGTACTTGACGACACGCGCGCAATGGAAACGTTGCTCGTTGAGCGCGGCATCCTCACAACACTGGAACTCAACCCCGGCAACCACTTTGCCCAAACCGACCTGCGCATGGCGCGTGGCATCCACTGGGTTCTTGCGCACTAAAAAGCCGGCCATGCGCATCGGACGCATGGCCGGCTTTTTTAACTGAGTTGGACACAGCTGCTATTCGGCAGACCCTTCGAGTTCCGAGACATCAAACTCAAAGTCATTACCCGGCAGAATCGCATTGAGCACGATACCCACCAGCGAACCCACGGCAAGACCCGAAAGCGAAATCGTCACGCCGCCCAGCTCCAACACGATGGCGCCGGCGGTGCTGTACGCGATGCCGAGCGAAAGCACGAGCACAAGAGCGGCCACCAGCACGTTGCGATTGTTCTGGAAATCGACCTGGTTCTCAATGAGGTTGCGCACGCCTACGGCACTGATCATGCCGTAGAGTACGAGCGACACGCCGCCGATAACGCATGGCGGCATGGCGGCGATCACGGCAGCGAACTTGGGGCAGAAGGAAAGCACGATGGCGCAGCACGCGGCAATGCGAATCACGCGCGGGTCGAACACGCGCGTCAGAGCGAGCACGCCGGTGTTCTCGCCATACGTGGTGTTGGCCGGAGCGCCAAAGAGCGAAGCCAGGATCGTGGCGAGACCATCGCCGAGCAGCGTGCGATGCAGGCCGGGATCGGCAATGTAGTTACGCTCGCAGGTGGAGCCAATAGCGGAGATATCACCGATATGCTCGATCATGGTTGCAAAGGCCAACGGCATGATGGTGATGATGGCGGTCGTGGCAAGGCCGCTATCGAACTGCGGCCCAAAGAGTGCAAACACGGTGTTGTCCCACACGATGGGAAGACCGACCCACGGCGCGGCGGCAACGCCCGAAAAATCGACCTCACCCAACGCGGCGGCAACGGCATAGCTCACCACGACGCCCAGCAGGATCGGCACGATCTTAACCATGCCGCGACCCCAAATGTTGCAGATCACGATAACGGCAACGGCAATAACAGCCACAAGCCAGTTGGTCTGGCAGTTGGCAATAGCGGAGCTCGCCAGAATCAAGCCGATGGAAATGACGATGGGGCCCGTCACTACCGGCGGAAAGAAGCGCATGACGCGCTTGGCGCCAAACGCGCGGAAGAGTGCCGCAAGTACCGGATAGAGTAGACCGGCGCAGGCAACGCCCAGGCAGGCGTAGGGCAAAAGCTCGGCCTCGCCGTTGGGCGCGATGGCGGCATAACCGGCAATAAAGGCAAACGATGAGCCCAAAAATGCCGGCACCTTACCGCGCGACAGGAAGTGGAACAGCAGCGTGCCCAAGCCGGCAAACAAAAGCGTTGCCGAAACCGAGAGACCGGTGAGCACGGGCACCAGCACCGTGGCGCCAAACATGGCAAACAGGTGCTGTAGGCCGAGCAAAAACATGCGCGGGCGGCCGAGCGACGATGCGTCGTAGATGGCATCGGTGACGGCGGGCGTCGAAGACTGGGACATGGATGTCCTTTCGAATGGAAGGGCGATCGGGCATATCGGATAACCTGCCCGAACGATACGATCCGAACCATTGTACGCGATGCACCATGTCTCGCACGCGCCGCCACCTGCAAACGCTAGCGCTATTTCCAAACGCGCTCGGCAATACGCCTGACCAGCGCAATCTTTGCCCACTGCTCGTCCTCGGTCAGCTTGTTGCCAATCTCGCAGCTGGCAAAGCCACACTGCGGAGACAGATACAGGTTCTCGAGCGGCACGTACTTTGCCGCCTCGCGGATGCGCTCGACGACGGCATCCTCGTCCTCAAGCTCAGCGGCCTTGGTGGTCACTAGGCCCAACACGACCTTCTTGCCGGGGGCAACGTACTTGAGCGGCTCATAGCCACCGGCACGCGGCGTATCGAACTCAAGGTAAAACGCATCAACGTTCTCGTGTGCGAACAGGTACGGCGCGATGGGGTCATAGCCGCCCTCGAAGGCATAGGTGGAGTGGTAATTACCACGGCACACATGCGTGTTGATGACCAGGTCGTCGGGCTTACCCTCGATGGCGGCGTTGTTGAGCGCCACGCCCAGCTCGGACACCTTTTTCAGGTCAACCGGGCTCATGCCAGTCTTGGACACAAAGTCGGTATCGCAATAGATGCCCCAGGTGCAGTCATCAAATTGGATGTTGCGGCAGCCCGCGGCATACAAGTCGGCAATCACGGTGCGGTATGCTGCGGCAATGGCATCGGCGAGCTCTTCGTCGGTCTTGTAGACGGCGCGTAGACTCTCCTGCTGGCCGTCGCAGCGGTCGAGCGTGACTTCGGAGAACGTCTGGATCGGCGCCGGAATGGTCTGGCGTGCGACCTGGCCCTCCCCCTCAAGCGCCTTGACGAACTTAAAATGCTCGACAAACGGATGGTTCTCGCCGCTAATGGGACCGGTTACCACGGCGGTATCGGCCGTGGTCTCCTCATCGTGGAACATATAGCCCGTACGCGAGGTACGACGCTCGATGCCATTCAGCCCCCACATAAAAT
The DNA here is from genome assembly GCA_900540905.1 of uncultured Collinsella sp. Lineage (GTDB taxonomy): Bacteria > Actinomycetota > Coriobacteriia > Coriobacteriales > Coriobacteriaceae > Collinsella. Next base: position 29,007 of record UQHR01000013.1, on the reverse strand, counting down.
CGAGGTGCCAGTAGCTGCGGCGAAACTCGCCATCGGTGATGACCTGCAGGCCGGCGGCCTTTTGCTTTGCCACCAAATCGCGAATGGCATCGTCCTCGACGGCCTTAAGCCCCTCGGCATCAAGCGCGCCTGCCGCATAGGCAGCGCGGGCGTCCTTTACGGCCTGCGGACGAAGAAAACTGCCGACGATATCGGCACGAAACGGCGCGTTCGGTTGAATCGAAGTGCTCATAGATATCTCCCTTTGCATTGGTTGCTTTACTGGGACAGAGTATGAGCGCTCATATGGACATCGTAAAATATATGTTTATAACAGTTTGATATAGATGCTTCCTATATCAGTTTGGACTGCCATAAAGAGATTTGACCCGCGCAGAACGCAGCAGTCTAGATGTGCTGACGAATCGCTTCGATATAGGCCTGCCCGTAGCGCGTAAGTGTCGTGTTCTTGCGCGTGATGATGCCAATCTCCATGTACTCGTCTACATCGAGCGGAATCGAGATAATACCGGGGCCGTTAAGTTCATGGCTGATCACGCCCGAACACACCGTGTAACCGTTAAGGCCCATAGCTAGGTTGAACAGCGTCGCACGGTCGCGCACGCGGATATTCTTGCGGCGCTCAAAGGTCGAGGTCAGCTCCTCGGAATAGTAAAACGAGTTGTAGCTGCCCTGCTCATAGGACAGGAACGGGTAGTCTTCCAAGTCCTCGAGCGTCACACTCGAGCGACCCGCCAGCGGATGGTCGGAGCACACAAAGACATGCGGCGTAGCGCAGAAGAGTCCTTCGAATACGAGCTCGTTGGCCGCCAGCATGCGCTCGATGACCTCGCGATTGTGCTCCGACAGATACAGGATGCCGAGCTCGCTTTTCATATGCGCGACGTCCTCGATAATCTCGTGGGTCTGTTCCTCGCGCAGGGTAAAGTCGTAGCGCGCGGCATCGAACTCGCGGATCACATCGACAAATGCATTAACGGCAAAGGAATAATGCTGGCAGCTCACACTAAAGTGCGGCACCTGCTCGGACGTGCCTTTGTACTTGCCCTCGAGCAGGTCGGCCTGGTCGAGCACCTGGCGCGCGTAGCCCAAGAAGGTCTCGCCTTCCTCGGACACAATGACGCCCTTGTTGGTGCGCTCAAAGATGTGTACACCCATCTCGTTTTCGAGATCGCGAATTGACGCGGTAATCGAAGGCTGCGACACAAAGAGCCGGCGCGAGGCCTCGGTGATGCTGCCGCATTCGGCAACTTTGACGACATATCTGAGCTGCTGGAGCTTCATGGCTTTCTCCCTAGACGTTCGTGACGTCGAAACCCGTCGCGTCCATCTGACGCATAAACGACGGCATCTCCCCCGTCGCGGCGCAGGCGGCAATCTGATGCAGAGCCCCGGCAACCGCATCATCTGCCGCAGCGCCGATATGCCAGCGCGCGGCAGCCGTGACGGCCTCGTTGGCATTGGCGACTGCAACGGAATTGGGAACGGCATCGATCATGGGCAAATCGTTATCGGAATCGCCGAATACGGCCACCTCGTCGGGCGTCAGGCCCAAAGCGCGCGCCAGCTCCAGCGCAGCACAGCCCTTGTCCCAGCCGGTCGGAAGAACGTCGAACAGGCGCACGCGGTTGTTGGGAAACACGAGCGAGAGCTCCGGCACCTCGGCGGCAACACGCTCGCGCAGCTCGGCGAGCTCCTCGCGCGAACGGGCACTCCAGATATTCGCCTTGTATACCGGGGCATCGTCAACGACAGGGCGACAGGGAGCCTCTTCGCCCTTGAGCCACGCGTTGCCGCCTGACTCCATGGCGTGACGCACACGCTCGGGATCGCTTGTCACGCAATAGGCGTCGTTGTCCCAAAAGTCATCACCCAGACGGTAGACCTTCAAATAGGTATCGTCGGTCTCTTGCTCCAGGTAGTCGGCCAGGCACATAAGGGCATCGTTATCAGTTGCGCGCGAGGCAACCGCCTCGCCATCGACAAACATCACCTGGCCGTTGCAAAACGCACCGGTCGAGAAGCACTCGGAGCGATTGCGGAACATCCAGCTCATCGCGGACGGCTGGCGACCCGAAACCGGGCCAAAATGCAGGCCCGCCGCCTGCATGGCATGAATGCCCTCGATGGCGCAGTCGCTGGCGCCATCGTGTCCAGCAGGAATCAGCGTATCGTCCATATCGGTCAGCACAAGTTTGATCATAAGGTCCCCTCGGTCATTCTTTATCCCGTCTATTGTAACGACCTGCCAATAAGGGACAGGTTTATCTTGGCAGGTTTTATCTGGGAAAATGCAGCGCCCCTGTTGCCACCTGCCAAAATAAACCTGTCCCTTTTTGGCAGGTGCGTTAGTATAGGGAACAACAGATTCGATGCGGGAGTGCCGGCGGTGCAAACCACAAGGCTGAGAGGGCATGGGGCCCAATCCTTTGAACCTGTCAGTTAATGCTGGCGTAGGGAGCATGCCGCCTTTGCAGGGGCGCTGTCTATGCACAGCGCCCCTTTTCTATGCCAAGGAGGCATGTGCAGTGATTGATTCGGAACAGCTTAAGCAAAATGTGGTCAAGGCCGTGGATGAGATTCGCGCCACCAATCCAATGGCCGGCTCCATCACCAACACAGTGACGATTGACTTTGTCGCCAACGCGCAGCTCGCCGTGGGCGGTTCGGCCGCCATGGTCTATCTGCCCGACGAGGGCGAGGCGCTCGTTGCCGGCGGCGGCGCCATCTATCTCAACATGGGCACGCTCTTCCCCATCTACGAGCAGACGATTCCCCACGCGGCCAAGGCGGCACACGACGCCGGCAAGCCCTGGGTGCTCGATCCGGTGGGCCTGGGCATCGGCAGCCTGCGCACCCAGCTGGTAAACGAGCTCAAGCAGTACAAGCCCGCCATCGTGCGCGGCAACGCCTCCGAGATCATCGCGCTCGCCGGCCTGTGGGGTCTTGAGGGCGAGGCGGCTGATCTGAGCCGCGTGCGCGGTGTCGATACCACCGACACGGTCGACGCCGCCCGCGATGCCGCCGTGGCGCTCGCCCGTTACACCGGCGGCGCCGTAGTGGTCTCGGGCGAAGTCGACCTGATCACCGACGGCACGACGGTGGCCAAGTCCCACGGCGGCAGCCCGCTCATGTCAAAGATCACCGGCTGCGGCTGCTCGCAGGGCGGCGTGCTGGCCGTGTACGCCTGCGTCACCGATCCGTTTACGGCGGCAGTCTGCGGTACCGCGGTCTACAACGTTGCCGGCACGCGTGCCGCCGCTGTCGCCGATGCCCCGGCAAGCTTTAAGGTCGCCTTTATCGACGAGCTCTACCGCGCGACCGCCCAAGACATCGCCAACAACCAGCTCGAGCTCGAGGAGGCATAAGCCATGTCCGAGCCCGCAACCAATACCGGCATGAACACGCTCGTCGCCGTGGCCATCGCCCCGTGCGGCACCGGCGATGAACTCTCCGCCGAGGTCGCCGAGGTCGTGCGCGTCATTCGCGAGAGCGGCCTTCCCAACCGCACCACCTCGATGTTCACCGAAATCGAGGGCGACTGGGACGAGGTCATGCAGGTCGTGCGCGACGCAACCTTTGTGTTGGCGAGCAAGGGCATCCGCACCGAAGTCGTGCTCAAGGCCGATATTCGACCCGGATTTACCGACACCATGACCGGCAAACTCGAGCGCATGGAAGCACAGATCAAAAAGCAGGAGGAAGCACGATGAGCATCCGCGACAACCTTGATATCTCGGCCTATCTCGTACTCGGCCCCGAAAACACGCTGGGACGTCCCGTGGGCGATGTGGTGGCCCAGGCGCTCGATGCCGGCTTTACCTGCATCCAGGTGCGCTCCAAGGTGGCAAGCGCCCGCGAGATCATCGCACTGACCGGCGACGCCGCGCAGGCAATCGCACAGGCCGGCAAGACCGGTCAGGTCGCCCTGTTAATCGACGACCGTCTGGACTGCGTACTCGCCGCGCGCGAGCAGGGTATTGCTGTCGATGGCGTGCACGTGGGCCAGAGCGATATTCCCGTCGAGGTCTGCCGCAAACTTTTGGGCCCCGATGCCATCGTGGGCCTTTCGGCCCGCTGCGAGGAGATGCTCGAATACGTCAAGACCGCCGACATGAGTCTGGTCGACTACCTGGGCATCGGCCCGCTCCACGAGACCGAGACCAAGCGCGATTGCGGACGCGCGGCCGACGGCTCCATCATCACCAAAAGCTTTGAGGACCTGGCCGCACTCCACGCGGCAAGTCCCGTGCCCATCGTGGTGGGCGGCGGCGTCAAGACGGCCGACCTGCCGCAGCTCAAGGCCACCGGCGTCGACGGCTTCTTTGTGGTGAGCGCCGTCTGCAGCGCCGACGACCCCTACGCCGCCGCCAAGGAGCTCGTCGACACCTGGCAGCAGGCATAGGCATACGCCGAGCAGTCGATTCGCAGCCTCATATCTTCAATAGCGGAAAGCGCATCCCAGTTTGGACCTCCATTCCGGGATGCGCTTTCCATATGCGACCCTTACCCCGCCAGATACGCTTCCAACGCCGGCAAAGTCGCCTCTGCATCGTGGCGGCCGACCTGGTAGATGCGCTCGAGCTCATCCGGTTCGCGGCACAGCGACGGCACCTTCACCGATTCGCTCGGCCGCACCACAAAGATTTCGCCGGCAGCCTCTCGACGTGCCAGGTCATCGAGCGTGGCATTGTAGACCTCATGCCGATGCTCAAGCGCTGCAACAAACTCCGGATAGCGACGGAACACGCGCCGCAGCATGGGCATCACGCTGTTGGGCTGCTTCACAAAGCCCGCCGGCTGCGTGAGTACCACGATATTGCGGTCATACCCCTGCGCAAACAGCCATGCGCTGGGAATAGAATCAGCCACGCCACCATCCAGATACTTATGCCCGTCAATAGCAACGGGACGCGTCGCCACAGGAATGGCAGACGACGCCCGGATCCACTCGATATCGCGCTCGTCGCCATACGGTAGATCGTGGTAGACGGCCTTGCCCGTCTCGATATCGGTACACACGCACGTAAATCGCATGGGGCAGGCGCGATACGCCTCCAAGTCGATGGGATCGCGCTCGATAGGCACCTCGTGATAGGCAAAATCGGCATTGAACATATCGCCGGTTCGCAGCCAGCTGGTCACGCTCGCATAGCGCTTGTCGGCGCAATAGGCCTTGTTGTAACGAATGGCACGGCCGATCTGGCGCGATTTAAAGTTGTAGCCAAACGCCGCGCCCGCCGAGACACCCACCATATGGTCGCAGGTCAAACCGCGCTCCATCCAAACGTCGAGCACGCCCGCCGTATACATACCGCGGTAGCCGCCTCCCTCGAGCGCAAGCCCCACCGTGCGCGTCGTATCCGGCTGTGCCATGTGACCATCTCCGTTCCTGCGTTTTAAAACGGGACAAGTATACCCGTCAACATATATCGACTCAGTCGCATTTTTCATGCGCACCCAGGCGTTGCCGTTTGGCGAATAATAGCCGCCCACAGCATGTGCGCCCATATATAATTGTGCACTGTTGTCTATACTACTCAGCTGTTATCAACAGCGAACATTAGCCGGCAAAGTAACTCAACAACGCAGCAAGGCGGGGGCCTGGATACACGCAAGGCGCCGAGCAACGACGCGTGTACACTACGAGCTCGCCCGACGCCATCCGCCCCGACCTCAGAAAGCCGCTTACAACATGGACACCGCCAGCAATTACACCGAAACGCTCGAAAAGACCGTCCGTGACCTTCTCGAGCGTCAGGATGATCTGATTAGGACGGCCTTTACCGACCAGCTCACCGGACTTGGCAACCGCGGCGGCTTTGCCCGTTCCCTAGAGGAAATCTGGGAGCAGGAACTGCCCGTGACCATGGCGTTTATCGACATCGATAACCTTAAGCACTGCAACGACGTCTTTGGGCATGACGAGGGCAACCGCTATATCTTGCAGGTAAGTCTCTATCTCAAGCTGTATATGAAAGTGGACGAGGCGGCGTTTCGCATAGGCGGCGACGAGTTTGCCATCCTGTCTACGATTGCGACCGAGGACGACCTCGCCGAGCGCCTGGAACACTGCCGAACGGTCCTACTCAAAAACAACGATTCCGAGATGCCTCACTCGTTTAGCTACGGAGTGTCGCACGCCGACCCCGCCCTGGGTGAAGTCTCCAATCGCATGACACTCGATGCCGACCATCGCATGTACGACTACAAGCTACGCCATGCCATGCATCTTGATCGACGCAATATCGCGCAAGTCCACACCGACGACTTCGAAATAAGCGATCGCGTTTTTGACGCCTTTTCGATGCTCAACGAAGGCCGTTATTGCTTTATCGAGAACTTGGACAAACATCGCACCCTATGGTCACAAGGCGCCCTGCGCGATCTCGGTCTTCCTTCTGAGCATGTAGACAACTGCCACGATTACTGGAAAACGCGCGTCCACCCCGATGACCTTGAGGCCTACATCAACGACATCGACCAAATCTATAATGGCTCCAAACACCGCCGCGTCATGCAGTACCGCATGCGCAATGCCGCGGGCGACTACATCCTCTGCCGCGCTCGCGGGTTTCGCATCGACGGCGACGGAAATACCCCCTCGCTCTATGTCGGCGAACTTGTTAACCACTCACTCGCCGAGACCGTCGACGCCGCCACGGGCCTCGGAACGCAGCGTATGCTGATCAACGCTATCGATGCCTGCCGTCGCGACCGTTGCGAGACGGGGCTTATAGCGGTCCGCGTTTGTGGCACGGCAAAGTTCAACGAGCTCTACGGGGCCGAGGCTGTCGACAACATGCTCGCCGAATACGCAGGCCGCATGCTATCGATCACCCGCGGCAGAAGTCGCGTCTTCCGCTCGCGAAACGCCCAGTTCGTCGTGCTCAGCAACGATCTGGACCACGAGGCATTCGAGCAACTGACCCATCATCTTAAAGAGGCCGTTTTCGCTCCTGTTCGAATCGCGAACGACACCATTACCCCCGTCTGTCTTGTCGTCCCGGCCTTTTACGAGCGCTTAATCAATCAAGCGACCGCTGTTTTAGGCGAACTCGACCGTCGTCTTCGCACCGACGGCGGGCTTGCACCCAACGACAGCCTCCCCATACCCGAGATTGAGCGCAAAAGCGCCGTCGCCGAACGCATCGATACGCTCACGGGTCTCTATCGACCCAGTGAGTTTATGCGGCGTGCCAACGCATTTCTTAAGACAAGGCACGGCGGCGCTTGGTGTATCGCCACCGTCGACATGGGTCATATGCGACTGTTTAACGAATGGCACGGACAGGCCGAGGGCGACCGCGTGCTCGCCGATGTGGGCACGGTCCTCAAAGACATCGAGAATGCCGAGATGGGCGTCGCAGGATACTGGGGCCAAGACGACTTTTGCATTCTCATCCCCTTTGAGCACGACACCGTCCATCAAATCTATAACCGCGTTCGCGCCGCCGTGGCCAAGCATGATGACGGCGTGGGTTTCTGGCCGTCCATGGGCGTTTGCCCCATCGACCCCAACGAGGAAATCGCCATCGACGCGCAGGCCAAGGCCATGTTTACCAATCGGCGCGCCAAAAACGATTTTAAGGATCGCATCGCCGTCTTTCGCCCCGAGGAATACAAGCGCGAGGTGGCGTTTCACCGCACCCTCACCGAGTTCCAGTATGCGCTCTCAAACGACCGCATCACCTACTACCTGCAGCCCCAGGTTGATATGGAAACCGGCGAGATCATTGGCGCCGAAGCACTCACCCGCTGGATTGACAAGGACGGCTCTCTCATTTCGCCCGCAACGTTTATCCCCGCACTCGAGGAAAGCGGCTTTGTGGTGACGCTCGACAAGTACATTTGGCAGGGTGTCGCCTCGTGGCTGCGCGGGCGCATCGATCGAGGACTTCGCGTGGTTCCGGTCTCGCTTAATGTGTCGCGCGTGGATATCCTTGCCTGCGACGTTGCCGAACATATGGGGGCGCTCGCCGCCCAATACAACCTACCGCCCGAGCTCATGCGTATCGAGATCACCGAGACGGCTTATACGGGGGAGTCCGAGGCCGTGGACAAACTGACAGCCGACCTGCACACCCGCGGCTTCTCGACCTATATGGACGATTTTGGCACCGGCCAGTCCACGCTCGCGATGCTCAAGAACGTCAACGTCGACGTCATCAAGCTCGACCGCACCTTTGTGCCCACCGACCGCGATCAAGGCCGCAGCGCGCAGATCGTGTCATCGATGCTCGAGATGGCGCAGTCGCTCCATCTGCCCGTCGTGGTCGAAGGCGTCGAGACAAATGAGCAGGCAAACATACTACGCCACATGGGCGCCCGCTACGCTCAGGGCTTCCTCTACTACCGCCCCATGCCGGCGAATGATTTTGAGGCATTGCTCGATGGTGGCAAAAACAACTGATACGCTCGCGCGCAAAACACCACCGCCGAAGGGGACATTTGTCTCCATTAGCTAACTTATATCCCCAATTCAAACCGAATTGGGGATATGATACAAACCGTTGTTCTGCCCAAGGAGGTTATTCATCATGAACGAGTCATATCGCTTGGGCGAGCAATCGATTATTGCCTATCTTCAGCGACTTGCGAATGGTGTCTCGACCGCCGAACTCGATGTTTCCGTGCTGCCTGCTGAGCTACGCGCCGTTGGTGAGCAACTGCAAAAGACGCATGCCATCCTGCAACAAGAGCGCCAGCTGCTTGAGTGCAACGCCTATATCGATCCGCTCACCAACTTGGACAACCGTGGCGGACTCGACCGTCACGTCGAGCAGCTCTGGCGCAAAGGCGACCCCTTCACCTGCGCCTATATTGACATCGACCATCTCAAGCATTGCAATGATAGGTTTGGCCACGCCGAAGGCAATCGCTATATTCTGAGCATCTGTCGCACGCTCTCCGAAACCATGGAGCACGATGAGATGCTGTTCCGTATCGGTGGAGACGAGTTTGTGCTTATCTCGCTCTCTGCAAACGAGACTGAACTCGAGCAGCGCTTGGAGCAGGTACGTGCCGGGCTGATCGAGGCGAGCTCAGGTGGCAAGGCGCCCATGATCGCTAGCTTTAGCTTTGGCTGCTCGCGCGTCAATCCACTTGCCGGCGACACGCGTCGCCAGATGACGATGGATGCCGATCGCAAGATGTATCGCTATAAGCTTATGCATCGTGTGCAGCAACCGAAAGACAATGACGCGCCGCCACACCCAATTGCCGAGCAGCTTCCGTGCAACGACCGCGTATTCCAAGCGATCTCTATGAGCTCCGAGACGCGCTATCCGTTTATCCTCAATCTCGATACGGGCGAATCACAATGGTCGGTTAATGCCGTACGCGATTTTGACCTGCCCTCCCAGCATCCCTACAACTCACTCGACTTGTGGCTTGCCCGCGTTCACCCCGAGGACCGCGACAACGTACGCGCCGAGCTCGACATGGTGATAAACGGTACGTGGCACTTCCACTACATGCAGTATCGCGTGATGGATGCCACCGAAGCATACGTGCTTTGCGACTGCACGGGCTACCGCTTGGACGGCACCGATACCGAGCCCAACATGTACGTGGGCATGATTATCAACCGCAGCTTGGCAGATACGACCGATTCCGTGACCGGCCTGGGCGACATCCACGCCCTGGTCAACGCCATTGGCGAAATGCGTCGCGTCGCGCGCAAGGCGGGCTTGGTCGCCATTAAAATCGACGATATCGCTCAGGTCAATGCCCGCTTTGGCTTTGATGCAGGCGACCGCGTTTTGGCGGAGAGCGCCGCCTGCCTCATGGATTGTTCGCGCGGTAAGGGTCGTCTGTTCCGCTCGACCGGACCGATGTTCGTGGCGCTTTTCGACGAATTCGATCCCGAAGAGACCGACGCGATCGCAAAGGAAATCGAGCGGTTCCTGGGCTCTCCCGTGCTCTTTGGCTCGTTTGAATATCAGCCGCCCCTTCGCGTGGCCACGCTTCATCTGGATACCGTCGACCGACAGCCCGTTTCCATTTTGAACGAGCTCAAAGTGTTGCTCGGGAAAGCCGTGCAGGTGCCAGGTACCAAACTGGATTAGCACCACGCCCGCACCGCCTCCCCCATCGTGCGATAATCCTCTGCAGAAGTCACCAACAGCAGAGGGAGTTTGTGATGAAGGTTCTTTTGGTCAATGGCAGCCCCAAGGCAAACGGCAACACCGCTCGCGCGCTCGCCGAAGTCGCCGAGCAACTTAAAGCCGAGGGCATCGACAGCGAGGTATTCCAACTGGGCGCCAAGCCCATCCGCGACTGCATCGGCTGCGGTCAGTGCGGCAAGCTTGGCGGTCGCTGCACCTTTGACGACGACGTGGTGAACGAGCTCATCGCTGCCGCCGAGCAGGCAGACGGTTTTGTCTTTGGCTCCCCCGTCTACTATGCGCATCCCAGCGGACGCATCCTCTCGGCTCTCGACCGCGCATTCTATGCTGGCAGCAAGGCCTTTGTGCACAAGCCGGGTGCCGCGGTCGCCGTCGCCCGTCGCGGCGGCACGTCGACCACCTTCGATGTACTCAACAAATACTTCACTATCAACCAGATGCCCGTGGTGGCCTCCACATACTGGAACAACGTCTTTGGTGCCATGCCGGGCGAGGCCGCCCAGGACGCCGAGGGCCTGGCCACCATGCGCAACATCGGCAAGAACATGGCTTGGCTCCTGCATTGTATCGAGGCAGGGCAGGCTGCCGGCATCGAAGCCCCCGAAGCCGATCGCGAGCGCACCAACTTCATTCGTTAGAACGGCGGAACATGAATATCCAGATTTTTGGCACCAAGAAGTCCTTCGATACCAAGAAGGCCCAGCGCTATTTTAAGGAGCGCCGCATCAAGGTGCAGTTTATCGACCTTAAGGAAAAGGAGATGAGCAAAGGCGAGCTCACGAGCGTGATGCAGGCGGTCGGCGGCATCGACAAGCTGCTCAACCCCAAGGCCAAGGACGAGGAGACACTCGCGCTCATCCAGCACCTCACCCCTAGCCAGCGCTTCGACAAGTTGCTCGAGAACCAGCAGGTTCTAGCCGAGCCCATCGTGCGCAACGGCAAAAAGGCCACCGTCGGTTATTGCCCCGATGTATGGGGAGCCTGGGAGTAGCCTGTGTAATTTGCCGGCGCGTGGGTATAAGAGCAGGCGTTTGGCATAAGATTCAACTGTAAGCCATGTCTAACAAAGGAGGGCACATGCCCAACAAACCCGTGAAGATCATCATGCTTACCGGATACCTCGGTGCCGGCAAGACCACACTGCTCAACCACATCCTCGCTAACGACGGCGGCATCCGCGCCGCCGTGATCGTCAACGATATCGGCGAGATCAACGTCGACGCCAGCCTCATCGCCGACGGCGGCCTTTCCGAGACCGACGACCTCATCCCGCTCACCAACGGCTGCATCTGCTGCACGCTTTCGGACGACCTTGCCAACCAGCTGCAGGGCATCGCCGATTCGGGCAAGTTCGACTACATCATCATCGAGGCCTCGGGTATCTGCGAGCCTATCCCCATCGCCTACACCATCTCGAGCTTCTGCGACGAGGCCAAGGTGGGCGGCCAGCCCAAGCTTGCACTCGACAACATCGTGGCTGTGGTCGATTGCGCCCGCATGTACGACGAGTTCAACGGCGGCCGCGACCTGTTGGCCGAGGATATCGACGAGGACGACATCGAGAGCCTGCTCATCCAGCAGATCGAGTTCTGCTCCACGCTGATCCTCAACAAGACCGATACCGTGAGCCCTGAGCAGATCGCCGAGCTCAAGGCTATCGTGCGCAGCCTGCAGAAGGACGCCGTGATTGTCGAGGCCCAAAACGGCGAGGTCCCCATGGAGGAGCTGCTCGACACCGACCGCTTCGACTTTATGCGCGCCTACAACTCCGCCGCCTGGATCGAGGCCATGGAGCATCCCGAGGAGCACGACGACCCCGAGGTGCTCGAGTACGACATCGAGACCTTTGTGTACTCGCGCCGCAAGCCGTTTGACCTACAGAAGTTCACCGATTTTGTTGAGCAGGAGTGGCCCGACGAGGTCATCCGCGTCAAGGGTCCGCTGTGGCAGACCGGCGATCCGGACATGTGCTACATGTTCGAGCAGGCCGGCCACCAAATGCGCCTGATGGAGAACGGTCTGTTCGTTGACTCCGCGCCCGAGGGCGAGAAGCAGAAGATCATCGACGAGAACCCCGAGATCATGCAGATTTGGGACGACGAGACAGGCGACCGCATGACGAGCCTGTGCATCATCGGCCGTCACATGGACAAGGATGCGCTCATCGCCTCCCTCGATGCCTGCCTGACCGACTGGCACCGCGCCTAGATTTATCCAAGCGGGCATTTTTCCGCCTACGTAACCGCCAAACCACCACGAAGGTGCCCTTCGTGGTGGTTTTTCGTTCTGAGTCAAGGAGATTCATGTTCAACATTGTGCTGTATGCGCCCGAGATTCCGGCCAATACGGGCAATATCGGCCGCACCTGCGTGGTTACCGGCGCCCGCCTGCATCTGGTGGAGCCGCTGGGGTTTTCGCTCGACGACAAGACGGTGCGTCGCGCCGGCCTGGGCTACTGGCAAAATTTGGACGTGACGACCTATGCCGGCTGGGAGGATTTCCTTGCGCGCAACGGCCTCTCCCCCGCCGACGAACGCCTGCATCTGCTGACCAAAAAGGCGCGCCGCACCTATGCGCAAAGTACCTACCGCGACGGTGACTTTTTGGTCTTTGGCAGCGAGAGCTCGGGGATTCCCGAGCCACTGCTTGCCGCGGCGCCCGAGCGCTGCGAGCGCATCCCCATGTTGCGCGATTGCGACTCGCTCGAAAACGCCGACGCCTGGGAGGCCCACGAGGAGTCGCTCGGGCATACCGAGGACAGCCACGAAGCCATCCTTCGACAGGATATCTGCGGCAACTTCGTCGACCCGGACGACTACCGCATCAGCGCTCTCAACCTCTCCAACAGCGCCGCCATCGTCCTCTACGAGGCCCTGCGCCAAACAGGCTTTCCGGGAATGTGACAAAGGAACTGTCCCTTTGTCACATTCGGTTATAGGTAGCGGCCGGTGATGCTTGCGGGGCAGGCCACGATGTCGCCCGGCGTGCCGGCGCAGACGATTTGCCCGCCCGCGTCACCGCCGCCCGGGCCCATGTCGATCACGTAATCGGCGTTACGGATAAGGTCGAGATCGTGTTCGATCACGATAACCGTGGCGCCCTTGGCAACGAGGCCGTCGAACACACTCAGCAACACCTGAACATCGAGCGGATGCAGGCCGATCGTGGGCTCGTCGAATACGAATACGGCATCATCCTGCACGCGACCCATCTCGCTCGCAAGCTTAAGACGCTGCGCCTCGCCGCCCGAGAGCGCCGGTGTGGGCTCACCGAGTGTGAGATAGCCCAGGCCCAGGTCGTGCAAGGTCTGCAAGCGCGCCTGAACCTTCTTGAGTCCCACCGTGGCGTCGAGGGCCTCGTCCACACTCATGTCCATGAGCTGCGGCAACGTAAGCAGACTCCCGTCCTTGCCCTCGCGATGGATATGCGAAGCCGCGTCTGCATAACGCGAGCCGCGACATGCCGGGCAGACGATCTCGACGTCGGGCAAAAACTGCACGTCGAGCGATATCGAGCCCGTGCCGTCACACGTAGGGCAGCGCAAGGCGCCAGTGTTGTAACTGAAGGCGCCCGCCTTGTAGCCGGCTGCCTTGGCTTCGGGCGTACGGGCGAAGGCGCGACGCAGCTCATCATGGATGTCGGCATAAGTCGCCACCGTCGAGCGCACGTTGGCGCCGATGGGAGTGGCGTCAATCAGGTTGGCGCGGGCAATGCCTTCGGCATCGACCCAGCGCACGTGTCTTGGCAGACGCTCGCCATCTGCCTGCGCCTTGAGTGCCGGAATGAGCGTCTCAAGCACCAGCGTCGTCTTGCCCGAACCCGAAACGCCCGTCACCGCAACGAGACGGCCGCGCGGGATATCGACTTCGAGCGGTTTGACGGTATGGATGGTATCGGTTGCCATACGGATGTGGCCCTGGTCGAACATTTCCTCGTCAGTCACCTGCGGACGCAAGCGCTTGGGCTCGGCGCGCAAAAACGGGGCGATGCGGCTGCCCTGCGATTGCTCGACCTCGTCTACCGTGCCAGCGGCAATCACATTACCACCACCCGCTCCGGCAACGGGGCCCATCTCGACCAGATAGTCGGCTTCCACCAGTACGCGCGTATCGTGGTCGACAACAACCACGGTGTTGCCGTCATCCACCAGATCGCGCATCACGCCCACCAAGCCGTCGACATTGGCGGGATGCAAGCCGATCGAAGGCTCGTCCAGCACATAGAGCACGCCCGTCGATCGGTTGCGCACCACGCGGGCGAGTTGCACGCGCTGGCGCTCACCCGTGGAGAGCGTGGCACCAGCGCGGTCGAGTGAAAGGTAATCGAGACCCAAGTCGACCAGGCGACGGGCCGCGCCCAAAAATGAATCGCAGATATCCATCGCCATGGGCCGCATCTCGACCGGCAAGGATGAGGGCACCCCGCGCACCCACTCGACCGCATCACCAAGCGTCATGGCCCCGGCCTGTGCCAGATTGATACCGCGCACCTGAGGCTGGCGCGCAGCCTCGGAGAGACGCGTGCCGCCGCAATCGCGGCATGCCCCCTCGCGCAAAAAGCGTGCAACGCGTTTGAGGCCTTTGTCGTCCTTAACCTTGGCGAGCGCATTCTCGACGGTATAGACGGCGTTGTAATAGGTAAAGTCGAGCGGCGTGGCGCCCTCGCCGTTTTTGGGAACGTAGAGAATGTGCTTCTTAACCGCCGGACCGTGGAACACGATGTCGCGCTCTTGAGGCGTGAGCTGGTTAAACGGCACGTCGGTGCGCACGCCCATCTCGCCGGCGACCTGCTTCATCAAATCCCACATGAGCGTACCCCAGGGAAGCACCGCACCTTCGTTGATGGTCTTTGACTCGTCGGGCACCAGGCTCGCCTCGTCCACCTCGCGCATGACACCGGTGCCGCCACAGGTGGGGCATGCACCGCCACTGTTAAAGGCAAGGTCCTCGGCGCTCGGAGCGTAGAACTCGCGGTCGCACGTCGGACACGTGAGCGACAGGCCAGCCGCTACGTTGAGGCTTGGCTCCACACGCGCCCCGCAATGCGGGCACACGTGATGGGCGCAACGGCTAAAGAGCAGACGCAGGCTGTTGTTGAGCTCGGTCATGGTGCCAAAGGTGGAGCGCACGCCCGGCACGCTCGGACGCTGGTGCAGCGCGAGCGCCGCCGGTACGTGCAATACCTCATCCACCTGAGCGTGCTCGGCCTGCGTCAAACGACGGCGGGTATAAGTGCTGAGTGCTTCCAAGTAGCGACGCGAGCCCTCGGCATAAAGAACCCCCAGCGCCAGCGAACTCTTGCCCGAACCCGATACGCCGGCAATGCCCACGAGCTTTCCCAGCGGAATATCGATATCGATGTCCTTGAGGTTGTGTACGCGCGCGCCGCGCACCTCGATAGCCTGCGGGCTCATCTTCTGTTCCGTCACCTTTATCACCCTACTCATGCCATAAAATGCGGTCGCGGATATACTCGCCCAGCATGGGCACGGTAAATCGGACGAGGCCGTATCCGGCAGCCTCGATGACGCGCTCGCGAATCAGGCTTGCGCGATATTTACTCGCCCAGCTCTGGGTGCGATCGCAGCGCTCAATGATATCCGCCATGCGCGTCGGTTTACCCTCGTCAGCAGCCATGGCCTCGATAAAGAGGCGTTGTGGACTGCGCAGCCCGTAATACAGAGGCGCGTCAACCGCTTCGTAGAACTCGGAGACGGCATCCGCATGGCCATCCTCGACATCGCGTTCTTCAATGACCCGCGAGTCACGCCGGACAGCAGCCCGCCACATGTAATATCCCACCAGCTGGACCATATAGGGATGCCCCATGCTCCTGCGCGCCGCAAGGTCCGCCGTCCCCGCATCAACGCAAAGACCAGCGCCTTTGACCGTCTGGATATATGAATCGCGCACCTTGGGCAAAGAAATCGCCCCCAGCGTACGCTGCTGGGCGCGCCGCAAAAACGTCACGCTCGGCTCTTCGAGCAAGTCATCAACCATGCTGGGCAAACCGGCGAACACTAGCGCAAGGCCGCGCTGGTCGCTATCGGACAAGCCCGTGGCATCCTGGTCTCCGAGCACCTGCTGATAGAGAACGGCAAGAGCTGCCAGCTCCTCGATAGACGCAGATTGAGCCTCGTCAATCGCAAACAGTATGCCCTTGCCTGGACCGAGCTTCTTGAGACGCTCGTTGACCAGCCCTCGCAACGTCTCGCCCTTTGCCCGCGCCGCCTCGACCGACATCCGGCCAAACGACGGCCCGAATTCCATTGACGTCACAACGGGTTTATTCGAGCGAAGCGCGTCGGCCAGGCGGTCGCACAAGCCAAGCGAAGCGGAATCGGAGACAACCGCCCATCCGCGCTCGCTGGCTAGACGTTGCAGCTCCCGCAGGAGAACCGTCTTGCCGCAGCCGCGATTTCCCGTAATGAGCATGAGCCTGCCCGGCGCTCCGGCGCCGTTGTCGAGTCCTTCCTCAAAATCTTCGATGACCGACTCTCGACCGATGAGCATCGGAGGCCGCTTGCCTGCCGTTGGCTTAAAGGGATTTGGATTCATGTCGGCCTCCTCGGATCGGTAAACCCTGGTAACAGTTATACCAACTTATACCGAGTTATACCAATTAAATGCGGCAAAGAGTCTGACCCTCTATCACCTATGGCCGAAAAACTCGGCGTCTGCTGCTCGCCAGGAGCGGAAGGTGGTGGGATCGACCTTTACATGAGCTGCGGCGGGTACGTCGTACCATTTGACCGTGTAGCCGGCGCCGTGAGAGCAAAAGACCGAGTCGGGCGTGTTGGGCAGATCGGCCTCGGGCTCATAGGCGGCCGTCTCGATTACGCACTCGGCATCATGGCAAGGCGCATAGCCGGCGAACTCCAGGTACAGATGCCCACGACCACTCGTGTAGGCAGCCACCTCCAGCGCGTAATCCTGCACCTCAGATGCCGGCACGCGACCCACAAGCTTCGCCCGGTCTCCCGCCATCGTCGGCGGCTCGTACTCGGCACCCATGCGCGTGGCATCCGAGAGCGCCCGGCCCACGCACTCCCCCGGCACCTCGAGCTCAAAGCGATACCACGGCTCCAACAGCACCGCCGCGCCGGCCTCACGCGCCTGCATGAGCCCCTGGCGAATCGCGCGGTACGTGGCCTGGCGAAAATCGCCGCCCTCGGTGTGTTTGGCATGCGCGCGGCCACCCGTGAGCGTAATGCGCACATCGGTGATGGGCGAGCCGGTCAGCGCGCCCAGATGATCGCGCTCCATGGCGTTGGTGAGTGCCAGACGCTGCCAGTTAAGATCGAGCTCGTCGGTCGAGGTCACGGTGCCAAACTGCACGCCCGAACCCGCCGGCAACGGTTCCAGGCACAGATGCACCTCGGCATAGTGGCGCAGTGGCTCAAAGTGGCCCACGCCCTCGACCGGCTGCGAAATAGTCTCCTTATAGAGAATGCCGCCAGACTCAAACGCAACCGAAAGGCCAAAGCGATCGGCCAACACCCGCTGCACGACCTCGAGCTGCACCGCCCCCATGAGCTGCAGATGTATTTGTTCAAGATGCGTATTCCAGCTTACGCCGAGCATGGGATCTTCGTCCGCCAGCTCAGTCAGTGCTTTGAACACCGCATGGACATCGTGTTCGCCCGGAAGCACCGTATAGGTGAGAACTGGCGCAATGACGGGCGCATCGCCCGCGGGCTCCGCGCCCAGGGCGTCCCCTGGGCGAACGTGCGCAAGACCCGTCACGGCGCAAATACCGCCAGCAGCAACTTCTTGGGCAAGCTCATACTTCTCGCCGTTATAGATGCGTACTTGATCGACCTTTTGCTCCCATGCCTCGACACCGGAACGTCCGTCAATCATCTGTTTGGCATGCAGCGTGCCGCCGGTCACTTTAACCCAAGCCAAGCGCTCGCCGCGATCCCCGCGGCTGACACGATAGACGCGCGCGGCAAACTCCGAGAGCCACGCCTGTTCACGCATCAGCGCGCATATGCCATCCAGCAGCTCGTCCACGCCCTGGTCCCTGAGCGCCGAGCCGGTAAAACAGGGAAAGAGCTTGCGCTCGGCAACCATGCGCGACAGCGTTGCGACGGAAAGCTCACCCGCCTCAAGAAACTCCTCGAGTGCCGCCTCGTCCAACGCAGCAGCGTCCTCCTGAACGGCGCCGCCCGCCAACAGTTCGCTGGCATCCAGGCAGCCCTCGGAAAGACGTTGCCCAAGTTGTGCCAGCAAAACATCGCGGCCGGGATTCTCCAAATCGATTTTGTTGATATAGATGAACGTCGGAATGTCATAGCGCGCAAGCAGGCGCCACAGGGTTTCGGTGTGCCCTTGCACGCCGTCGTTGGCGCCCACAACCAAAATCGCGTAGTCGAGTGCGCGCAGCGTGCGCTCCGCCTCGGCAGAAAAATCGACATGTCCCGGCGCATCCACGAGCATGACGTGGGTATCGCCATGGTCGAGCATGGCCTGCGACGAGAAGATCGTAATGCCGCGCTCGCGCTCGATCGCGTTCGTATCCAGATGCGAATCGCCATCGTCCACGCGGCCGCGCTTGCGAATGCGACCCGCGTTGAACAGCATGGCCTCGGCCAGCGTGGTCTTGCCGGCATCGACATGCGCCAAGATTCCAACGACCGCTTGCTTCGACATGGCTCTCCTCTTATTGCAAGCCCACCGCACGCGGCAACGGGCATCCTCGTTCCACACTGGATGATACAATTTACGGGCCGGCGGGCGAAGCGGGCCCTATCCCCCGACCGAGCTCATCGCCCTGCGTTGCCGCGCGGCGATTTTCGTAGGTTCGCGCCTTGCGAAAGCCGGCACCTCCCCTTTTTGTCTGCCCGGGTTCATCTGGGGCAGTAACAACGCGAGCCTCACAACAGCGAGGAGTCACCATGAAGGCATTGCTCAACGAGTTCAAGGAATTCATTAATCGCGGCAACGTGATAGACATGGCCGTCGGCGTGATTATCGGCGGCGCATTCACTGCCATCGTGACCTCGCTTACCGATAACATCATTAACCCGCTTATCTCCGTGATTGCCGGCGGCAGCGCCACCGAGATCTCGGGGCTGGTGGTGCCGGGAACCAATATCGACTTTGGAGCGTTCATTGGCGCGTGCATCAACTTTTTAATTGTCGCTGCCATCGTCTTTGCCATCGTCAAGGCGTTTAACAAGGCGCAGGAGATTGGCGATAAGCTGGCCGGCACCACCGCCGAGGAAGCCGCGCCGGCACCCGTCTGCCCGTATTGTCTGGAAGAGGTGCACGAAGGCGCGACCAAGTGCTGCCACTGCGGAAGTGAGCTGCCCAAGGAATAGTCGCGTAGGCGCAGCACTTTCAACCACACGGCAAGCACCCCAGACGCCGCAATCAACTTAATTTGGCCCCGTTTGGGGCCATTTTTCGTTCGAATGACTTGTTGCCGTGAGGCCCGGCTTTCACACCTCGCGCAGCCAATCGAACGCAACACGCGCCGTGCCGTCGGATACATAGACGACGCCGGCACGCTCAAACCCCGCCTTAATACTCGCACCCTGCATGGGCAGGTTGTCCTGATGTGTGTCGATGCGCAGGTGATCGGCACGCTCCTTGGCAAAGGCAAACATCGCAGCCGCGATACCGTGCACGGTGCCGTCGGATGCCACACGGTGCAGCACGGCGTACGGAGTGTCGCTACGCCATTGACCGTCCTCAATTACGTCATAGCACTCGTCCGGGCCCGGTAAAAAGGCAAACGTCGCCACCACGCGGCCGTCGACTTCGCACACATAGCTGCCACCGGCGGCGATATCGGCGGCCAGCTGCTCGGCAGAAGGCGTGCCTTCGGGCCACTGCGTGGCGTTGCCATGCGCGCGCATAAAGGCGCGGGCCGCGTCATAGATAGCCATGACGGCGGGAATGTCGGTATCGAGGGTTTTTCTGATCATCGCGCGGCGACCTCACGTTTATTGGTATCACTTTGATTGAGCAATGATACCAACGTTTGGAGAGGGGCGCGATGCAGATGGGAAGCAAAAAGCGAGCCGCCTGGTCAAAGGCCAAAAGCGAGTTTTTGGGCGCTGCTACCGGCGGCGATATGAGCGACCTGTTTGCACGCGAGGACGAGCGCCGCGACGCCCTGAACGCCGAGCGCGATGAAGCTTGGCGCTACAAGTCGTGCGAACGCAAAAACCGTTACGACACACGCGCCGAGGCCGAGGCCGTTATGGCCGACTGCGAAAACCGCGGGCGGCGTGGTTTGGCCTGCTACAAATGCGAATACTGCGGCGGCTGGCACCTGACGTCGAACCCTTGGAAATGATCTCGCGCATCCGCCTATGCTCGACAGGCTACGGGCGCGGCGGCACCAAAACATCGTAGCGGACGGCCTTGCCCGCAAGCTGATAGCTCGGCTTAACGCCGGCAAGCAGTGGTCCCTTCACCGGCCGTTTGATAACGACCTTGCGCGGGTGCACCGCAAGCGCGGCTTCGACCAGCGTCTCCTCATCGGCGCACGGCTGTTCCAGATGGTGCAAGAGTTGAAACTTCTTTTTCACCGCCGCGCTCTTGGTGCGCTCGGGAAACATGGGGTCCAGATACACCACGTCGGGAGCCGCGAGCTCGCCCTGCTCGATCAGCTCAGCTGTATGGCGAAGGCCGGCAATGCTATCCTCGCCGGCATGTAAACGCATGCGTGCCACGGCTGTCGCAAGCGCCGAATCATCTGCCGCGCGATCCAGGGCATCCTGAAGCAGCGCCGCGATCACGCAATCCTGCTCATACAGATCGACGGTAAAGCCCGCGGCCGCCAGCAGCAGCGAATCCTCGCCAAAGCCTGCCGTGGCGTCAATCGCCCATGGGCTCTCGATGCCTTTTGTGCGCGCAGCCTTTACCAACAGCTCTTGCTGCAGACGGCCCTGCTTGAGCCGCGGAAGCATGCGGGTAAAATCGGCACGCAGTTCCATCGAGCCGTCGGTGAGCGTGAGTCCCTCGGACTTCCCGGTCAGCTCAAGCCCCGCGGCTCGAGCAACAGAAAAGGGATCGACGATGCCCATGGGTACTCCTTAGCAAGCAAAACGAATACGCGAGCGCCGTTTATGTCGGCACCCAACCGTCCGCTATTGTCCCACATGCGACATGGCCCACAGCATCCCAACGCAAAGCACCGCCATCAATCCCGTGCACACGGCAGCGATCACAGAATCACCCATGCGCCTTCCCAACGACCGCGGCTCACGCACTTGACCTGTTCCGTACATCATGGCTCCTCCTTGAGACCAGCTCTTACCATGGCCCCATCATCGCAGCACCGCGCATGAGCTGCCATCGATTTGCCTTACGCCCAGCTTTCCTTTTTGAAAGGTTGGACCGTACAGGCAAGAGACGCTTTCAAACGCATGCATCGCCGCGTTGAACTACAATGTGCTTCACCATATGTGCAGTACATTGGGTGCGCCAAGTTGGCGTACTCGTATCGAAAGGACCAGCCATGAGCTTCACTCGCAAGACTCTCAAAATCCTTGCTCTCATCTACTTTGTTTTGGGCATCGCCGGCCTCGTCACCGCCGGCGTCGGTATCGCCACGGGCGGTCTCGATTCCACGTACGGTTCGTACGCCACGCTCGCAGCGGTCGTGCTTATCGCCAAGGGTCTCGTCGACCTTGCCGCAGGCGTCGCCGGTATCAAGGGCGCCAACAAGCCTTCGCAGGTGGACGGCGCGTTTAAGCTCGGTATTGTTGCCGCGGTCGCCACGCTTGCCCAAGCGGTGCTCACGCTTCCCGCGTTTGGCGGCGACGCCATCAACTTTGGCGCCTTTGTCATCGTGGTGTACGACCTGTTCTTTGTTCAGCAGGCACACGCCGTTAAGGCCGAGAACAAGGACCGCCTATAAGCGCTCGCTTCTCATAACCTCTGCAGCCAAGCAACTAAAAAGGGCCGATCGCGCATCTCCGCGGTCGGCCCTTTACGTTTGCCTAGATAAAACCTGCCAAAATAAACCTGTCCCTTTTTGGTAGGTTGTTAGCTGTGGCGGTACTCAGCGATGATGAAGTCGATGTCGGTTTGAAGGGTGTCCAAATTTGCCAGGCGCTCTTTGTCGGCAGGGCGCGTGCGGTAGTAATACGGCGTCATCTGGAACACCGCCTCGATGTCGGCCTGGGTCTGAAGCGTAATGTTCGCAGACACCCGCTGCGTTCCGACTAACTCGAGCTCGGTGGTCTTCGGCAGCTTCTCATCGTTAAGGTACGGCGTGTCGTAGAGTACCTCCTTGAGCCCAAACAGATGACGGGCGCCCGGCACCACGGTGTAGAGCGAGCCCTCGGGCGCCAACACGCGGGCAAACTCGCGCTCGTTAAAGGGAGCAAAGAGCTCGGTCACCATATCGAAGGCGCTATCGGCCACGGGGATGTCCTTCATGTTGGCTACGAAGTAGGTCGCATCGCCGCGCTTGGCGGCAAGGCGCACCATCTCTTTGCCCAGGTCGAAACCGTAAGCATCCACGCCCGGCACCGCGCCCATGGCACTGGTGTAGTAGCCCTCGCCGCAGCAAATATCGAGCAGCGTCATGGAGCCGTTCGCAGACGCTGCACGCCCAGGCACCCGCTCGCGCACCAGCTCAACCATCGTATCGCGCAACGGCGCATAGTATCCGCGGTTCAGAAAGTCACGACGGCTGCGCGCCTGTGACTTGGGATCGCCCATAGAGTCGCCGCTCTTGGACGAGCGCAGTAGGTACAGATAGCCCTCGCGCGCACGATCAAACCGGTGTCCGCCCGCGCATGCAGCACCGCGCTCGTTATCCACCAGTGGCTCATGGCAAACGGGACACAACAACATGGCAACTCCTTAGCGCGAACAACACAACGCGCACCATTGTCGCACGCCTTCCCCACCTAGTCATTGGGGACGTTCTTGAAGGACTAGTCGTTTAAGAACGTCCCCAATGACTAGTCGATTAGGAGTATCATCATCTGCGCAAATAAGCACGAAAGAGCATATTAGAGATTGAGAGCGTATGGCTGACACCGTATCTAAGCACATCGACATGACCACCGGCTCGCTGTGGCGCAATATTCCCCTGTTCGCCTTCCCCGTGGCCGCCACGAGCATCTTGGAGCAGCTGTCGAACCTCATCGCCACGGTCATCATCGGTAACTTCTCGGGCGACCA
The DNA here is from genome assembly GCA_900540905.1 of uncultured Collinsella sp. Classification (GTDB taxonomy): domain Bacteria; phylum Actinomycetota; class Coriobacteriia; order Coriobacteriales; family Coriobacteriaceae; genus Collinsella. The sequence continues at coordinate 5,723 of UQHR01000013.1, read as the reverse complement.
GGGAACCCTCGCCATGGCGGCGGTCGGCTCCAATGTTCCGCTTACCAGTCTTATGCTCAACCTGTTTATTGGCATGTCGCTTGGCTCCAACGTGGTCATCGCCAACGCTATCGGCCGCAACGATCAGAACATGGTCAAACGCGCCGTCCATACCTCGATTTTAATGGCGCTCGTGGGCTTTGTCGTCATCGCTCTGGGCGAGATCTTTGCCGAGCCCATGCTCGCCGCGCTCAACGTTCCCGCCGAAACCATGCCGCTCGCCTCGCTCTACCTGCGCGTCTTTTTGCTCAGCCTGCCCTCAATCTTGCTCTACAACTTTGAGGCCGCGATCTTCCGCTCCGTCGGCATCACCCGCATGCCGCTGCAGGCGCTTGCCGTGTCCACCGTCCTCAACATTGGCCTGGACCTCATCTTTGTCCCCGTACTCCACTGGGGCGTTGCGGGCGTCGCCATCGCCACCGCCATCGCCTACACCGTCAGCGCCGCTACACTCTTTATCCGCCTGCTCAAGACCGACTCCGTCGTCCGCGTCACCCCACGCGACCTGGCTATCGACCCCGTCGCCCTCAAGCGCATCGTCAAGATCGGACTGCCCGCCGGCATCCAAAGCGCTGTCTTTGCCGTCGCCAACATCATCATCCAGTCCGCCATCAACAGCCTGGGCACCGAGGTCATGGCGGCATCGAGCGCCGCCATGAGCCTGGAGTACGTGTGCTACAACCTGCTCAACAGCTTTAGCCAGGCTTGCACCACCTTTGTGGGACAAAACCACGGTGCTCGCCAGATCGACCGCTGCACCAAAGCGCTTAAGGTCTGCCTGGTCGAAGGCGGTATCGTTGCCCTCACCACGATTATCGTTATTGTCGGCCTCGGGCGCGAAATCCTATCGCTGTTCAACAGCGATCCCAACATCGTCTCGATCGGCTATATCCGCGTGTGCTCGATTTTCCCGGCGTACGCCTTTAGCATGTTCTACGAAAACATGTCCGGCTACCTGCGCGGCTTTGGTATCTCGCTCATGCCCGCCCTCATCACCATGATCTGTGTCTGCGGCATCCGCTTCTATTGGGTGTTCTGCGTGTTCCCGCACTTCCGCACCTTTGCGAACATCATGATGGTCTACCCCATCAGCCTGGGCACCACGGCGTTCTTTATGGTCGTGGCGGTATTACTCTGCCACCCGGCACGCACCTATCGCGCCGCCCAAGCCAAAGCGACAGCCCGCTAAACACCGCACTCAACGCCACGCCAGTCATTAATTGACAATATGCGAGCTCATATAGTCGATAAAGCGCCTCGTGGCGATGGGCATGGTGTCCCAGCTGCGCCAGGCGGCCACCACGTCGCGCGAGGGGGCATGCACGATAGGCCGCACACGGATATCGGCTTGCACGCCCTCAACGGTACGGCGATAAAGCATACTCACGCCCAGGCCTTCCTCCACCATCGCCATGATGGTGTAGTCGTCGGTCACCTCGCTCGTCACGTGCGGCGACAGCCCATGCGCCGCGAATGCATCGAGCACCAGGCTCTGTTCGCCTTCATCCAGCAGCACAAACGGCTCGGACGCTAGGTCAGCGAGTGTCACCTTTTCCTTTGCCGTCAGCGGATGCGCCGCCGGCAACAATGCCACCAACTCGTCGTGATAGACCACACGCTTCTCGAGCCCAGCGGTAAATCCGCGTGCCGTAAAACAAAAATCGACCACGCCATCGTGCACCCACTGAGCGTTGCGCGTGTAATCGCCCTGCTTGAGGGTAAAGTGTACGCCCGGGTGCAGGGCCCCAAAGTCGCGGATCACGCGCGGCAACACGGTTCGACTCACGTTGGTAAACGTCGCAATACGAATATCAGTCGAGGAAAGTCCCAGCAGCTCCTGGCGCTTGCCCTCGAGCTCGGCCTCGGCGGTCACGATCTGGCGCAGGTACGGCAGATACTGCTTGCCGTCGCGCGTAAGCGAAACGCCCTGCTTGCCGCGCTCGATAAGCGTGGTGCCTAACTCGCGCTCGAGCGCCTTGACGGCCTGGCTCACCGCACTTTGCGTATAGCCCAGCTCGTCCGCCGCACGTTTCAGACTGCCGCAATCGACCACCATACAAACAATCTGATACCGCGATGCCATTGTGCCTCCCCATCAATGCAGACGTAAAACGTTTTGCCAGGGCTTTTTCTGCCAACATTAGCATTTCTTAATCATACTGAAGATACATTCGCTTTACTACATCCACATCTGAGAGCAGAATCCTTTGTGCGAAACCGTTCTGTAACAAAAGGAGTCCCATGGATCGTAAAAAAGCAATCGCGCTCTCATTTTCCGTTCCCGTCGCATGGGGCTTTTCGTACCCCCTCATGAAAATCGGCATGGACAGCATGAACGCCACGAGTATCGTCGCGCTACGCTGCATCATCGCCTTTGTGGCCTGTCTGCTGCTCTTCCACAAGCGTGTTTTCCGTATCAACCGCGACCTTATGGTTCGCGCCGCTATCATCGGCGCCATTATGGCAACCGAGCTCACCTGCATGTGCCTGGGCTCCAGCCTCACCTCTGCCTCCACTGCCGGCTTTTTGCAGAGCCTGACGGTCGTGATCGTGCCGTTTGCCAACGCCGCCCTGCTGCGTCGCGCCCCCGAGCGCAAGGTGCTCGTCGGCACGGCTATCGTCACCTGCGGCATGCTGCTGCTCTCGGGCGCCGACTTCACCAGCCTGAACCCGGGCGCGCTCATCATGCTGCTCTCCGCCTTTATCTATGCCAGCCACATTATCGTGGCCAAGCGCTTTGTCGAAGAAGTCGATCCGCTTGCTCTGGGCGTTTGGCAGCTGGGCTTCGGCGGCTTGTTCTCGGGCATCGCCGCGTTCACCTTTGGCGGCTTCACGCTTCCCGGCACGCCCAGCGAGATCGTCGTTGTCGTCGCGCTCGCACTCATCTGCTCCGCCTACGGCTTTATCACTCAGACACTCGTGCAGCCCCACGTGCCCGCCGAGACCACCGGCTTCGCCTTCTCGCTCGAGCCGGTCTGCTCCGCCGTCTTCTCGTTCTTCCTGGTTGGCGAGGTCCTAAGCCCCATCGCCTTCTTTGGCGCCGCCCTCATCCTCACCGGCGTCATGGTGGCAACCGTGCAGCTTCCGCGACTTCATGCGCATGCTCACGACCATACCCGCATGGCAGGAGCGCCCGAGCGAGCCTCGTAAAGCGCCTCACCTTTTATAGCCGCGGCATAAAGGCAACCGGTGCGCCTTTACAATAGATGCCAACAGAGCATCTGGCATAAAGGAGCCCCATGGACACCGCAACTCGCGACCGCAACATAGCAACTTGGTTGAGCGATGCACCGCAGCCGGTACGTGACACTACGAACCAGCTGCTCGAGCGCATCGCCCTTTTGCGTGCCGAGCAAATCATCTACCCGGCACAAGACGACATCCTCAATGCCCTCGCCTATACGCCGGCCGACCAGGTCAAGGTTGTCATCCTGGGTCAAGACCCCTATCACGGGCCCAACCAGGCCATGGGGCTGTCGTTTTCGGTCCCTGCGACGCAAACCAAGTTGCCGCCGAGTCTGCGCAACATCTATAAGGAGCTCAAAGCCGATCTGGGTTGCCCCATTCCCGCCACGGGAGACCTAACCCCATGGGCACAACAGGGCGTCCTGCTCCTCAACACCACGCTCACCGTGCGCGAGCATGCCGCGAACTCGCACGCCAAGCTGGGCTGGAGCGCGCTCACCGACTACGTTATCGAACGCTGCTGCCAGCTGCCCCAGCCGGTAGTCTTTTTGGCATGGGGCCGCTTTGCCCAGCAGATGGTCGAAGGCAAGCTCGCCGCGACCGGCGCGGGCAAGGCGACCGGCAAGTTCTGCCTGGCCTCCACGCACCCCTCACCGCTTTCGGCTAACCGTGCCACGGCAGAACTCCCCGCCTTTATGGGGTCGCGCCCCTTCTCGGCAGCCAATCGGCTACTCGAACAGCACGGCTCGACCCCCGTCAACTGGACTTGCCTCGGCTAAAAATCGATACATCAAAAACGCGCCCGACGGCTTCCATCGGGCGCGTTTCCTATTCGGGCCAAATAAATTGCGTGCGGCCGGCCTCGCCGCCATCGATCAACAGGCTCTGCCCGGTCATAAACCGGTTGGTCACGCCCACAAAGTAGATCCACTCGGCGATCTCTTGGGCGGTGGCCCAGCGTTTAAGCGGCGTGAGCTCCATAATCTGGCTCCACAGGTGTTCGTCTTCCATCACGCAACGGTTGAGCGGCGTGATAACGCCACCCGGGTCCACACTGTTGGCGATGGCCTGCGGTGCCAGGCGGTTTGCAAGGTTCTTGGTGTAGGCGATAACGCCGCCCTTGCTGGCGGCATAGGCGGGAAACTCCGATCCCGTATGCCCACTCGCGGACCCCACATTGACCACGGATTTGATAGCCGGCGCCGGCTTGGCGGCGAGTCCCTCCCCCACAAAGGCGTAGCGCTCGGTCACGTTGATGGTGCCGCACAGGTTGGCGGCGATGTCGTCGGCCGAATCCTGCGTACCGGCAACGTTCACGATTACCTGAGGCTCAAGGTCGACCGGAAACGAGTCCGGCTCGCGGACATCAACGATCAGATGGCGGTAGCGCTCGTGTTCGACCGCCGCCGGCAAAAGATCAAAGCCCACGACCTCGTGACCCTCGTCCAAAAAGCGCTGCACGCACGCGGCTCCGATACCGCCCGAAGCGCCCGTGATCAAAACCCGCATACTTGCTCCTTAGGCGGTTGCGTGGCGCTCGAGGTACTCGGAGCCCACGTTCTCGCGCTCCCAGCCGCGCACGACCTTGTAGCCCACGGGGCTCAGGAAGACCTCGCACAGCAGCTCGGCGACAGCGCCGGTCAGCGAGCACATAAGGACCTGCACCCAGGTCCAACCAAAGAACGTGTGGCTCACCACAATGGCAAAGACCAGGTTATCGATAAACTGGCCAACGCCCGTGGACACATAGGAGCGGAAGGCAAAGCTCACAAAGTTATTCTTTTTGAGCATGCGGCCGAGCGACTGATTGAGCGTGGAGTTAACCACGGCAGAAACGAGCATTGCCAGCGAAGAGCCCAGCACCACGTACCAGGTGCCACCGATGGTGGCGTTAAGGGCAGTGTTGACCTCGATCATGCCGGTGTCGTAGTAGGCACCCCACATACCGGGCGTGAGCGAGCATGCCCAAAAGCACAGGCTCACGGCCAGGTTAACCAGCAGCGCGAGGATAGAGATTTTGATGGATGCCTTGGCGCCAAAGCGCTTGCAGATCATGTCCTGGCACAAAAACGAAACCCAGCTCACCACAAAGCCACAGTCGAGCGCCAGATACGGCAGACTGATGAGCTCTTTGTTGGCCAGCAGGTTCATCATGATGACACTCACGAAAAACAGCGAAACCGTTGCCGCGGGAATGCTCCGCAACAGGACCTTGTAGTCCTCCATGACCTTCTTGATCATTATGTACTCCTTTGGTTTTAGGTTTAACGAGCAGGATATCGGACCCGAACTGCTCGGACGCCCCGGTCTTGAGACGACGGTGGGTATGATAGCCGCTCACACGGCATCAGGCAAGTAAATGGCGCGACAGCCCCACAGGACCACCGCGCCACCTTGATTATCGACTTCATCCGAACACCTCCCACATTCATCCGCACATGTACGGATGAATGTGGGAACCCGATACCCTGAGGGCCGGACCGGCCGGCCCCGGGAGA
>UQHR01000012.1 GCA_900540905.1 uncultured Collinsella sp. | reverse complement strand
TCTCGAGCATGTAACCCATGGGTTTATCCTTTCTCTTCCGGGCGCGCGGGCCGAGCCACCGTGCCCGCGCGCCTTACCTTTCGGGTTCAACATCCATGGTGGGGCGCGTTTCTAACGAAGCCGTAACGGTCGTTGGGCTCTTTTGGCGCCAGCCCTTCTCGACCCGTACGCCACTCATGGTATGTTTATCGCGATAACAAGGACGGAGGTGCCCGTGGCACGCAATAAGTACCCGGAGGAGACGGTCGAGAAGATTCTCGACGTTGCCGAGCGGCTCCTCGTGGAGCGCGGCTACGAGCACACCACGATGATCTGAAGAGCAATACGCTAAATCGAAAAAGGCAAACGGCTGTATAAGCCGCCGTGACGGGCGACGATTCATGCCCTCCCAAAAAACATGCGTAAGATCGAGCGGAGGCTGAGCACGCCGAAACGGCCCAGTGAGTGTTATTTTGCGAGCTAGGCGCATTGAAAGCGACCTTTCGTGGTATAAACTACTTGCCGGAAGCCGCGGCTTTCAGAGTACGGCTTACGTGTACGTTTAACCTCCGTGGGCGACGGGGTGCCGCAAGGCGTAGAATATCGCCCACCTGTAGGGGCCTGCAGCGATGCGGGCCCCGCTTCGTATGAAGGGGGGCGTAATCGATGAAGATCGTATCCATCTCCCAGGACTTCTTCGACCTCGTCGATGGCGACCGTGAGCTCATGCTTAAGCACAATCGTCCCTGCATCGTGGTGGTGAGGCTGCGTTTCCGCGGGAAGCGCAGGGGCTTCGCCGTGCCGCTGCGTTCCAACATCGCCCCTAACGTGCCCAAAGACCAGTACTTTGCGTTGCCACCCCGCCCCACGACGCGCCCCGGCTGCCGCCACGGTATCCACTACATCAAGATGTTCCCCATAACCAAGGCCTACCAGCGCCGCTTCAGGACCGAGGGCTCGGCCTACTACGAGACGCTCCAGCGCATCATCGATGGCAACACCAAGCGCATTGTCTCCGAGTGCCAGGCATACCTCGACCGCTACGAGCGCGAGGGAAGGCCTCGCTTTGCCGTCGACATCGACCGCATCGTGGGACTGCTGGAGGGCGAGAAGTAGGGCATCTCGGCTCAGTCTCGAGCCATGCGGAGTCGCTCCGCATTTTTGAACGCCGCGTGTGCGTCCCAAATACTTGAGAAACAAGCTGTGAAGTGCGGTGGCGCGCTCGTGCCCGTGCATAGCCGTCACCATCAGCGTCTACGCGGCGTCGGCTTCAAGTGGAACTGGCGCCGCTGCTGTATATGGTTTGCCTTGCTGCAAATAGCGATCAATGCCCGCGATGTTTCTGCTTGCGCTTCAGTTTTCTCTGTTCGTAGCGCGCATCAGCCTTTTCCACACGGCGTCGGCTTCTTGCTTGAGCTGACTCCCGCTTCATCGTTTCCCGCTGTGCCACGAGCGCCTGTTGTGCCTTGGTGCTCACCGCGGGCCGTTTAAGGGCTTTCGCTGCCTCGCGAGCGCGCCGCTTGGGGTTCTTCGCGGGCTTGCTTGTTTCAGTGGCCTTGTCGCCGAAGAACGAGAGCTTCTCCCATTCGCTTGTAACGAATCGCAGAATCTCCTCATCGGACGGCTCCGCGCCGAAGACGATGCGGGCGACGCCATACCTTCCGCCTTCGACGTGCTCCGCCAGCCCGACCCAGAATTGACCGTCGTGATATACGGTCAGGGTGGACGACACGCTGATCTGCATGGTTGGTTCCTCCTTTATGTAGATGACCATGCAGAGAAGGGACAACCAAGGAGGCAGGTTACTGATGCGGACTAGCGCACGCCCACGACTACCCGACGGGGACTGTGTTTTCATCTCTGGTGGTTGGATTGTAGCACGTGCGAATGCGCATTGACCTCGCTGCCGGCATGCTGTGATTGGGGTCGGAATTTCGAATTCTCGATAATATGCCTACGTGCATCGCCCCTCAGTTTCGGAACTTAAAAACATCTCGAGTTTCGAAACCGAGAGGGAGCTCGCGCCGCTGCTATCCGTCAGGGATGCGTTCCCGAAGGTTCTCATCGCCCGCACGAGGCATGAACCCTATACCCGGGATGGTGTTCTCGTGCTGGACCTCGCGAGGTGGCTGCTCGGCAAGCAGGAGTTCTGAGCGTCATACGGGGATATCGCGGGATTCTGCCGGATAAGAAAAAGCCGAGGGAAACGTCCCGGCACTTGGAAGCCCTCCTGGCGGAAAATCAAATAGCCTCCGAACCTTCTGGTTCTGAGGCCTTCTTTTTGTATGTCTGCCTAAAACGACTCCTCGCCAAAGCCCCTTGAGCATCGGGCGGCATTATCGAGCGTGGGCGTTATCGTAGGTATCTTTGATCTCTTCCGGCAAATTGTCGGGAATCAGCGCCTTCAGTCTATCCTCGTTACCATCTTTGATCGCCTGCTCGTAGTACCAGCATTTGAACCTCAGCATATCCAGCGCACGGTTCATGTTTGCGATCTCCGACTCCATGTGGGCCTTCCGCTCCTCGAACATGGCCTTGCGCTGGGGGTATGTTGATGGACCCTCTGCGCACCATTCCATGAACAGGCGGATGTCCTTGATCTCCATTCCCGCCTTCTTCAGGCATTCGATGACCCGAAGCGCCTCGAGTTCTGTATCGCCGAATCGGCGAATGCCGGACGTCCGCTCCAATTCCGGGAACAATCCCTGCTTGTCGTAATAACGCAGCGTGGAAACGGGCAGACCGAACATATCTGCTACCTGTCCGATTGTGTACATGGTCCCTCCGGACGAGTCTTGAATTAACTCATTGACCTAAAGTTAGGTTTAGGTATTACCTTCATTCTCGTCAATATCAATTGGGAGCGCAAGGGGTGTTCAGTAATCGCCGGTCACCCCGCCCTTGAGCAGGCGCGACGAATGGGCATGGGAGTCTAGACGCGGCTTAGCTGCGCGGAAGCGGTTTTGTACTCAAAACCATCGACAGGAGGAATCAAACATGACGATTAAACAGACGGCGGGCAGAGATGCCCTGGGGGATTTTGCCCCCAAATTTGCACAGCTCAATGACGATGTGCTGTTCGGCGAGGTGTGGAGCCGAGAAGACAGGCTTTCCCTTCGAGACCGCAGCGTGGTGACGGTGGTTGCCTTGATGGCACAGGGGCTGACGGATTCTTCGTTCCAATACCATCTGATGTCCGCAAAGAACAATGGCGTGACCAGGGCGGAGATAGCGGAAATCCTTACGCATGTGGCGTTTTATGCGGGATGGCCCAAGGCGTGGGCGGCCTTTCGCATGGCGAAGGAGGTCTGGGCAGATGATGATGCCGCTGATGCAAGAGCTGAGCATCAAAACGAGATGGCCTTTCCTATCGGTGTCCCCAACGACGCGTTTGCGAAGTACTTTATCGGGCAAAGCTACCTCGTGCCCCTTTCCACCGAGCAGGTCGGCATTTACAACGTGACGTTCGAGCCCGGCTGCCGCAACAACTGGCATGTCCATCACGCCAAAAGCGGTGGCGGACAGATCCTCGTCTGCGTGGCCGGTCGAGGGCTTTACCAGGAATGGGGTAAACCGGCACAGGAACTGCGCCCTGGCGACGTGGTCAACATCGCTCCGGGTGTGAAACATTGGCACGGTGCGGCGCCCGACAGCTGGTTCTCCCATCTCGCGGTGGAGGTTCCGGGCGAGGAGGCCTCCAACGAGTGGTTGGAGCCCGTGGACGACGAGCAATACCTTAAAGCGACTGACAAGGAGGCTTAAACATGGAACAGTTGAATCTGACGCAGGAATGGGACAAGGTATTCCCCAAAAGCGATAAGGTTGAGCACAGCAAGGCGACCTTCCACAACCGATACGGCATCACGCTGGCGGCCGACGTCTACGTGCCAAAGAACGCGGAGGGCAAGCTGCCTGCCATCGCCGTCAGCGGTCCGTTTGGCGCGGTGAAGGAGCAAACGTCCGGCCTTTATGCGCAGAAAATGGCGGAGCTGGGCTTTTTCGCGATTGCCTTCGACCCGTCCTATACCGGCGAGAGCGGCGGTGTGCCCCGCTATGTAGCATCGCCGGACATCAACACCGAGGATTTCTGCGCAGCGGTGGATTTCCTCTCCGTGCAGAATAACGTTGACACGGAGCGCATCGGCATCATCGGCATCTGCGGTTGGGGCGGCATGGCAGTCAATGCGGCGGCCATCGACACCCGCATCAAAGCTACCGCGGCTATGACCATGTACGACATGACCCGCGTGACCGCCAATGGCTATTTTGACGCCGAGGATTCTGAGCAGGCACGCTTCGAAAAGCGGAAAGCGCTGAATGTACAGCGCACCGAGGACTATAAAAACGGCAGTTACGCGCTGGCGGGCGGCGTGGTCGATCCGCTGCCGGAGGACGCGCCGCAGTTTGTGGCGGACTATTACGCCTACTACAAGACTCCGCGAGGCTACCATCCCCGCAGCCTTGGCTCCAATGGCGGCTGGAATGTGACGTCCTCACTGTCGTTTTTGAATATGCCGATTTTGCAATATAGCAGCGAAATCCGCTCTGCTGTGTTGCTGGCGCATGGCGAGAAGGCGCACTCCCGCTATTTCAGCGAAACCGCGTACAGCAAACTGACCGGGGACAACAAGGAGCTGCTTATTATCCCTGGTGCCAGCCACACCGACCTTTACGATCAGATGGACGTCATTCCGTTTGGAAAGCTGAAAGCGTTCTTTGAGGAGTATTTGAAATAAGGCGTGCCTTGATTCAATGCCAAGTCTCCAGCAACGATTCTTCTAAAGAGTGGAAGTAGCTGAAACGAGGCGACTGCATAGCTCCATCTGTTTTGGTTAAAACAAAAAATATGCCGCGCGCCTGCGGCATGAAGGAGGGAGATTCTTATGAATATCGTTGTATTGAGTGGCAGCCCGCGCAAGGGCGCCAATACCGACACCATGGTCGAGGCGTTTGCCGAGACCGCGCGTGAGGGCGGCCATGCGGTTGAGGTCGTCCGCGTTGCCAGCAAAAAGATCGCTGGTTGTCTGGGATGCCAGTACTGCTTTACCCATGAGGGCACTTGCGTGCAGAAGGATGACATGGCCGACGTGATCGAGTCGCTGAAAGGCGCCGATATGGTTGTCTTCGCCTCGCCCATCTACTGGTTTGATATCACCGCGCAGGAGAAGGCCGCCATCGACCGCCTGTACGCCTTCGGTGCTACGGGCTTCCCGTTCACCAAGACGGCCCTTTTGCTCGATAGCCACAGCGAGGGCGTCTATGATGCGGCGATCGCTATGTACAAGTCGACCTGCGCGTACTGCAAGTGGGAGGACCAGGGCATTGTCACCATCAGCGGTATGACCGAGCGCGACAGCATGGCCTCCTCGCCCAAGTTGGAAGAGGTGCGAGAGCTCGCTCGCAAGCTCGCCTAAGGACAAGAAGAACGCATGGCAATCGGTGTTGGTGGAAAATGCTTGCTATCCTTACCAAGAGGAATGCTGATTGCCATGCGTTGATGCTTCCGCGGACAATTCCGGCGTGCTAAAACGCCTTCTCGTTCAAGAATTCCCTGAACGCGGGAATGTCAAAGCCAACGAGACCACGCCCGCGCTCTCCAATGACGCCGTCCTCCAGGAGGCGGCGTTTGTATTGGCTTGCGTAGTTGCTGGCGACGCCCATGCGTTTGGCTATCTCCGAGACCCTGCTGGGGCCAGAATCGGGCAGCATCGCGAGCAAAAACTCAATGTCTTTATCGGAAAGCTCCCGATAGGTAGTTTCGAGAGAAGCCCGATGTCATGCTTCTCGAGTTGCCTGAAGACGCCATTCATGTACGTGCGCCAGTTACCCTGAGTCTCCTGAGCATATGTCCAATCGATGCCGACTGGCCCAATCTGAGCGCCGCTTATGCACGCGCGAGGCTGTGAGAGGCGGCTATCTGCCGCCCCTTTGGTTCGCTCGATAATATCTTCGAGCATGCCTGGCATGGCGGGGACATTTGCTGCGGTCCATGGTGGCCCCTTTGCAGGTTTTGCTAGTTTTTGCAACTTTTGCTAATTTTTGCAAGTTTTGCTAACGGTTTAACATGTTTTGTGCCGCGGGATTGCGGGAGTGAAAAACGGGGACTCCTATTATTCCGACTACGTTGCAGCGAGCGGGGCCCGGAGCGCGATGTTGCTGCGCTCCGGGCCCCACCGTTTTGAGAGCTTATGGCGGTTCTGCCGTCGTCCTAGTCAAACAGGCTCGGCATGTCGTTTTCCTTCATGAGGGCACCGGCGGAGGGGAGGCTCTGTGCGGTGAACTTCTCGGCCGAGACACCGGCGCCAAGAATCTCCTCGGTCGTGCCGACGGTGGTGACCGAGCGGCCCTTCTTGGCCGTAAAGGCCTGGACGCCCTGCGTGTTGGTAGTCGTCTTGGTCTTGAGCAACGACGTGTTGAAGTTCATCAAACGATAGTCGCTCGAGACCAGTGCGATGTCGCGATCTTCCTTGAGCACCTGGGCATACAGCAGCTTGCTGCCGCCGTAGATGGCGTTCTTGAGGCGTTTGCGGTTGGTCTTGGTGACGTATCCAGAAAGCGCGACGCGCACCGCGCGGCCGTTCTCAAAGACGAACAACACGTCGGCCTTGTAGTCCTCGGGGTCGATGACCCAGATGACACTCTCGTCGGGTTCCATCTCAAGATCGGTCGGCAGGTACGAGCCCAGCTGGGCCGACTTGGTGTCCTCAAATGCCGCAACCTTGCACTTGTACACCTGGCTCTTGTTGGTAAACACGAGCAGCTCGTGCGTGTTGGAGGACGGGAACTCGATAAAGGGTTTGTCGCCGTCCTTGTACTTGAGCGTGGTCGCCTTTTTGAGTACGCGGTCCGTCATCTTCTTAAGGTAGCCATCGCGCGAGAGCATGATGGTGACCGGGTACTCCTCGACCTCGGGCTCCAAGCTTACTTCGATAACCTCATGGGGCTCGATCCTGCCCGTGCGGCGCGGCATCACATACTTCTTGTTGACCGCGGCCAGCTCGTCGCTGATGACCTTCTTGATGTTCTCCTCGCTGGAGAGGATCTCCTCAAGCTCGGCAATCTCGCCCTCAAGCTTAGCGATGTCCTTGGTGCGGTTGAGGATGTACTCCTCGTTGATGTTGCGGAGCTTGAGCTCGGCAACAAACTCGGCCTGGGTCTCGTCGATGTCGAAGCCGCGCATAAGGTTGGGCACGACCTCGGCCTCGAGCTTGGTGCCACGGATGATGGCGATCGCCTTGTCGATGTCGAGCAGGATCGCCTCGAGGCCGTGCAACAGGTGCAGGCGCTCGGACTTTTTTCCCAGGTCAAAGTTAATGCGGCGACGCGTGGACTCAATACGCCACTTGACCCACTCGTGCAGGATCTGACGCACGCCCATAACGCGAGGGTAACCATCGACCAACACGTTGAAGTTGCACGAGAACGAATCCTGCAGCGTGGTCGAGCGATAGAGCTTGGCCATGAGCTTGTCGGGGTCGACGCCGCGCTTAAGGTCGATGGCGATGCGCAAGCCCGAGAGGTCGGTTTCGTCGCGGATGTCAGCGATCTCCTTGACCTTGCCCTCTTTGGAGAGCTTGACGATGCGCTCGATGATGACATCGGTCTTGGTGGTGTAGGGGATCTCGTAGACCTCGATGATGCGCTCTTCGGGAATCCAACGCCAGCGGGAGCGAATCTGGAAGCTGCCCAGGCCGGTCTCAATAATCTTTTCCATCTCCTCGCGGCGGTAGATGATCTCGCCGCCGGTCGAGAAGTCGGGCATGGGCATGTACTCGAGCAGGTCGCAATCGGGATCCTGCAGGTAGTGCATCGTGGCGGTGCAGACCTCGTTGAGGTTGAAGCCGCAGATGTCGGACGCCATGGCGACGCCGATGCCCTTGTTGGCCGAGACAAGGATGTTGGGGAACGTGGTGGGCAGCAGGCGCGGCTCCTTCATGGCACCGTCGTAGCTGTCGACGAAGTCGACCGGGTCCTTGTCGATGTCCTTGAAGATCTCGGCGCTGATGGGGGAGAGCTTGGCTTCGGTATAACGCGAGGCGGCGTAGCTCAGGTCGCCCGAATAGTACTTGCCAAAGTTGCCCTTCGACTCAACGAACGGTGCGAGCAACGCCTCGTTGCCGGTTGCCAGGCGCACCATCGTCTCGTAGATCGCGGCATCGCCGTGCGGATTGAGCTTCATGGTCTGGCCCACGATGTTGGCGCTCTTCTGGCGCTCGCCCTTGAGCAGACCCATCTTGTACATGGTGTAGAGCAGCTTGCGGTGCGAGGGCTTAAAGCCGTCGATCTCGGGGAACGCACGCGAGACGTTGACGCTCATGGCGTAGGGCATGTAGTTGACCTCGAGCGTCTGCGTGATCGGCTGGTCGGTGACCTCGGAGTGCAGGCCGATGACGTTCTCGGCGTTGACCTGCTTTTTCTTTGGCTGGTTCTTCGTCTTCTTCTTTGCCACGATATCCTCTTGAACTTCTTATGGGCCGTCGTTATCGATTTGCTGTTACTGCAGGTCCAGCTGGTCCAGGTATTCCTTGCCGTGCTCGGAGATATGGCGCTTGCGGCCTGCCTCGTCGTTGCCCAGCAACAGATTGAACATGGTCTCCATCTTGGTGACGTCCTCGGGCTCCACCTTGATCAGGCGACGCGTCTCGGGGTTCATGGTGGTGAGCCACATCATGTCCGGGTCGTTCTCACCAAGACCCTTGGAGCGGTTGATGGAGCACTTTTGGTCGCCAATCTCCTTGAGGATGCCGTTCTTCTCGAGCTCGGTGTAGGCAAAGTAGGTCTTCTCTTTGCAGTTGATCTCGTAGAGCGGCGATTCGGCGATATACACGTAACCCTCGTCGATAAGCGTGGGCACCAGGCGGTAGAGCATGGTGAGCACGAGCGTACGGATGTGATAACCGTCGACGTCGGCGTCCGTACAGATGATGACCTTGTTCCAGTTGAGGTTGTCCAGGTCAAAGGCACCAAGGTTTTTGATGCGCTTGTCCTTGATCTCCACGCCGCAGCCCAGCACGCGCATGAGGTCCATGATGATGTCGGACTTAAAGATGCGCGGATAGTCTTCCTTCAGGCAGTTGAGGATCTTACCGCGGACGGGCATAACGCCTTGGAACTCGGCATCGCGCGAGGTGCGAATGGCGCCTGCTGCCGAGTCGCCCTCTACGATGTAGATCTCGCGGCGGCTCTTGTCCTTGGAGCGGCAGTCGATGAACTTCTGCACGCGGTTGGCCATGTCGGTCTTCTGCTGTAGGTTGGTCTTGATGCTCTGACGCGTCTTCTCGGCGTTCTCGCGCGAACGCTTGTTGATGAGCACCTGCTCCATGATCTTGTTGGCAGCGTCTTTGTTCTCGATTAGGTAGGTCGAGAGCCGCTCCTTAAAGAAGGCCGTCATAGCCTGCTGGATAAAGCGGTTGTTGATGGCCTTCTTAGTCTGGTTTTCATAGGACGTCTGGGTGGAGAAGCAGTTGGTCACCAGCACCAGACAGTCCTGGACGTCCTGCCACTTAATGCCGCTCTCGTTTTTGTTGTACTTGCCCTGTTGCTTAATGTAAGCATCGATGGCACTGGTCAGAGCGCTGCGGGCGGCCTTCTCGGGCGAGCCGCCATTCTCGAGCCACGATGAGTTGTGGTAGTACTCCTGCATCATGAAGGTGCGCGAGAAGCACATGCACGCGGTGATCTTTACATTGTAGTCGGGCAGGTCCTCGCGATCGCGACCGCGACGGTCGGCCTCGATAAAGAAGGGCTCGGTGAGGTAGTCGGTACCGACCTTCTCGAGCACGTAGTCTTCGATGCCCTTGGGATAGCAAAAGTCCTCTTCGGAAAACTCGCCATCGTCGCCCTCAATGCGCAGGCGGAAGGTCACGTTGGCGTTGACCACGGCCTGGCGGCGCATGGTCTCGCGATACCAATCGTGGGGGATGCTGATGGAGGTAAAGACCTCAAGATCGGGGCGCCATTTGATGGTGGTGCCGGTACGGTCCTCGTCGCTGGGCTCAATCTCGAGTGCCTTCTTTTTGGCGCCAACGACCTTGCCCTTTTTAAAGTGCAGGGAGTACTTGTTGCCGTCGCGCCAAACCGTGACGTCCATGTATTCGGAGGCGTACTGGGTCGCGCACGAGCCCAGGCCGTTGGTACCGAGCGAGAAGTCGTAGTCGCCGCCCTGGTTGTTGTTGTATTTGCCACCTGCGTAGAGCTCGCAAAAGACGAGCTCCCAGTTAAAGCGCTTCTCGGAGGGGTTCCAGTCGAGCGGGCAGCCGCGGCCGTTGTCCTCTACCTGAATGGAACCATCGCGAAAGGCGGTAAGGGTGATGAGCTTGCCGTAGCCCTGGCGCGCCTCGTCAACGGCGTTGGATAGGATCTCGAAGGCGGCATGCGCGCAGCCGTCGAGTCCGTCCGAGCCAAAGATGACGGCGGGGCGCAGGCGTACGCGCTCCTCGTCCTTGAGCTGGCGGATACTGTCGTTACCATAGTTTGCGGTGTTTTTTGCCATACTCGCTCTCTCGGTGCTTCTTTGCTGCGTTTAAGTCATATAGATAGTCAAGGTAGCATAGCCCAGCCCACAGACGATTCCAACCAACACGAAATCCATCGAACAACCGTTCGATTAGATAATGAATGCTTGGAATGCGGGAGGGACCTGTCCTGTCCTATCCAAACATCTGCGGCAGGTCGATGAAGACGGTTCGATCGCTTTCGCCAGCTTCGAAGCCCGAACGGGAGAAGAATCCATAGCGATGGCACTTGAGTCCCGTTGCCTCGGCTTGGGCGATTTCCTCGTCGACCATTTTTTGCGTGATGGGGGATTTGCGGAACTTTGCTTCGTAGAATGCGTAGCCCTCGGGGTCTTGCGTTACCACATCGAATTCGCCGCTCGTTTTGTTTGCGGGGTCGTCGTACCAGTACTTGCCTATGGCGTTGAAAGCCGGTTCGATCTTGCCGGTCCTGTTCTGCCGCACGAGGTATTGACGGCAGATCTCCTCGAACATATGAGGAACGTAGTTTTCCTCGAAGTCTTGGAAGACGTGACGATCATAGAAGACTTCCGGGTCGAGCAGCTGACGCGCTGAGGCATTGCGGAAAACATAGCGATAGTAAAAGAGCGAAAGCGGATCCACTACAAAGTAGCCAGACTTGCGCTTGTTCGTAGGGTCGTTGATGGGTGCACGCTTTTGGACGATTTCGAGTGACATGAGCTTGTCGAGCACGTCTGCCATGGCCGGACCGCTCGAGACGTGCGACTGTGCCAGCACGTCCCCCCAACGGGAGTAGCCTTGTGCGAGAGCCCCGAAAACTTCGTTGGCGTTGGTCATCTTCGAGATCTCGGCGTTGAGATAGGACGGCACCTCGCTTTCTAAGCGGGCGCCAGGTTCCGTGACGAGCTCGATGATGTTGTCGCGTACGCTTTGGGATTGATCGATGAGGCGATTGTAAAAGGGGATACCGCCAAAAACGCTATAGAGCCGCACCTTGTCCTCGGGCGAGAACGCGGGATAGAACTTCGCAGCGTCAAAGTAATCCATGGGCTTAAGCTCAAGCGCGAGATCAATTCGCCCGTAGAGGGGGCTTTCATGCTCGATGAGGGATTTCATAATCTCAACGTAGGAGCCGCACAGGACAATGTTTAAACGTGAGTCTTCCCTGTGGGCGTCGATTGAGGTCTGAAGAATGCTGTCTAAGCCTTTAACCGCATCTCTCAAGTAGGGGTATTCGTCGAGAACGAGGGTAATGTTCTTGTCTTTAGCTTGGGCAAACAGAAATTCGATGAGCTCGCGGATGCCTGTGAAGGCGAGCGGAGGAAAGCTCAGCGCTTCAGCAACAAGGACGGACAGACTCTCGAGGTTGTCTGCCTCGGAGGTTTGGCGGCACTCGTAATAGACCGTTGCGACGTCCGACAAATCGGTTAGCGCCTGCTTGATGAGCTCACTTTTTCCGACGCGACGCCTGCCGTAAATGAGAACATTGCGCTGCTCGGGTGCTTTGAGCGTTTTCTTAATACGGGCGAGCTCACGCTCCCTGCCAATAAATTCCACTTACTCGGTTCCTTCCGACTCGGTTTTGTCCGAGTTAATTGTATCGCATGGATCAGTTTATGCTCGAGTTTACTCGGACAAAACCGACTCGGTTCTGCCCGAGTAAATTTGAAGGCGGCCGAATGCGTCTTGCTGCGTTTGCGGTTGGATACGTTGTCGAAAACGTGTCGTGCGGATTGTTGGATCGAATCGAACATTGGGACAGACGTCTCGTTTTATGGGCCGGGGGCGTGCATGTGCGAGTTCTTTTGGCCCATAAGGAACGCTGGTGGGTCGTTATTTGGGCCACGGGTCACTTCGCCGGCGCCGTGTTTCGTCATACGCTCATAGTGGAAGCCGATGCCACGGGGTCGACTTGGGACTCGGGCAATGGATGAGCTGCAAGCCGAAAGGAGCGGTGAGAATGATGAGGCCCATGACAAAGAAACTGCTGTTAGGAATTCCCACCGTGACGCTTTCGGCCGTGCTGGCGTGTACAGTGGCCGGCTGTGGCGGTAGTGCTCCGAGCGGCTCGCCTGGCGGTTCGGGCGGCAGCGCGCCTGTGCAGGAAAAGCCCAGGGCCTATGATTCGCAGACGGTCGAGGTGGCAGGCATTACCTATGAGTCGGTGGCTCACGGTACGTTCTATCGCGGCGACGCTAAGCTGCAGGACGGCTTTTACCTACACGTCAAGATCACCAACAACAATGCAAAGAACAGGACGTTTGACTCCTTTAACGTGCATGCTGCCCAGGGCGACCTTGAGGCAGGCGACCCGTTGTTTACTTCTGGCAAGGCGGCCGTGCTCGACTACGTTGCAAGTGAGGCTCCCGATGAGCTTCACGAGGGCATCGATCTTTCCAAGAGGCCAGATATCGGCCCGGGCGAGACCGTTGAGTACGTGTATTTCTGGGCGCCCAGGACAGCGTACTACGGGCCCATCACTGTCGAGTTCGTAGACGCTTACGCCCCCGCCAAGAATCATGAGGCCATGTACTTTGACACCACGGGATGCGAGACCAAGGAGTTTAAGGCGGCCGGCGGCGTGGCCGATTCTGGAGACGCGGCCAATATGACCGGCATCGATTGCGCGTCGTACAGTATCGAGGCCGCCGATGGGTACACGCTGGATTCGTCCAACGAAGAGCACGAAAAGGCAAACTTCTTCCACGACGAGACTGGAGGACGCTTGAACATCAGCATTTTCCCGCGCTCGCCGGAGGAAGAGGTTGCAAGCCTAGAGCAGGTCTACGAAGGCAAGGAGACAACAACCGACCAGGTCGAGTACAACGGCATAACGTGGCTGCGCTTTACCGGTCCCGACAACGGCCACACGCTGTTTGCGACGGCTCCCGCGACGGGCGAGACCGTCCGCGTGTCGATCGGCTGGAAGATCGACTGGGATGCTGCCGTGCCCATGATGGAGGCGCTGAAGCTCAAGTAGCGGACTGCGATTCCCGTGTCAGGCGACTCAGGGCTGGCTCAGAGTTATCGGGGCCAGCCCTTTTTGGTGCTCGATGAGCCGAGTCGGCGTCTCTCGCAAAGGTAACTGAGAGCTAGTGAGGCTTATCAGAATTGACCTCATCGGCGGCGTCGTTTTCGAGCGCCGTGCGGCGGGCGCTGTAGGCGACAAGGCTGGCACCAGCTGCGGCGAGTGCTGCAGCGGCTGCCGTAAGGGGAGCGTTGACATCGCCCGTGCCCGCAAGCGCGCCCGCTTTTCCGGGGCGCTTGCTATTGCCGTGATCCTTGCCGCTGCCAGAGCCGCTGCCGCCACCGGAGCTGCTTCCGCCGGAGCCACCTCCGCTCGCGCCGCCATCGCCGTCGACCGTCATCGGGGCGTCGTGAAGTCCCGTCGTATCCGCGCTGTCGCATACGCCGACCTGAACTTCTGAGCGTTCGCATGCCGCGTCGGGCACATGAAGCTCGTGCAGTACGGCACCCAGCGCCGAGTTCGCGCCCGGTCGAATTTCCTCGAGCGTTACGGGATCGAGCGCCACCAGATTACGCGCCTTCGCATACAGCGTTACGCGTTTGCCCACTTCGTCGCTCCAGCTCTCGGGGATGGCGAAGCTCATGCGGAACTGTGCCGTGCAACCCGGTGCCAGCACGGCGTTGCCGTTGTCGGCTACCAGCGGGTGCGTTGCAAAACGTGCGCCCAGCGTCTCGAGCGCGTACTTCACGTGTGCCATGTCGTTGGCCGAAGCGTCCTCGGCAAGCTCTGGATCGTAGATTGAAGCCATGCGTGCGTTCAGTCCGAATCCGATGGAAGCGCTGGAGAACGGCTGGCTGGAGCCCTCTCGGTACAGATCGATCGTGCCGGCGGTCAGCAAGGTGTTGCCGTCGTTTCGCACCGTGACCATGAAGGATTCGCCTGCTGCTCCGGGCACCACCGCGCCCGAGGTAGCAACGGCGCCCGTCGGAGTGGCGCACGCCACCAAGGGCACTTCGATGTCGTGCAGCTCTGCCTCGCTCTTCTCCGCGCTCACAATGTGCGTGGCGAGCGCGGAGAGCATGCCTCCCGACGTCAAAAATGTCGTTATCTGATCGACGGGATGGTCCAGCTCGCACATCACAAACGGCTCCGTGAACAGATCGCCCGCCAAGGTGCTGGCGAAGATGCGGAAGTGCTTGCCCATCACTGCAACCGGGTTGCCTTCTTCGTCGTAGGTTTGTCCCACCTTGCCATCGGTGTTCTCTACATAGAGCACGCACCTGCCGTTGTTGCTTACGCTAAACGATGCCGGGCCACAGCCTGCGGCACCCACGGGCTGCGTTGCAAATGCCGATGCGCCTCGCGTCCACGTAACATGCTGCAGCTGCTCGTTGACAGTTGCCAAAAAGCCCGTGTGCTGCGGCCACGGCACCGCGTGGGGTACTGTGGCATCTGGCGACATAACGCCCCAGCCCGCGATGGACTGGCCGATCACGGCGTACGATGCGCAGCCGCAACCGTCTGCGGTCTCGTATGCAACGGGCACCACCATTTTGCCGTTGATATTCTCGGGCTCACCCAGCTCGATACTCGACGGTGCTTGCGGAAAGCGGAGAACTTGGCGGAACGTCAGGCTGTCGCTCGAAACGTCCGACCATAGGGTAAAGCACTCCAGCGCAACCTCAGCCTCGCTGCCGAGCGCCTTTTCTGCGGTGGTCCCGCGGCGGTGGAGGTAAGCGCCCGACAGACGTCCGTCGACCAGCGCCTTGCCCACCGTGATGCGTGGGCACTGCAGACAATGGTGGCCATCCTCCTGAAGGCGGCCGCGCGAGATGCTGCGCCACGACGTGTGCGATACCACGCTAACTCCGTCGTTGCTGATGCGCAGGCGCACAACGGACAGCATGCCGGATGTGCTCGCCGTATCGAAATGGGTGTTGTCGCCGGCGGGGCGCTCGCCCGAGACCAGCAGCACGTAGGCGTCTTGGTTTCCCCTCCCGTCTGTATATTCCACCACGTCGAAGTCGTAATCGAATATGCCGCTGCGCTCCACGTCGCCCTCGCGAAACCCAAGGGGGAAGTCCACGGGCGTGGGAGCGGACCACGTGCCGTTTGCCTTTGTGTACACCACTAGGCGCGAGCGGCCATTGTCGCCGTAGCGCACCGAGGCGATACGGAACAGACATTCTACGCCGGCAATCATTGCCAGCTTCATGTGGGCTTCGCTGAGCACGCCAGCAAACAGCACGTTGTCGCTCGAGGGCTTGATGCCGCCACGCTCGTCCTCCGATACACCAGCAGAATTGGCGTTGGGGTCCGCAGCGGCGTCCTTCGCCTGCCCGATATAGGTGTACTTATACATCGTCGCGGCGTTTTCGTCGTTCTCTATCAGTGCATGGACGAAATGCTCGATCTGTCCCGTGTCGTCGCTTTCTGCATCCGCCTCGAGCTCAATGCGCGTGACCGCTTGATCCCAATCGCGCACGACGGGCGCGACGTTTACGACAGCGGCCTTAACCTCGGCGCGTGCGAGCAGCTCGGCGTTGGTGACGATGGTGGCCGATGCGATAAATTGCGGCACGCCGCCCGCCTCGATGTTGCCGGGCGTGCCGAAGCGGGCATCCAGCGTGTAAGGCGTATCTCCACCCAATGCGAGCTCAGAGCGCTGGAGCACATACTGGTTGCCATTGTTCACCGACATATTCCACGAATCGAGGAGTGTGGGCCACGACCCCGACCAAGCCTTGGTGGTCCACTTGAACATTACGAACTGGAGTATCACATCGACATCGACGTCTGCACCTACGCGCAGTCGCGGAAGCTGGTGTCCATCTGCCTTCTCGTACCCAATGAACAGCGTGAGGGATGCGGCGCCGCGCACGGCAGACGAAGCGACGCCTGCAACGCCGGCGCCAAAGGTGACGGCAAGCCCGATCTGGATGGTGAATGAGCCCGAGGTGTTTGAAAAGTCGAGCGAAATGTTTTTAAAAAACGCCGCGCCGCTGCCGTGCGTGTGGGCACCCACGGCGAGCGCCAGCTTCGCCAGCACCCAGGGGTTGACGTTTAGGAAAAACGGCACCGGTCCTAGGGTAAACTGCTCGGTCCAATTGAGGTCGGTTTTTACTTGAAAGAGCGCCTTAATATTGCCGTATGCGGGGTCGTTGTTGTTGCCCCAGGTTTTGCCCACCCAATCGTAGGCGAGCGAGCCGTACAGCTGTGTGGCGATATCCATCGTGAACAGCAGCGTGCAATGGTGGCGAAGGAGCTTAGTGTTTCTTGGATCGGTTCCCGAACCGGCACTCATACTCTTGTACTGATTCCACTTCCCCTCCATCTCGTCGAGGTAGCGGTTTGCCTGCTTGGCGCCCGACTCGCGCGGCGATTTCTTCCAGTACTCCGGATCCGGATTGCCTGAATCGTTCATGTAGCCGACCGGTTTGTATCCTCCGCCAAACAGCACGTACCCGGCAAAAGAGAAATCGAACAAAATGGGGAATGAGGGCATCCAGCACGTGAACTTATTGCCGCCGATGCCGGGAAACGCCGCCGGGAAATCAAACGGAGTGATCTCTTGGTCCATAGTGGTGGGAATGATGGTGGTCGAGCCCGATTCCGCCTTTGCGGCCGGAGCGGTGACAACGGCCATAGGGGATGAGAGCGTGTAGGTTTTGCCCTGGTAGTCGAGGATAAAGCGCAGCTTGCACCCTTCTTCCAGAAGGCCCGAAGCTGCATCGAGGAACGTGTCTTCAAGCGTGAACGTCGCCAGATTATCCGCGCCCGATGCGCTGGCCTTGACTTGGCCAATTTGCGTGAAGGTTTCGGGTGAGTTGCCCGCGGCAGGCGTCACTTTGTTGATGCACAGCGTTGCCTGTCCACCCTGTGGCAGATGTGCCTGCACGGTAAAGGCGTGCGTATCGGGCTGCTCGTTTGCCGTGTCGTCCTTCGGCAATGCCATGAACGTGGCTTCAGCGTACTGGATGTCCCATTCGTCGAATGTGAGCTGGCGGAAGTACGGCTCGCCGTCGGAAAGCGGACGCGTGGGCGCGGTTATGGCGGTGCCGCCCTGGATACGCGCAAGGGGAATCTCGACATCACGGTAGCCCGCCATTCTAATGGAGATGCCGCCGTTAAAGTCGTACGCGTCGAGAAGCGTCGCCTCGTCCACGTAGCCTTCCGAAAGAGGCGCGACCTCAAAGATGGCCGTGCCCTCGTCGTCGGTCGTGGCGGAGAGCTGCTTGCCCGCGGCATAACGCGACGCGAGCGTGACCTGGGCTCCCTTGATGGGCATATTCTTGTTGGCGACGTCGATCACAACCACACCAAACATGGTGCGCGAGAGCACCAGGACCTTGAAGGGGTCTTCTTCGTCGGCATAGGCCGCGGTGGGCGCGAACGGCAGCAGGAAGGCATTTTCGCTTCCCGGCACGCGAGGCAACATAATGCTCGCTAGCGAGGATGTTCCGGCGATAAGTAGCGAACGGCGATCAAGCATTTTGGGCTCCCATCCCGCAAATTTCGGTGGAAATAATCCAATTTTGCGAGAAGGTGCCCCGTGGCGGTAGTGCCGTTCGAGGGTCAAAATGTCCAACTTGAGCGCGCGAAAGCGCTAGGCCCCCGGAGTGCTTTCGATACGCCGGGCAGTCTGGCCGCTAGCGCAACATGTGGGCAACCAGCTCGGCGCGAGTTCCGATACCAAGCTTGGCATACACTCCTGATAGGCGGTTTTTGACGGTGCCCGGCGATACTCCCATGTGGCGTGCGATTTCGGCGTTGGTCCAACCGCGGCAGGCGAGCATGGCCATGGTGAACTCCGTGGTCGTTAAATCGTCGGCCACGTCCTCACCCGAATCGGGGTTGTGGATGCGCCGCCAGCCGTAGCTGAATCGATACGTAATCTCGATGATGCGAGCGAAATCGTCGGGATATTGCGATTTTAAGCATGCCTCGATAAGCCCCTGCAAAAGGCCGTGGTGCTCGCCAATGAGCTCGATAAGGCCGTCGGGGCGCGCAATGTCCCAAGCGGCTCCGAAATGTGCCTTTGCGGCGTCGATGTCCTTGAGGCTCATGCATGCCATGGAAGCCGCCAGGTGCAGGAACAGTTCCGAGATGGGATAGCTTCCCTGTTTCATGATCAGGGCATTTTCCACCATGCCCAGGCTGCGGCCGTATTCGCCGCGCAGATACAGGGCATGCGCCATCACGTAGCTGGCGAACAGGCGCAGGTCTTCGGGCAGATGCGCCGCAAGCGGATAAAACTCTTCGGCGGAATGCGGGGAAGGCAAGTGCAGCAGGACGCTCGCGGCGGAGACGAATAGGATATGCGTGGCGTGGACGGCGGGCGATTCCTCGTCAGTTGGCGTATCGAGGATGCCCGCAAGGCAACGGCGGGCATCGGCGATACGATTGAGCGACAGACTGGCATATCCGCAGATAAAGCATGCGGAATAGCGCAGTGCGGAATCGGTGGCGTCAAGATAGGGGCGCGCCGTCTTGGCAGCGAGGGCGGCCTGTCCGCGAAAGTACAGCGCTTCTGCCGTGGCGATGGTGCGTGAATCGGGGTCGGAAATGCCTGCAACCGCAGCGTCAATCTGCCCCGGCACAAAGGCAGTGCACATCAACGGCATGGGAACGCATGGGTAGCCATCGCAGTCCATCTTCCATCTCCCAACAGCTGGCAACAATAGCAGCAATTGTACTCCTGTTGCTCGGGACCGGAATTTGTGGGTATCGCCTACGATTATGCCGAACGTATAAAGGAAGACTAGCGGCTCTCTTGATTCCGAGGTCGAAGGGGGCGTTGTGCAAGGCATATGGGGCCGAGTGGAAGTGGATCAAAAGAGCGTTACTTGACGTTTCATGCATAATGCCAACCGCCCCGCGATATCACGTTCGCAGCGCGCAGGGGCCGGAGAATCTTCGCGATGAGAGTTGACGTCTAATACCTTGCATCGTATAGTGTGTATAGCATAGCATATGACGAGAGGAGGTGTGCGGATGGAGGCACAGATGAAGCGCGGCTTCCTGGAGGCCTGCGTGCTCGCGGCCGTCTCCGGCGAGGAGTCCTACGGCTACCAGATCGTGAAGGACGTACCGGCGAGCATGGGGCTCACGGAGTCGACGCTCTACCCGCTGCTCAAGCGCCTGGAGAAGGCCGGGTGCATCACGGCGCGCTCCGCCGAGCACAACGGGCGGCTGCGCCGGTACTACCGCATCACGGACGACGGGCGAGCGCGCATCGAGGAGTTCCTGGCCGAGTGGCCGTCCGTACGGGAGATTTACGCATACGTTGAGGAGGCGCACCATGACGCGCGATGAGTTTCTGGGCCGGTTGGGCGAGCTGCTCGCCTGCCTGCCGGCCGAGCACGTGGAGGAGACCAAGGCGTTCTATGCGGAGGCCATCGCCGACCGCATGGAGGACGGTATGAGCGAGGAGGAGGCCGTGGCCGCCATGGGCACGCCCGGCGAGGTGGCGGAGGCCACGCTCGACGACCTGCCCGCCGTGCCGCGCGCGATCGCGAGGACGCGCCGGCGCAGCACCGCGCTGCTGTGGGTGCTGGCCATCGTGGGCTCCCCGGTGTGGGTGCCGCTGCTCGCCGCCTTCGCCGCCGTGGCCGTCACGGTCTATATCTGCATCTGGGTGCTGGCGCTCTGCGTGTGGATCGTCGCGGTGGCACTCGGGGGCGTGGGCGTAGTTGGGCTCCTGCTTGCCGTAAGCGGCGTCATCATCGGCCACTTCCCGTACGCCCTCGCCTCGGCGGGCGTGGGGCTCGGCCTCGTCGGCGTGGCGCTCTTCGTTGGTGCTGGCGCTTGGGCAGCCTCAAAACAAATTGCGCGCCTCTCGGCGCTCTGGGCGAGGAAGGCCGCCTCGCCCTTCTGGAAGGGTAAGGGCGAGAAGGGCGGCGCTGCCGCGCATCTCGCGGCGTAGAAAGGAGTGAGTACCATGACCAGTGCGAAGAAGATCTACCTCGCCGTGGCGGGCGGGCTCGTTGCCGCGGGTGTTGTCCTCGCGGGCATTGGCTTTATCGCTTCGGGTTTCGACCCGGCCGTGTTCACAACCCATATAGACACACGCGACAGCACCATCGTGCTCGGCGGCGTCGAGGTGGACGACCCGATGGGCCTCCCCCTCATCGAGCAGCTCGCCAATCTGGGCGAGATCGACACCTCCGGCGTCGCGGATCCCGCCGCGCCCTAGGCGCAGCGAGCCCGGGCGCTCTGCCCGCCAAGCTGCGTAAGCCGGCGAAACCCGAACCTCAACCTCTACGCAACTGGCCCCAAGCCTGCGCCGATTCGCTCTCAGCGCCGCGCGGGGGCCCGTGACGCATGCCCAAAAAGGTACGAGGAGAAAGGAACGCGATGACGACAACCACGCCCTTCCGCCTTCACGGGGCCACGCAGGACCGGAAGCGACTGGGCCGTGCGGTGGGGCTGTGCTTGGATTGGCTACACTGATATGGACAGTTCCGTGAGGGGCGCGAGAGGCGGGACTCTGGGGAGATCTTCGAGGAGGAGTGTCTCGACTGGAAGCGTGGGTTCAGTGGAGCAGGAACCTAATCTCTGTCTCTCTTGCTTTTTTGATTTGTTGAGAAGCCGGCATTTGGGGGCATTTTGGATAGCGAACAGTTCAAACAAGAAGCTGAGAAAATAGAACAAAGCCTGAGTGCCTTGAGAGTCGCCGAGCGCAATGCAGTGATTCCCTTCATGAACGGCGACTTTACCCAATGGGATCTATATCTGGCATCCTCCTCTGAGTATGCGATGAGACTGATAGACGGATTCATCTCCATGCTCGAGTCGAGGAATCTTGTTTGCGTCGCCCAGCTTCTCCGCGCACAGGTTGGAGTCTGCCTGCGGACATTCGCATTATTCGCCGCCGAAGACCAGGATGACTTTCTCAAGCAGGTGTTTCAAGGTGTGCCTGTGAACAAGCTGAAAGATTTCTCGGGTGAGAAGATGTCCGATGGAAGACTTCAAGACTTACTCGAGAAGTTCGATCCAAAGGTAAAAGATGTATACAAGGTGACGTCTGGATTCGTCCACTTCTCCATTGATATTCTGCCGAGCATGGGTGTGCCTGGGGAGGGCTATGAGGTCGAGTTTAATTTTGGAGCCGAGCCCAACGAGAGAAACAATGCGCCTCTCGTGGAATGCGGCAAGGCGTTCTGCCACTATGTCGACCTGCATCTCCAGATGCTCCATAAGGTGATTGCTTCGGATGAATGGTATGCCGATCGATTCCGTATCGATTCCGATGGTCCTGCAGACGAGGCCTCGAAAAGCGAGAAGGTGTAGGTCGAACGCATTGACGCTGCCTTGACAGCATCCCGATATGATAACGAATGGGAGGTTCCCTGCGAAATGTGCGCCTCTGTATATTCTCGCTAGGACGCCCTCGACCGATAAGGCATCGTTGAGTTCAATTTGAGTTCAGCTCGGGTGCCTGAAAATCGCCCAACTCTGATAAAAGGGGAGACGACGGTACACCACGTAGACGAGAGGCTATGGAAGTGCACGATTTGATTATATTGGCGCGCTAAACCGCCCCGCTGCCCAACTTGAACTCCGCTCACGCGTGTATGGGGCTGCGAGAGGTAACGGCCTGCGGCCTCCTTTGTGTGCTCGATGATATCTTCGAGCATGCCGGGCATGGCGGAGACATTCGCTGCAATCCAGCCGTGTTCAAGCGCCGTTTCGGATAGGAGCGAGAGGGGGCTGTCTTGCCCGTTTCCCTTGCACCCGTAAAGATGGTTGACAGTTTGGGGTCTCCCGGGTCTTTAGCTTTTACCGTGCTAGATGCCTCATGGAAACTGTTGGACTTTAATCAGACAGACCCAGCATGTCGTTTTCCTCCATGAGGACATCGGCTAAAACCGCAACACCTATGCTTGTTTAAGCAAACTTCCTGATAGTCGTGGAGCTGCTGTAGCCCGACATGCAGGACATCGCTCGGCTTAAACACCGGATGCCGCATCCGCGAAACGAGTTGCGGTGCACCCTGTTCCAAAAGGCTGCCAAGTACCATGGCGTGAGCGTTGGGGTAGCCATCATTCAGCGTGGATACATCCGGATGCGCATAGATCCAGACGATTCCAACGTTCTCGTATTTCCCGTGCAGGTAATCGAAGAGGGCAGGCGACACCATACAGTTGCCGCCGACGGTCACGACTCTGTCGGGGTTTTCTGCCGCAAGCTTCCTCTGCGCATCCTGAATCCCCGCCAGGACTTCGTCCTCGGCATAGATGCGAACTGTCTCCCATTTCTCATGTCCAAGTTTTGGGACGCGTTTCACAATGTCGAGTGGGACTCCTGGACAGTCGGATCACGTGGTGGCCCCCTTTGAGAGGGTCACGAGCATCACGGTTCCGTTCTCGGAATTTGCTTCGACCTCTACCGTGCCACCGTGAAGCGCTGCAATCTCCCAAACAAGCGCTAGCCCGAGTCCTGCGCCGCCGTATGCCCTGCTGCGGGATTTATCCAGGCGAAAGAACGGTTGGAAGATGCTCTCACGGTACTGCTTGGGTATTCCCGGGCCCTGGTCCTCGACTCGCAGGAACACGTGGCTGTCGTTGTCGCAGATGGAGACGGTAACGCTCGAGTCGGTGCGGCTATAGCGGATGGCGTTTTCGACCAGGTTGAACACCAGCCGATAGAGGAGCGCATCGTTCCCGATTACTAAAGCGTCTCCAGCACAATTGAGGGCTATGCCCTTATTCTCGGCAAGTGGCGCAAGGTCGGTGAGGACCTCTTCGGACAAGGGACCGAGTTCAACATCGTCCTCGCAAGGAACGCTGCGGAGCTCGCTCATCTCGAGCAATACCTTGGTCATTCGAGACATGCGCTCAGTTTGTTCTTGTAGCAGGCCGAGCAGCTCGGCTGTTTCGGGTTGCAAACCGGAGTGCTCAGAGATGAATAGTTCAATCTGTGCTTGCATAAGGGAGAGCGGGGTGCGCAGCTCGTGTGCGGCGTTGCCGGTAAACTGACGCTGTGCAGAGAACCCTTCGCAAAGACGGGCAATCATGTCGTTGAAAGAGGCGCTGCATCGTTGTAGCTCGGTGGGCACATCTTCGCTGAGCTTAATTTCGCTTAGGTTGTCAGGCTGCACGCGCTCAACCTGGGCCGCAAAAGCCCGCAGCGGTTTGAGTGCACGGCCGCTCACAAAGTATGCCAGCGCGCCGCCAAGGAGTGTGACTCCAGCCGTGATGTACCAGGTTGTCGTGCCAAAAGACTCTTGTGCGTCGTTTACGACGACCGTGACCTCGTCATCGAGGGCTGCTTGTGTTGGGTCAAACGCCTGGGGCGAATCCGCGCCGGTAGCGGTAAAGGCCGAGATGTTACTGCCGATGGCATCCATGTAGCGCATGCCCGTATAGCCGACCAGGCAGTTCGTCAGCACGCACGCCGCACACGTGAGCAGTGCCGTCATAATCGTTATGCGCCATTGCAGCGAAAGCCTTTTCATTCGTTATCCTCCATAACGTAGCCCTCTCCAATCCGATTGCGAATCGGGTCGTATCCCAAAGCGCTGCGCAACTTTTTTCGGAGCGACGAAATATGAACGCGGGTTGCGTTGCTAAAGTTGTTCACGCTGCTATCCCAAACGTGCTCGATAAGCTCCTCTTGGCTTACCGGTCGCCCCTGATTAAGCATCAGGTATTCCAAGATTCCCGTTTCCTTGCGCGTAAGAGATAAAGCCTCGCTGTCCACGGAAGCGATGCGCGCCTTGGTGTCAAAGCTGAGCTTTCCGCAGGTTAAAACTACGTCGCTTTGTGTAAAGCGTCTTAGGGTAAGGCTGCGAATCCTTGCCGCAAGCTCGTCCAGATGAAACGGCTTGGTGAGGTAATCGTTGGCGCCGGCATCGAGTCCGGCGACTTTATCTGATACTTCGCCACGTGCGGACAGAATCAGTACCTTAGTCTCGCAGTCAGTTTTCCTAAGTTCCCTGAGTACGGTCATGCCGTCGATGCGGGGAAGGTTGAGGTCGAGTACCACGAGGTCGAAGGCCTCAACGTCCAGTAGGTCGAGCGCCTCCTGTCCGTCGTGACAGCAGTCGACACTGTACGCCAAGTTCCGCAAGCTGCGCGCGATTGCGTCGCACAGCGCCCGCTCGTCCTCGACGATCAAAATACGCATAACAGTCTCCTTGCACATTTCAAATCGCGCTTAACACGGATTTTATAGCCGATATGGTCCAATGGTCGCGTAACGAAAGGAGTGGTCAGGTTGTTCAAAGCGGTAAAACCCGTGGTACAGGTCGCTTTGTTGATCGTCGGAATTGCCATGGTGTGCTTTGGCGTTATGCGTGGCGAGGCAGATGCCGTGCTGGCCAAAGCGATTAGGCTGTGCTTGGAGTGTATCGGAATTGGATAAAAGAGAAAACACTGCGTCGCATGTTTTGGCTCGATTTCGCGGATTCATTCAGGCGGCGGCAACACTTATTACCAACATTCACCTGCCAAACTTTGCCAAAGGCGGCATCTATCAGGGCGCGGGAAAAACAGTCTGCGTACCCGGGCTTAACTGCTATTCGTGCCCCGCGGCATCGGGTGCGTGCCCCATCGGGTCGTTCCAGTCGGTAGTAGGTTCATCCAAGTTCAACTTTTCTTACTATGTTACCGGTACGCTCATTTTGCTCGGCGTGCTGCTGGGACGCTTTGTATGCGGCTTTCTGTGCCCGTTTGGCTGGCTGCAGGAGCTGCTTCACAAGATTCCCGGCAAAAAGTTCTCCACGAAAAAGCTCAAGCCGCTCACGTACATCAAGTACGTCGTGCTGCTGTTTGCCGTGGTGCTGCTGCCCGTCTTGGTGGTTAACGACGTGGGCATGGGCGACCCGTTCTTTTGTAAGTACATCTGTCCGCAGGGCGTGCTCGAGGGCGCCATTCCGCTGGCCATTGCCAACGCCGGCATTCGATCTGCGCTGGGGCAGCTCTTTACTTGGAAACTTGCCGTTCTCATTGCCGTGGTAGTGCTGAGCGTTTTGCTCTACCGCCCCTTCTGCAAATGGATTTGTCCACTCGGCGCATTCTATGCGCTCATGAATAAGGTATCCCTGCTGGGGATTCGGGTCGATGCATGCAAATGTGTCTCGTGTGGCAAGTGCTCAAAGGTTTGTCAGATGGATGTTGATGTGGTCCGCGCGCCCAATCATGCCGAATGCATCCGGTGCGGAAAGTGCATCGGGGCCTGTCCCGTCGATGCCATTAGCT
The DNA here is from genome assembly GCA_900540905.1 of uncultured Collinsella sp. Classification (GTDB taxonomy): domain Bacteria; phylum Actinomycetota; class Coriobacteriia; order Coriobacteriales; family Coriobacteriaceae; genus Collinsella. Next base: position 27,658 of record UQHR01000012.1, on the reverse strand, counting down.
ATCGCTATGGCCTGGATGTGTCGGCGGAAAAGCTCCCCTTGACCGCCGATAAAAAGTAAACAAGCTTCGACAAAACGGAGGAATGACTATGAAGCTTTCTAAGATTGCGGCCCTGTTTATGGTGCCGGTATTGGCCTTGTGTCTTGTGGCGTGCTCGGCACCTGGCGGCAATGCGAGCGAATCTGCGAGCTCCGATCCTAAGATCGCAGAACTCACTGCGCAGAAGCCGGCCAATGCCGACGAGGCCGCCGAGCTGTATGCGAAGCTCATGCAGAAGGAGAACGAGATCTTTTCGAGTGATAACGCGCTGTGGGAAAAGGTATTCAATGCGGCAAATAAAGACTCGGCAATGATTGAGGACGGCAGCAATTACGGCGATTTCCTGCTCAAGACCATCGACGGCGCCAAGGATGAGTTCACGGCGGATGAGCTCAAGACGCTCAAGGCCGGTGCACAGCAGATCAAGGAGATCGAGGACAAGCTCGAGAGCCTGGAGAAGGAGTTCCCCGGCTGTGGAAGCACGCCGAGTGCAGGCGAGAGCGTCGACGCTTCGACCGCTGGCATGACGGCTGGTGCCAATGCTTCGAACGAGGCGACGAAGTTCCCCAGCTTTACGGGCAAGGACCTGGATGGCAACGACGTGAACAGCGACGAGCTGTTCTCTAAGAACAAGGTCACCGTCATGAACTTCTGGTTCACTACTTGCAAGCCGTGCGTGGGCGAGCTGGGCGATCTTGAGAAACTGAATCAGGAGCTTGCCAAGAAGGGCGGCCAGGTCGTGGGCGTCAATTCCTTTACGCTCGATGGCAACAAGGGCGAGATTGCAGATGCCAAGGACGTGCTGAGCAAGAAGGGCGTGACGTATAAGAACATCTGGTTCAAGTCGGATAGCGAGGCCGGTAAGTTCACGTCAAATTTGTTCTCGTTCCCGACAACGTATGTCATCGATCAGAATGGCAACATCGTAGGGGAGCCCATCGTGGGAGCCATCAGCTCCGCCGAGCAGCGCGCTGCACTCGACAAGCTGATCGATCAGGCGATTGCGAATAGCGAGCAGTAGAAAACGCGTAAAGCATGGCGATGATCGTGCGCCGCTGCGCGGAGTAGTCCGCTGCCTTTCAAGATAATCTCCACCATATAGAGGTCCCGCTCGGGGCCTCTTCTTTTAGGCGCCGTCCCGTTCGTTTTTTGGCGTGCTTCGTTACATTCCTCACTGGTGTCGGTGAAAAATGGGGATAGAGTAGGACAAACGCGTCGAATACGAACGGCGGGGGAGAGCGGGCAGGGTGCCTGCGCAGGAGAGGTTGCCGTCCATGTTGGAGCTCAAAGGTATTTGCAAAAGGTACGTCACTCAGTCGTTTACGCAGGTGGCGCTCGATAGCGTGAGCTTGGCCTTTCGCGATAATGAGTTTGTGGCCATTTTGGGCCCTTCGGGCTCAGGCAAAACTACGATGCTCAACGTTATCGGTGGACTCGATCACTTTGATTCTGGCGACCTGCTCATCGATGGCATTTCGACTAAGGACTTCCGCGACCGCGATTGGGACGCCTACCGCAACAACCGCATCGGCTTTGTGTTCCAGAGCTATAACCTTATTCCGCATCAGACTATTTTGGAAAACGTGGAGTTGGCGCTCACGCTTACGGGCGTGGGGCATGCCGAGCGTCGCCAGCGTGCGCGCAGGGCGCTTGAGACAGTCGGTCTGGGCGAGCATGTGAACAAGCACCCGAGCCAGCTTTCGGGCGGACAGATGCAGCGCGTGGCCATTGCCCGTGCTCTGATCAACGATCCCGAGATCGTGTTGGCAGACGAGCCGACCGGCGCCCTGGACTCAACGACGTCCGTGCAGGTCATGGACTTGCTCAAGGACGTTGCGCGCGACCGTCTGGTCATCATGGTCACGCATAATCCCGAGCTGGCGTACCGTTACGCCACGCGCATCGTCAACCTCGCAGACGGTAAGATCACCGACGATTCCGATCCCTTTGATGTTGCCAAAGCCGCGCGTCGCGAGGCCAAGCCCACGCGTAAAACCTCGATGAGCTTTGTAACGGCGCTGGGCCTTTCTGCCCGAAACCTTATGACCAAGAAGGGCCGTACGGCCATGACTGCATTTGCGGGCTCGATTGGCATTATCGGTATCGCGGCGATTCTGGCGCTGTCCAACGGCGTAAACGGCTACATCAAAAAGGTCGAGGAGGATACGCTTTCGAGCTATCCGCTCACCATTTCCAAGCAGGATTACGACCTGTCGTCCATGATGGGCGGGCAGGGGGCCACGGAGGATGGCGATGATGTGAGCGGCGCTTCCGACAGTGAGGACGATTCGGTCAAGAAGTCCGATAAGATTCCCGTGGTCACGGCCGTGAAGGACATGTTCGCGAGCGTTAAGTCCAACGATATGACGAGCTTCAAGGCATGGCTCGATGCCGGTGGCGACGGCATCGACAAAGAGGTCAACGCTATTCAGTACGGCTATGGCGTAACGCCGGTTGTCTATCGCGCGGGCAAGGGCGACGAGAAGCCCGTGCGTCTGGTGCCCAATGCCATGACCGAGGCCATGAGCGGCGGCGCGAGCTCGGCGGCAACGGTGAGCATGGAGTCCATGGGAACCTCGGTCTTCAACGAAATGATTGACGACCAGAGCCTGCTCGACCGCCAGTACGATGTCGTTGCCGGTCATTGGCCCGCGTCCGCCAACGAGGCCGTGATGGTGCTTTCGAGCCGTGGCACGGTGGGCGACTATACGCTCTATAGCATCGGTGCGTTGGATATCGATGAGCTCAACGACCTGGTCAACAGCGCCATGACGGCCGATGGCGGGGTCGAGACGCCCGAGACCGCTGCCGACTTTACCTACGACGATGCGCTGTCCACCACGTTTAAGGTGCTGTCGCCGGCAGATGCGTATCGCAAAAACGAAGAGACCGGTATGTGGGCCGATATGTCCGGTGACGCCGACTTCATGGCGGCCAAGGTTGCCGATGGCATTGACGTGCGCATTGTGGGCGTGGTACGGCCCAACGAGACGGCCAACGCGAGCGCCCTTTCGCCCGGTATCGCCTACACACATGCGCTGACTCGCCAGCTTATGGAGCGCGCGGCCGATTCGAAGATTGTGCAGGAGCAGCTTGCTCATCCCGAGACGGATGTCTTTACCGGCAAAACGTTCGACGAGTTGCAGGGCGAGGCCAAGCAGGGCGTGGACCTGGGCAGCATGTTCAGCGTTGACGAGGCGGCGCTCAAGAGCGCGTTCTCGTTCGATGCGTCCGCGCTTTCGGGTGTGGCCGGCGGTATGGACCTTTCGGGCATCGATTTGTCAGGCCTGGATATCGACCTTTCGGGCGTTGGCGAGGACATCGACTTCAACGACATCATGGCCAAGGCGCCGGCCCCCGATTTCTCGGGAGTCTTCGATGGCTTGGAACTCACACCCGAGCAGATGCAGCAGGTGGGCGCGCTTGCCAACCAGCTGTTTGAGGGCTTTATGCAGTCCGATCAGTTTAAGGCGCTGACGCCCGAAGATCTTAAGGACGCGACAAAGCTTGCCGCCGCATTCTCGGCATATCTTGAGAACGATGCCGCGGCGCAGCAATGCTTAGCGCAGCTCAAGGCGCTGGGCGGAGATGTGCTGGCTGAGCGGCTACAGCAGGCAATGACCGACTACGTACAAAAACAGCTCGCGCCCTATTTGCAGCAGGCTATGGATCAGGTGATGAAGGCGATCAGCGAGCAGATTGCGACGACCGTATCGTCCCAGCTCAAAGCAGGCGCGGCGGGGCTCATGGGACAAATGGCGACGCAGATGTCGTCGAGTTTTGCCAACCTGGCGAGCGCCATGCACGTGGATGCGAGCGCCTTTGCCCGTGCTATCCACTTCAACATGGATGCCGAGGACCTGAGCTCGCTCATGATGAGCTATGCGACGGCGTCGCAGCTCACCTACGACAACAACCTGACCACGCTGTGTTATGCGGACGAGGCAGATCCCATCTCGGTCAAGATCTTCCCGCGCGACTTTGAGGCCAAGGAGCGCGTGCTCGACCATATCGATGCGTATAACAAGCAGGTCAAAGCCGCCGGGCATGACGAGCAGGCAATCTCGTACACCGACTACATGGGCATCATCATGGGCTCGGTGACCGATATCGTGAACACCATCAGCTTGGTGCTCATTGCGTTTGTGAGTATTAGCCTGGTGGTGAGCTCTATCATGATCGGCATCATCACCTACATCAGCGTGCTGGAGCGCAAAAAGGAGATCGGCATCTTGCGCGCGATCGGCGCGTCGAAACGCAACGTGGCCAACGTATTCAATGCCGAGACCTTTATCGAGGGCCTCATCGCCGGCGTCTTTGCCATTGTCGTCGTGGTGGCCGTGAGCTTCCCGGTTAATACCTGGGCGCTTGCGGCCAAACAGGTCCCCAACCTGATGAGCCTGCCCGTGCAGGATGCGCTGGTGCTCATTGCAATTTCGGTGTTGCTGACGGTCGTTGCCGGTCTGCTGCCGGCCCGTAGCGCATCCAAAAAGGACCCCGTGGAGGCCCTTCGTTCCGAATAATGTGACAAAGGGACAACCATTTTGTCACGGCTAAAAGCAAGGAAGTCGCAAGGGTTGGGGCGGGGTTGTCGGCGAGTGCCCTCGGATACAATCGAAGCCGTGCTAGAAAGAGGCTTCGATGATTAGAAAATCGTTCTTTAATCCGTTCTCGTCGCTGCTGCTTGCGCTTGCCGGGCTGGCTTTTTTGGTCGATGTCCTGCCGCAGGTGGAAGGCCAGACGGGCGTGTTCGCGCCAGCTGTGCTCTTTTTGATGTGGCTGGTGGGCGGCCTGGTGCGCCTGTTTTACGAAAATGAGGCCAAGCGCAGCTTTGATCGCCATATGTTTAAAGCGAACCACGCGGCCGTTTGGAAACGCGTCGATGCGTGTTGGATTCAAGTTGATGCCGACCGGCTTGTGCCCGGCGACGTCGTCCGCCTATATGCCGGCATGCTCTGCCCGGTCGACGTGACCCTTGCCAAGGGCGACCAGGTCCTTGTCTCGGAATCGTCGCTTACAGGCGAGAGCGGTCAGACCGCCAAGCGGGAAGGGGAGACCGTTCGCGCGGGAACGACCATTGTCGACGGCAAGGCGTCGGCAACCGTCCTCGCCCGCATTGCCGATGAGCAGCCCGTTTTGCGCCGTCGCGCTCGAATGGGCACACAGTTTGGTGCCGGCGCCAAGAGCATCTGCGCCGCCCTGGTAAGATGCATGCTCATCGTACTGCCGTTTGTCATTATGATTCGAGGCTTTGTGCTGGGCGACTGGGCGCAGGCACTGCTGTTTGCCCTGGGCACGGCCGTGGGCCTGGTTCCCGAAATGCTGCCGGTTGTCACGAGCGTTTGCCTTTCGGGCAGTGCCCATCGACTAAAAAACAAGCAGGTCATCGTTAAGAACGTTGACGCCATGGAGTCACTGGGCTCCATGGACGTGGTGTGCGTTGACAAGACAGGCACGCTCACCGAAGATGCCGCGGTGCTCGAGTACTACACCGATATCCTGGGCAACGAAAGCGAGCAGACGCTCAACCTGGCGTATCTGGAGAGCACGAGCCAGGGGGCCGCTGCCAATCAGCTCAATCGGGCCATTGCCGATGCGTGCGCGGCACCCGAGCTGCACCTTGCCGCGAAAGACCTTGGCCACGCCTTTGCACTGCATGCCTCTGACCCCTTCGACCACGTCACCAAGGCTTCGGGTGTCAAGCTCGACGCCACGCCCGGGGCGCTTGGTTGTTTGGGGCTACAGGTTCGCCCCGGCAATCATCTGACCATCGTAAAGGGCGAGGTTGAAAGCGTGTGCACACGCTGCGCCTGGGCAAACTTTAAGGGCGAGCTGGTGCCCATGGATGCCGATGGCCGTCAGAGCGCCTACGAGGTTGCCGAGGACATGCGCGCCGATGGCATCAAAGTGCTCGCCGTCGCCTATAGCACGACGTCGGCGGACTGGGATGACCTGGTGCTGTGCGGCTTTTTGGGCTTTTTCGATCGGCCCAAGGCGAGCGCTCGTGCCGCCGTGCAGGCGCTGTCTAACCTTTCCGTCGAGGTGCGCGTGCTCACGGGTGATTCGGCTTCGGTCGCTCGCTCAACATGCTCGCGCCTGGGCATTCCCGCCGATAGCGTTATCACCGGCAGCATGCTTCAGGCCATGGAGGAATCCGAAGCGCTGATCCGGGTGGGGAAGGCTCGCGTGTTTGCCGAGCTTACGCCCGCACAGAAGGCGCAGATCGTTAGCCTGATTCGCCTCTCCGGCCACATCGTCGGCTATATCGGAGACGGCGTGAACGACGTGCCGGCGCTCACATCGGCAGACGTCGGCATTGTCGTGGACTCGGCTGCGGCCGAATCCAAAAAGGTGGCCGACCTGGTGCTGCTCGAGCGCGACTTGGGTGTTGTCGCCGAGGGCGTCAGCGAGGGCAGGACTTCGTTCGCCAATGCCTCCAAGTACATCCGTATCGCATCGAGCTCCAACTTTGGCAATATCTGTTCGGTTGCCGCCTCGAGCATTTTCCTGCCCTTTGTGCCGGCAACCGCTACCCAGCTGCTCTTGCTCAATCTGTGCTACGACGCCACCTGCCTGTCGCTTTCGTGGGATAACGTTGACGATGCAGAGATTGCCCGCCCCAGGGCCTGGTCGGGTAAGGGGCTCGGCAGCTTTATGCTTCATTTTGGCTTTGCGAGCTCGGCCTTCGACATCATTACGTTTGCCATTCTGTTCTTGGGCGTATGCCCCGCCGTCTGCGGCGCGCCCTTTGCCGCGCTCGACGCGGCGGGTCGAGCGGCCTTTATCGCGACCTTCCAAGCCGGCTGGCTGCTGGAATGCGCATGGACCGAATCGCTCGTGCTCCTGGTGTTGCGAACGCGCAGTGTCCGCGACGGGGATCGTCCTTGCACACCGCTCGTGGTGATGGTTGCCGTCATGCTCGTTGTCACGGCGCTCCTTGCGCTCAGTCCGGTGGCGCAGCTGTTTGGGCTCGCCACGCTGCCTGTATGGTATCTGGGCATCGTTGCGCTGCTGAGCGTGTTGTATCTTGTTGTTGCTTCGACGATCAAGCGGGTCTATCTGGCCCGCTCGAGCAGCTTGTTCTAGGGCGGTTCTATGCGTACCAACAGAACCAACATCGCGATTACGCCGGCCGAGGCCGCCGAGCTCAGCAGCGCGCTGTTCTCGTCTGGCAGCGCTGCCGCCCTGGAGCTCGCGCCCGTGTTTGCCGATATCGCATCGGGCAAGCTGACTGCTATCGAGCTGGCGGTTGCCGGCTCGCAGGCAAGTGCCGCCACTGGACCCATCGTTATCGGCGAGCTTTCGATCGACCTGGCCTCGCGCACCGTCAAGGTGTCGGACGCGCCGGTCTCGCTCACGCCCAAGGAGTTCGACATCCTTGCCTTTTTGGCGAGCAACCGGGGTACGGTCTTTAGCAAAGAGGAAATCTACCGGGCGGTGTGGCAAAACGAGTATCTGCTCGATGACAGCAACATCATGGCCTTCGTCCGCAAAATTCGAAAGAAGATTGAGCCCGAACCAGACAACCCCCACTACCTGCTGACTGTATGGGGCGTGGGCTACAAAATGGCCGAGTAACGCTTCGGGTATTCGCTCCCATGGATCCAAATAGTCACTTTGACAATCCTTGCCAAATCGCAAGAAAGCCGCAAGAAACCAGCCATGTGCTCGGTCTTGCGGCTTTTCTATTCTGTAGACAGTCGCGGACGCGAAAGAGAGGTGAGGACCGTGAGCGGCAGTGACAGTACCAGTAACGCAGGACGAAGTTGCCGGCGCGGGTCCACTTTGATGGGGGCGCGCGGCTGATTCGCCCTGCGTCCGATCGATAGAACGGAGCGAGGCAATTGAAGAAGATGACTATGCGCCATACGCCGTCTGCGGTTCAGGCGCAAAACGAACTGATGAGGCATCGCGCGGAGGGTCGCATCCAGTATGCGGCGACCATTCCGCTGACGGAGGCCCTATCCTGGGTCGGCTCGAATCTCGGCGGCCTTAATCGCGACGAGGTCGCGCACAGCGAAGCCGACAACGGGCGTAACGTGGTCACGCGTGGCAAGAAGAAGTCGATTGCCCGCAAGCTTGCGGACGCGTTCGTCAATCCCTTCACGGCGATTCTGTTTTTCCTGGCCATCATTTCGGCAGCGACCGACATGGTGTTTCCAGCGTTGTCGATGATGGGCAGCACGCCCGAAGACTTTGACCCGCTGACGGTGATCATCATCACCACGATGGTCGTGCTCTCGGGCACGCTGCGCTATATCCAGGAAGCGCGCAGCGGCAACGCGGCCGAAAAGCTGCTCGATATGATTACGACCACCGTGACAGTCACCCGCGAGGATGCCCCTAGGACCGAGATTCCCATCGACGACGTGGTGGTTGGTGACATCGTGCACCTGTCCGCCGGTGACATGATTCCCGCCGATGTGAGAATCATTGAGGCTAAGGACCTCTTTGTGAGCCAGGCAAGCCTGACGGGCGAGAGCGAGCCGGTCGAGAAGGTTCCCGCGACGTGCACCGAGTCCGATTCGGCAACGTCGTTCGAGAACATCGCCCTCATGGGCAGCAGTGTGATCTCGGGCAGCGCGACGGCGCTCGCCTTTAGCGTGGGCGAGCAGACCTTGTTTGGCTCTATGGCATCGAGCCTGTCCGAGGATGCCGTAGAGACGAGCTTTTCCAAAGGCGTCAATAGCGTCTCGTGGGTGCTCATCCGCTTTATGATGGTGATGGTTCCGTTTGTCTTTATGATTAACGGCGTCACCAAGGGCGATTGGCTTAATGCTGGCCTGTTTGCCATCAGCATCGCCGTGGGCCTGACACCCGAGATGCTGCCCATGATCGTTACCACGTGCCTTGCCAAGGGCGCCGTGGCTATGAGCAAAAAACAGACCATCGTTAAGAACCTCAACTCGATTCAAAACTTTGGCGCGATGGACGTGCTGTGCACGGACAAGACTGGCACGCTGACGCAGGACCAGGTGGTGCTGGAGTATCACTGGAACATCGATGGCCAGGAGGATTCGCGCGTTCTGCGCCATGCCTACCTCAACAGCTATTTCCAGACGGGCTACAAGAATCTGATGGATCTGGCGATCATCAAATGCACCGAGGAAGAGGAGCAAAACGACCCGAGTCTCACCGACCTTTCCGAGGCCTATGTGAAGGTCGACGAGGTGCCGTTTGACTTTACGCGCCGTCGCCTTACCACCGTGGTGCGCGATCGAAGCGGCAAAACCCAGATGGTCACCAAGGGTGCAGTCGAGGAGATGCTGTCGGTGTGCTCGCATGCCGAGATTGACGGCGGCGTTCACGTGCTGGACGACGAGGTGCGCGAGCGCATTTTGGCAACGGTCGCCGACCTTAACGACGACGGCTTCCGCGTGTTGGCAATCGCTCAAAAGTCCAACCCGTCGCCTGTCGGTGCCTTTAGCGCCGATGATGAGCGCGACATGGTGCTGATCGGCTACCTGGCGTTTTTGGATCCGCCCAAAGAGTCCACGGCCGATGCTATCGAGGCGCTGCGCAACCACGGTGTAGCCACCAAGATCTTGACCGGCGACAATGAGAAGGTCACGCGCACCATCTGCAAGCAGGTGGGACTCGAGGTCAACAACATGCTGCTCGGCAGCGATATCGCCGCAATGGACGACGCCGAGCTCGCTCGTCGCGCCGAGGACGTGCAGGTCTTTGCCAAGCTTACGCCCGATCAAAAAGCGCGCGTCGTGTCCGTGCTGCGTGCAAACGGTCATGTGGTGGGCTACATGGGCGACGGCATCAACGACGCCTCGGCCATGAAGTCGTCCGACATCGGCATCTCGGTCGATACTGCGGTCGACGTGGCCAAGGAGTCGGCCGATATCATCTTGCTCGAGAAGGATTTGATGGTGCTCGAGGAGGGCATCATCGAGGGGCGCAAGACCTACGCCAACATGATCAAGTACATCAAGATGACCGCAAGCTCCAACTTCGGCAATATGTTCAGCGTGCTTGCCGCATCCGCCCTGCTGCCGTTTTTGCCGATGATGAGCATCCAGCTGATCCTGCTCAACCTGATCTATGACTGCAGCTGCCTGGCGATTCCCTGGGACAACGTGGACGAGGAGTTCCTGCGCGTGCCGCGTACCTGGGACGCTTCGAGTGTTGGCAGGTTCATGATCTGGATCGGGCCCACCAGCTCCATCTTCGACTTTATGACCTATATCTTTATGTACTTCGTTTTCTGCCCCCTGTTCGTGAGCCATGGCGTGCTGTTCAACGACCTGGCGAGCGTCTACTCGGGCGCCGCGCTGGAGCAGATGCAGCTGGCCTACATCGCGCTGTTCCAGGCTGGATGGTTCGTCGAGTCTATGTGGAGCCAGACGCTGGTCATCCACATGATCCGTACGCCTAAGTTGCCGTTTATCCAGAGCCGTGCCTCGGCTCCGGTGATGCTGCTCACGATGACGGGCATCGCGCTGCTCACGCTGATCCCGTTTAGCCCGCTTGGCCCCACGCTGGGTCTGGGCGCCCTGCCTGTCGAGTACTTCTTGTTCCTGATTCCGTGCATCTTGCTGTACATGGCGCTGGCGACAAGCCTTAAGAAGGCCTACGTCAAGCGCTACGGCGAGCTGCTGTAGTGGGGGATTGATGCAGAAAGGAGCGTTTGCATGAACTGGACGCAGATTTGGATGGACTTGTTTGGCACCACGGAGTGGCTCGGCCTTAACATGGGCTTTTGGGTGGCCAACGGCGTGGTGTTGGTGGTTGTCGTGATTATGAACGTTGTCTTTTGGAGCATGAAACCGCTGCCGAGGGATGAATAACAAGCGAGGGGGCCGCCTGCCGGGCGACCCCCTCGCTGTTTATAAGCACCAGTAAATCGAAGGTGAATGGTTTCCCGAGAAGTGAACGACCTAATTTGGACCCCTGAAGCACCCACGTTTTTCGACGCTAAAACCGCAGGATTTGAGTGATAAAACCGCAGGAATTGGCCTTCCCAAAGTGTCGATGCATCGAGGGTCCGATTTCACCCGTTCACTTCGCGGAAAAGCATTCACCTTCGTTGCGTAAGGCGACGGATGGAAGGGTGATTATCGTCAAGCAGCTACCTCTGCCTTGTGAATCATCTGAAGCACAAGGCATAATGCATGTAACAAGGGGGCGGTTCCTTTGTCACATCCGTTGATATGAGAGAAGAGTAGATGATTCTTTCGCTTGCCCCTATGGAGGGGATTACCGGGCATGTATTCCGTCGCGTGCATGCGGAGTGCTTCGGCGCACTCGATTGCTATTACACGCCGTTTTTGCCGCCGCCGCGGGTGGGCAACCGCTTTGGCGGCAAGGCGTTTAAGGAGATCGATCCTGCCAATAACCAGGGGCTCAACGTGGTGCCTCAGCTGATGTCCAAGAACGCGGACGAGTTTGTGTGGGCGGCACAGGTGCTCGCCGACATGGGCTATTGCGAGGTCAATCTCAACTTGGGTTGCCCTTCGGGAACGGTTGTCGCCAAGGGCAAGGGCTCGGGTTTCTTGCGCAATCTCGACGAGCTCGAGGTGTTCTTGAACGATGTGTGCGAGCGGTCGCCGTTGCCGGTATCGGTAAAGACCAGGCTGGGGCTGGAGGGCGACGACGAATACGAGCGTGTACTCGATTTGTATTGCCGTATGCCGCTGGCAGAGCTGATCGTGCATCCGCGCGTACAGAAGGACCGTTATACGGGCTCGCCGCGCAAGGAGTTTTACGGCAAGACGTTGGAGCGGGCGCCGTTTCCCGTGGCCTATAACGGTGACATTTTTGATCTTGAGGATATGGACGCGCTGGTGGAGGCCTATCCCGGCACGCGCCATGTGATGTTGGGGCGTGGCCTGCTCGCGAACCCCGCGCTGGCTCGCATGGTCAAGGGCGGCCCAGCTGCAACGGCTGCTGAGCTGCAGCGCTTCCACGACACGCTGTTTGCGGCATATGCAGAAGAGATTGGCGGCAATGCGGTCTTCCGCATGAAGGAGTGGTGGTTCTACGCCAAGTGCGCTTTCGCTGATCCCGCTACCGTCCACAAGATCGTACGCAAGACCAAAAAGGTCGACGAATACCGCGCTGCCGTCGAGCGCGTCTTTCGCGAACAGCTGCTTGCACCCACAGCTCGCTTCCACGGCTAACTAGTCATCGGGGGCGTTCTTTAACGACTGGTCATTTAAGGACGTCCCCAATGGCTGTGTTGCACTAGAGCAGGTTCTCCTGCACCCACGCGATGATGTCGTTCGACTCGTAGAGCGGCTTGCCGTCAATGAACAGGCAGGGAACCTGGCGCTTTCCGCCGACGGCGATGAGTGTCTGCTCGGCTTCGGGGTCGGTCGAGATATTGCGCTCGGGAATGGTCACGCCGTTATCGGCAAGGAATCGCTTGACTTTTATGCAATACGGGCAGCCGGTCATAACGTGCAGCGTGAGCTCATGATTAGTAGCCATGGGTCTCCAATCGGTTGAGGTTTCGATTGAAATACCCAAAGCAGCCGCGGTCTATGCGCGCGTCAACGACGACTCGATGGCCTGGATCAGAAACGCCGTGGCTCCGGTGCCGCAGGGCTTGTCGTAGTAGTCAACAAAGCGCTGATCGGCAAGATAGCCGTGGGCGAGGCCCAGGTATGCTTCGTCTTGGGGCTCGCGTCCCCAGTTAAGGGCAATCCATCGACGGTGCATTGCGACAAGTTTGTGGGCCTCGTTGCTCCCTGGGTCGCCAATGCCCATGGCAATCGAGAGTTGACCCAGAATAGCGCGTTCAAGTTCCTTCATGTCGTTCCATGTCTCGGGGTCCATATCCAGCAGTGCTTCGTTTGCTGCATCGATAGCCTCATCGCCATAGCGCACCCGCGCTTCGGAGCCGTAGCGCTCCTCGTTTTCCTGCACGGTGCGCCAGCGCTCCAGTTGCGGCAGGACGGCGCCCATGAGCGAGACGGCTTCGTCGAGCGACATGCCGGTGTTTTGCGCCAGCCGCGGGGCGCAATCCTCGATCATCGCCTCCATGGTGGTGTCGTAGGTGTACTTGCCGTGGTCGTAGCACCACTTGCAGTAATGGTCGGTCGTGGCGCCCGTGGCATCGGTACCGCAGTCGTTGGGCGTGAGTATCATGCCGCAGCTCTGGCAATAGTGCTCGGGCATTTCGAGCAGGTGAGACAGGGGCTCGCCGGTTACGGCGGCGATGAGTTTCATCATGTCGATGCCCGGTGTGACCTCGCCGCGCTCCCAACGGCTGACGGCTTGGCGTGTGACGAAGAGCTTGGCGGCGAGCTGCTCCTGGGTAAGGTGATGGGCGCGACGGATGGCAATGAGCTTTTCTGCAAAGGCCATGGCGGCTCCTTTCTGCTGGTTGATGGCTTAAGCATACGCGGCAGCAGGTGCCCTTCCAAGCAACCGTTGGTTGCACGACGGGGAACCGCGGCGAAGAATTGCGCGCAACGCCCCACACCTCCATGCCGTACAATGACCGGCATGGAACCTATTGCACACATACATACCGACCTGCCGCAGAAGTTTGGCATTCTGCGCAACAGCTTTTTGGCGCCCCATCTGCAGGGACGCATTGTCTTTGAGCCGGAATTTGCCTCCAACGCAGCGGTTGAGGGTCTGGACTCCTTCTCTCACCTGTGGCTGCTGTGGCGCTTCGAAAACGGCACACCCGGCGGCACGGCTAAGGACATAGCTGCCGATGCCAAGGCGCAGGACAGGTCCGGCACCAATGCCAAGTGGTCGAAAACCGTGCGCCCGCCGCGTCTGGGCGGAGCCGAGCGCGTGGGCGTGTTTGCCACGCGCAGTCCGTTTCGCCCTAATCCCATTGGGCTTACCTGCGTCAAGCTCGATCGCGTCGAGCTCACCGACGATGGCCCCATCATCCATGTGCTGGGGGCCGATTTGCGCGACGGCACGCCCATCTACGACATTAAGCCCTACATTCCGTTTGCGGACTGCCACCCGGATGCGACCGGCGGCTGGATTGAGGATGCTCCGTGGCAAGAGCTCGACGTCGAGTTTCCGCAAGCACTGCAGGATATGGTCCCGCCCGCAAAGCTCCCCGGCTTGGTCGAGGTCCTTCGCCAAGATCCACGTCGCGCAGGCAGCAAGCACGAGCCAAACCGCGTCTATCATCTGGCCTTCGCCGGGCTCGACATATCTTTTACGGTTGATGAAACCCAGCTAACCGTAGTCGCCGTCAACGACGCGCGGGGCTAACCTGCCATTCGTCTGCACCCGTCAAATTAATCGCCAAACCCCGCGCCAAAACCGCCCACGCTGGTGGACAATAACGCCTATCGGAACAGCCTACTTTGCACGGGAGCTCAGCATGAAATACGACTTTAGCTCGCTTGTCGACCGCCACGGCATGGACTCCATCGCCGTTGACTCCTGGGGCGAGATCCCCGGTATGGCTCCGAACGCACCCGACGAGGGCTTCGACCGCATTCCCATGTGGGTGGCCGACATGAATTTCGCCACGGTGCCCACGGTCCAGGAGTACATCATCCAGCGCGCCCAGCACCCTATGTTCGGCTACTTCAATCCGCGTCCCGAGTACTTTGACCGCATCATCGAATGGCAGAGCCGTCGCAACGGCGTTGAGGGCCTGGCGCCCGAGCATATCGGCTACGAAAACGGCGTGCTGGGCGGTGTCGTGTCGACGCTGCGTGCGTATGTTCAGCCGGGCGATGCGGTGCTGGTCCACAGCCCCACCTACATCGGCTTTACCAAGTCCATCGAAGCCGCGGGCTATCGTATTGTCCACAGCCCGCTTAAACTCGACGACCAAGGCGTGTGGCGCATGGACTTTGAGGACATGGAGTGCAAACTCGCCCAAAACCACATTCATGCCGCGGTGTTCTGCTCGCCGCACAATCCCTGCGGCCGCGTATGGGAGCGCGACGAGATCGAGCGCGCCATGGACATTTATCGCCAGCACGATTGCGTGGTGATCTCGGACGAGATTTGGTCCGATATCATCCTGCCGGGACACAAGCACATCCCGACGCAGTCGGTGAGCGAGGATGCTCGCATGCGCACGGTTGCCCTCTACGCGCCCAGCAAGACGTTTAACCTGGCGGGTCTGGTCGGCAGCTACCGCATCATCTATAACGAAACACTGCGCGACCGCGTGTGCGCCGTGTCCAACAAGACTCACTACAACGAGATGAATGTCCTCTCCATGCATGCGCTTATCGGTGCCTACCAGCCGCAAGGCTACGAGTGGGTGGACGAGCTCAACCAGGTGCTTGCCGGCAATATCGAGTACTTCTGCGATTACGTGGACGAGCATTTTGAGGGCGTGTCCTATTCACGTCCGCAGGGCACGTACATGGTGTTTCTGGACTGCACCGAGTGGTGCCGCGAGCATGGCCGCGATATTCAGTGGCTGCTCGACGAGGGGGCGCGCGTGGGCGTGGGGTATCAGGACGGCCGTCCGTTTCACGGGCCCTGCCACATTCGCGTGAATCTGGCGCTGCCGCTTTCGCGCGTGAGGGAAGCGTGCGACCGCCTGGACCGCTACGTTTTTAATGCACGGTAAGCGCGCGCTGCATGTGGGGCCTTCTGCCAAGTCGGCTAGAAGGCCCCACATGGTAAAGCATCTGTAGCAATTGGGCGCAGACCTGCTGAGAGGCTTACTTTTCTTGAATCTGCTTGCCGCAAAGATGCTCAATCGTAATCTCGTAGAGCTGGACGCCCTTAATGTCCTTGGCGATTTCCTCTTCGACTTCCTCGGCAGAAGGGTAGTACTTAAGGGCGAGCTGGCGGACTTTGTCCTCGATAAACGCGGGGGTGTCATTCGCCAGGCGACAACGGCCAAAGACGACGGTGCTCATAACGTAGGGAGCCCAGTCGCCGTCCTGGTACCACTCGTTTCCGTAAACGGTAAAGCAGACCTTGTCATCGCGCTTGAGTGCGTCGACCTTGTGGCCAGCCTTGGCGCCATGGAAATAAATCTTGTCGTGCTCGGCGTCAAAGAAGTAGTTGACGGGAATGGCGTACGGGTAGCCATCGTCGCCGTTGACGGCAAAGACGCCGCGCTTGCAGGTGGCGAGCAGTTCGCGCGCTTCCTCGTCGGTGATGGCGCGTTTCTTTCGACGTAAGGGCCTAAACATCGTTGGCTTCCTTTCTGGTCGTGCGTGGTTGCTGCAAAAACTATAGCGAAACGGATCCGTTTTTCTTGATGCGGGCGAGTATGTTTTTGAGCTTGTTAAAGTCGAGCGGTTTGGACAGATGGGCGTTCATGCCAGCATCGTGTGCCGCCTTGGCGTCCTCGGCAAAGGCATTGGCGGTGAGCGCGATGATGGGGATATCGGCTGCATCGACCTTCTCGCTCAGACGAATCGCGCGGGTTGCCTCATAGCCGTCCATGTCCGGCATCATAATGTCCATCAGGATCGCATCGAAGCTGCCGGCGGGATGCGACAGGTACAGATCGACGACCTCGTTGCCGTTGGCGGCGCGGGTGACCACGACGCCCTCGGATTCTAGCAGCGTCTGGGCAATCTCGGCATTCAATTCGTTGTCTTCGGCGAGCAGCACGTTCATGTCGGTGAGCGAGCGGTCGGGCGCACTCTCAACCGTATTCGCCCGCGCCTGGGGATTCTCGTCGATATCGAGCGGAATCTCCACGTAGAACGAGGTGCCCACATGGAGCTCACTGGTGACTTCGATGGTGCCGCCCATCAGTTCAATAAGCGACTTGACGATTGGCATGCCCATGCCGGTTCCTTGGAACTTGCTGCGCGCATCGTCACCTTCTTGGGCAAACGGCTCATAGATATGCTTTAAAAACTCGGGAGTCATGCCAATGCCGGTATCCGAAACGCTAAAGCAAAAGAGCGCGCGCCCGTCATCGAGTGGCCTGGTCTTTGAACTAAAGGTGACGGAGCCGCCGTGCTTGTTGTACTTAATGCTGTTGTCTAACAGGTTGATCATGATCTGTCGGATATGGGTGGGACTGCCGATCATGTATGGCCCCGTGGCGTACGGCAGACTATTGTCCTGCATGGTGATGCCGTTACTGGACGCGCGGAGCTTGCACAGAACCAGCGTATTGTCACAGAGTTCTTTGAGGTTAAAAGGCGCATGCTCCAGTGTTAGCTTGCGGTCTTCGATTTTGCCCATCTCGAGGATGTCGTTGATCAGCGAGAGCAGGTGATTGGCGGCAACGCGCGCCTTGGCACGGCTCTCGCGGGCGACCTTGATATCGCCTTCCTTCAATTCCTCAATCTCGATAAGGCCCAGGATACCGTTGAGCGGCGTACGGATGTCGTGGCTCATGCGCGTGAGGAATGCCGTCTTAGCGGCGTTGGCAGCGTCGGCTTTTTTGCGCTCGGTTCGAGCGCGCACGAGCGCCCAGCTGAGCAGGACGATGCCGACCGACAACATACCGATGAGGGTAGCGGCAATGGCGGTGCGGTTGCGAAAAAGGAATTGAAGCGTGTCTGATTCCTGGGTCGTGTACGACGTGGAGGAGTAATTGCTTGCGGAGAGCGATTCTCCGGCATTGATGATGCCCTTGTTGATGATTCCCAGCAGCTCGGGCTTTCCGTGCGAAATCCAGCACGAGAGCTCACAGGTGTCAGGGAGCTCGACCGTCTCGTAGTCCTTGAGATCATGACGGTCGCCGATGGTTTTATGCGTGAGCTGGGAGCGACG
This sequence comes from uncultured Collinsella sp., assembly GCA_900540905.1. GTDB lineage: Bacteria > Actinomycetota > Coriobacteriia > Coriobacteriales > Coriobacteriaceae > Collinsella. Next base: position 9,973 of record UQHR01000012.1, on the reverse strand, counting down.
ATGCAGTGCGCCATTCCCTTCCTGAGGGCGTCGAACGCTTCATCGTCGGATTGGTATTCGGTCACGGTCGCTGTGGGGAACAGACTTTCAAGTGCATTTTTGTTGACAAACGATGATTTGGTACAGGCGATGTTCTGAAGGTCTTTGTTCAGGTCGCTGCCGGTGTGGATGGCGGTGAGGGATATGGTCCCCAACGATACCGACTGCACAACGCCTGATTGCTCGGCAAACCAGTAATCTCGGTATACCGGCAGCGCAACGTCTATGCTTCCCTTTGACAGGGCCTTTGACATCATCTTGTAGCTATCAAAGGCGACGGTTTTGACCGTAATGCCAAATTTATCGTGCAACGTCGTCGCAAGCGATGCGAGCGAGCCTTCCATTTCGCCGTTTTCGTCTTCGTTGCAGTAGGGGAGTCTGCCCGTAATGTAGCCGAGCGCGATGGTGTTGTCATTTGTTTTGAGCCAGGAACGTTCGGGGCCGTTGAGCGATGATGAACCGCTGTTTTGGGCCGAGTAGTTAGATTTGACTTCGTCGATATAGCGTGGGTTGACGCGGGCGATTGCCGACATGGCGGCATTGATGTCGTCCATCAGGTCGGGGCGGCTTTTGGGGACGGCAAAATAGTAGTCGCTCGAACCAATGTAGAACATGGGGGAGGCGCTGGGCGACGAGGTCGTGTCGTTCATGATGATGGCATCGACCTCGTTGTTTGCGAGCGCGTCAAAGAGGGCACCGCCAGTGTTGATTTCTTTATAGGTGCAGGTAATGCCTTCGTTGGCGAGCCACTGTTGGCCAACGAAGGTTTGCGTAACGCCGGGGTTGCAGCCGATGGTAAGGCCTTGGAGCGCTTGGGGGTCACCCTTGGCCAGATCGTCGCGATCGGGCTTGGCGTAGATGAAGTAGCGCTCGGTGCCCTCGGGGTTCGAGGAAAAGAGCAGCTTTTGGGCACGTTCCTCGGAGTAGGAGATGTTGGGCATGAGGTCGATCTCGCCCGCCTCGAGCATGTCCAAAAGCTCGGTGAAGGTGCCGGAGACGTATTCGTACCGCCAGCCGGGCGTGTAGTACGACAGGGTCTGGAGGTACTCGTAACCCCATCCAGAGAGACGCTCGCCGGGGGTGCCGTCCTGGAAGCCCTCGTTGTTGACGAGCCAGCCGACGCGGACCGTCTTGACTGGCTGACTAGAGTCATCGGCAAAAGCCTGAACAGGCGCGATTGAACTCAGCACGGCAAGCGCGGCAAGCACAATGGTCAGGGCGCGACATATAACTGAACGAAGGGCAGTGGCAGCTCTCACATGCAATCCTAACGAATCGAGACATTACCGCATAAGGATACCAGCTCAGCCTGCCCAGTTGGCAGCTGTACCGCTAAACGCTCCCGCCCGGCAGCTGGGGACAGTCCCTTTCTGCCGGCGCAAAAGGAACGTCCCTAGCTGCCGGTTGTGGGACAATACCGGGCGAACGTGATTGGGCGTCTGGGAAAAGGGGTCGCGATGAACAAGTTGAGGACGCTTGCCGATGTGCTGCGACAGGCTGGCTTTGCGCGCATCACGGGTCTGTTTTTTATCTTTTACCTGCTGTGCTCGACGGCTGTCTGGCTGTCCGAGCCCACGACCCTCACGTTTGGCGATGGCCTGTGGTTTAGCTTTGAGACGGTCTCGACCATCGGCTTTGGCGACATTCCGGCCGAAACGCCGGTTGCCCGCGCCATTACCGTCGTCTTGAGCGTTATTAGCATCTTCTACATCGCCATGCTCACGGGCGTGGCGGTGAACTACTGCAATACGCTCATCAAGATGCGTCAAAAGGACACCATGGCGCGCTTTATGGATGATCTGGAGCATTTGGAAGAGCTCGATCGCGACGAGCTTGCCGATCTTTCGCGTCGCGTGCGCGAGTATCGTCGACGCCAGCGCTAGAACGGGCGCCGTGCGTCACGATGAGGGGGACTGAATATGAATATCACCGTGTATCTGGGTGCCAGTGTCGGTAACGACCCAGCATTTCTGTCTGCGGTACAGGAGCTGGGCAACTGGATTGGCGCCAACGGACACGCGTTGGTATACGGCGGGTCCAAATCGGGCCTGATGGGTGCGCTCGCCGATAGCGTGCTCGATGCTGGCGGACACGTGACGGGTGTTGAGCCGAGCTTTTTTATCGAGGCCGAGTTTCAACATGACGGTATCGACGACCTCATCGTGACGAGTGATATGGCCGAGCGCAAAGCCAAGATGATTGAGCTCGGCGATGCGTTCATCGCCTTTCCCGGTGGGACGGGCACGCTCGAGGAGATTGCCGAGGTCATGTCCGCGGTGTCGTTGGGGCACCTGAGTGCTCCGTGCATCCTGTATAACCTGGACGGTTACTACAACGACCTCAAGGCGCTGCTCGGGCACATGATTGATAAAGGGCTTTCGAGCCCGAGGCGCCAGCACGGCATCTACTTTGCCGACGATTTGCGCGAGATTGTCTCGATTATCAACGGATGAGTCTTAAGCCTGTCCCGCTATGGCTCCCAATGGTGCCGTTTGCGGCGCAGACGGTTGGCTCGTTCGGGCAACGCTCGCTCTACAATAAAACATAACTATGTCGACTTTGACCGCGGGAGGACCCGATGGATAACCTTGCCAAACCCACAAACCGCGCGCTGTTTTTAGTTAGCGTTGCTGTGACCGGTGCGTTCGCAGGTGCCGCGGTCTGGCTGTTCTTTTTTGCGATGGAGCACGGTATCGACTATCTGTGGACCGAGATTCCGCACGCGCTGGGCGTCGCTTCGCCCGAGCTCGCCAGCGGCCCGTTTGGCTTTTTGCCGTACCCGTTTTTTGTCTGTCTGCTGGGCGGCCTATTAATCGGTCTGTACGAAAAGATGACAGGCGCCAAGACCGATGACCTCAACCAGGTGATGGCTAAGGTTAAGCAAGACGGGCGCTACCCGTACGACAACCTGGGCAAGCTTTCGCTCGCGGCGTTGCTGCCGCTGCTGTTTGGCGGCAGCATTGGACCGGAGGCCGGTCTGACCGGTGTTATCGCGGGTCTGTGCAGCTGGGTCGGCGACCGTATGCGTTGCTTTGGTGCCGAGTTTAGGGAGCTCACGCTGCTGGGCACCCAGGCTGCCCTGACGGCGCTCTTTACCGCGCCCGTCTTTGGCTTTGTAGCACCGCTTGCCGGTAGCGCCGACGGCCAGGGCGAAGACGCCGACGATGAGTCCGCGTCCGGCGAGATCACCATCAAGCTGCCCAAGGTGCAAAAGACCGTGGTCTATGGCATCGCGATTGCCGGCGGTCTGGGCACCTACCTGCTGCTTGGCCAGCTTGTGGGCGGCGGCATGGGCATGCCCAGGTTCGAGTCCGCCGAGGTGGGCAACCTGGAACTTGCCTGGCTCATTCCGCTGGCGTTGGTCGGCACCGTTTGCGGCTGGCTGTACTTTGTCTCCGAGCACGCAAGCGAGGCGCTGTCTCATGCAATAGGGGAGCGTCCTGTCGTCAAAGCCATGCTGGCCGGTCTGGCGCTCGCCATCTGCGGCACGGTCCTGCCCTACACCATGTTTGCCGGCGAGACCCAGGCCGACGTGCTCATGGAAACCTACCTGACCATTCCCGCCGGCGTGCTTATCGCGACCGGTCTTGTCAAAGCCATGCTGACCCCCGCCCTCATCAACCTGGGCTGGCGCGGCGGCCACTTCTTCCCGGTTATCTTCTCGGGCGTAAGCTTGGGCTATGGCCTTGCTATCCTCACCGGCGCAGATCCGGTCTTTTGCGTCGCCGTCTGCACGGCATCGACGATGGGTGCGGTCATGCGCCAGCCGGTCATGGTCGTGGGCCTGCTGCTCATGTGCTTCCCACTCAAAGGTATCGTCTGCATGATCATCGCCGCCGTTATCGCTTCCGGCATTCCGCTGCCCAAGCCGCTGCGCAAGTAGCGCGGTTTTTCACGAGTCAATTCCAGGGGTACGAGATGATCCTGTACTTTAGTGCGACAGGGAACAGCGAGCATGTGGCGCGTCGCATTGCAGCGGCGACAAGCGACAAAGTTATGTCGATTGAGCGCTTTGATGCCGAGATCCTTCACCTTGCTGTGATGGAAGGCCCCTGTCGGCTGGGGTTTGTCGCCCCGGTATACGCCTGGGGCTTGCCGACGCCAATGATCGAGTTTTTGAAGACTGTCGACCTATCGGTTGCTGCCGGCACAAAGGGCGGCGAGCGCCCCTATACGTTCTATGTTTCGACATATGGTTCGACGACCGGGCAATCGGTCAAGTTCGCCCGCGATCTGCTACACGAGCGTGGGCTCGAGTTAGATGCGGCGATGAGCGTCAAGATGCCCGATACCTGGACGCCTGTTTTCGACCTGTCTGACCCTCAAAAGGTTGAGGGTATCAATAGGGCTGCCGAGGCGCAGATTGATGCCGTGATCGAGGCGGTGCGGGCGCGCCGCACGGGCAACATGATGCGCCATCGCGTGCCTCTGTTTGCATCGTGCGCGTATCACGCAATTGGGCTGCCGCGCATGCAACAGACGAGCAAGTTTGCTGTCGATGCCGATCGCTGCATCGGCTGCGGCCTGTGTGCCAAGCGCTGCCCCATGGTGGCGATTGAGATGCGAGACGGCCTTCCCGTCTGGACAAAGCCGGAGTGCGCAGCCTGCCTTCGTTGCCTGCACTGTTGTCCCAAATTTGCCATCTCGCACGGTAAGCGCACGGCATCCCACGGTCAGTACAGGCATCCCAGGCCAGGTGTGAGGATGTAGCGGCCGCTGGCCGCGCTACTTCCAAACTGCGAGCGCGGCGGTGCCCAGGACGATGAGGGCGAGACCGATGGCACTGCGTCGTGAGAGTTTTTCGTTGAATGTCAGGCGCGCAAATAGTACTGATACGACAATCGATAATTTGTCGATCTGCACCACGACGCTCACCTGGCCTGTGGCGATGGCGTAGTAATAGAGCAGCCACGATGCTCCGGTCGCGATGCCCAATGTTGCGAGAAATGTGAGTTCGCGCCGGTCAGCGTGCGCGACCTGATCCAGTTTTCCCTTGGCTGCCACGATCGCCCATGCCATAACCAGTACCACGCAGGTGCGGATTGCCGTGGCCAGGTTTGACTCGACGCCTTCGATGCCAACCTTGGCAAGGATGGACGTGAGCGCCGCGAACACGGCAGCGCCGAGGGCGTAAGCGAGCCAGGTCCGGTCTTGCTGCTGCTCGGGTCCGGCAGACTGCTTCTTCTCGATCATTAAAAACGTGCCGAGGGTGATGACAGCGGTTCCCACGAGCTTAACCGCAAGGTTGCTCGTCTCGCCAAAAAGCACGATGGCGATCAGTGCGGCGAGTACGGTGCTCATCTTGTCGACCGGTACGACCTTATTGACGTCTCCGATGCCCAGCGCCTTAAAGTAACAGATCCACGAAGCGCCGGTAGCGAGTCCCGAGAGGACGAGAAAGAGCCAAGATCTGGGTTCGATGCTGCCGATGGTTCCAATGGATCCAGAAATGCCCGCCATTGCCCAGGCGAAAACGAGCACCACGCAGGTGCGAATGGCCGTCGCGACATCGGAGTCGGTCTGCTTGATGCCGCATTTGGCCAGGACAGATGTGACGCCGGCAAAGAAAGCCGACACAAATGCTGCTGCGACCCACGACACGGGTGAAATGCCTCCCCAAAGAACGACCGCGCCAGATTTACGGCGCTCGTCCGATGATACCGCCCCGCCATGAAGCTTTGGTATCGCTGTGGTGAGACAGGGGCCATAGTTCGAGAGGGCATTTGGTTAAGGCTCGAATCGAAGGTGAATGGTTTTCCGCGAAGTGAACGAGTAAATCTGGACCCCTGGAACATACACACTTTTTACGAACAAAACTGCAGGATTCTTAGACAAAAACCGCAGGAATTGAGTCCTTAAAAATGTCGATGCTACAGGGCACTGTTTTTACTCGTTCACTTCTCGGAAAAGTATTCACCTTCGATATGCTGACGGTGTCTTTTTGGTTGCCAAGAACTAGACGGCCTGCTGTGAAGGGCGGTGGTGACGCTATGCCGCCTCGTTACATTGAAAAAATAAGCGGGGTACCACCTAAGCTTTTTTAGCCGTCGATTACAGATCGCGTGCTCGATAAACCTTGGTGCTGACAGCGCAGCTGATTACACATAGTGCGAGCGCCAGTACGGCAATTCCTGCACACAGACAGCCAAGGACGGCAGGATCGGGATTCGCCCCGGCAATCGACATAAGCCAGTTGCTGATGGGGTTGGAGGAGCTCAGCGCTGCCATGGTAAGGCATCCGAGTAGGGCAAACAGGCCAACGGATAGGCGCAGTGCCTCCATGTGTCCAAATCGGAAGAACAGCGGCTGTGCCAAGAACACCATCATGAGGGAGATGAGCATCGATGCTGCCGAGGCAATTGCGATCTCAAAGATGGTTTGTCCTGTCGAGGCCACGCCCGCGCTGTTGAAGAACGGAAGGGCGAGGATGTTCAGAAGCGTAGCCGCGCATGCCATGACGACCGAGAAGACAACGATGCACAGGTAGCGTGCGCAAATAATGTCTTTGCGCGAGAAGGGCAACGTTGCTCGATAACGCTCCCAGCCGTTTTGGTTATCGTAGCCAGCCAGCGAGTTCATGATCACGATGGGCGACATTGCGCTAACCGCACAGGCGCCGGCGCTCATGCCGGAATCGCCGTCTGTCGCGTTGGCAAGGGTCATCACGACGAATATGAACAGGCCGACACCCGCGATGCTCGGGAGAAACGAGCGCATGATGGCGGTCTCGGACATAAAGGCGCGTTTCATTTGGAAGCTCCTTTCAGCGTAAGGCGCAGATAGTCATCAATGGTTGTCCGGTCACAGGGAATCTCGGGAAAGGCCTCGAGCGCTTCTCGTCGGTTGGGGACCAGCACGTCAACGCTGTAGGCATGACGGGTGGTGCGGGCGCCTTCGACACAAGCCATCAGCTCGGCGGCCTGTGCTTGGGTGCAGTGGGCGATGCCGGCACGGTCGGTAATGTCCTCGCGCGGCAGGTCAAACACAATCGAGCCGTTATCGATGCAGATGACGCGGTCGGCGGCGCGATCGAGGTCAGACGTAATGTGGCTCGAGAGCAGCACGCTGCGTTGGCCGTCGGAAACAAAGGCAAGCAGCTCATCAAGCAGTTCCTCGCGTGCCATGGGGTCGAGGCCTGCGGTAGCCTCATCCAAAACGAGCAGCTTGGCATTGTGGCTGAGTGCGCAGGCAAGCTGCAGCTTCATGCCCATGCCGCGGGAGAGGTCCTTGACCTTTGCCTTGGGATCGAGGCCAAATCGGTCGATGAGGCTGGCGAAGGTGTCGTGGCTCCAGGTGGGGTACGCCGGGCTTACGAGTGCCTCAACTTCGGTCACCTTGAGCGTGGAAGGGAAGGGACACGTGTCCAGCACGAGGCCGACACGGGCACGTAGACAACGCTGTGTCTCATCGGGCGCGTCGGCGCCACAGCGCTGCCCAAACAGGTGCACCTCGCCGGCATCGAGCTTTATAAGCCCGAGCGCGGCTCGAATCGTCGTTGTTTTGCCAGCGCCATTTGCGCCCACAAAGCCAACGATCTGGCCGGGCCCCACAGCGAGCGTGACATCACGCAGTGAAAAGCGGTCGCTTACAGTGCGTGAGATGCCTTTGAGTTCTAAAAGGTTTTGCATGGTATAGCCTTTCTTGCAGATGGCTACTGCATGGTTTCGGGGGCTACGAGGTCGAGCATCTCGTGCAGCTTGTCGCGCGTGACGCCCAGGGCTTCGGCTTGGCTCGCCGCTTTCGCAAGTAGCTCTTCGATATGGCAGAGCTGGTTTTCGCGCAAGAGCTCCTGGTTGCCCTCGGCGACAAAGCAGCCCTTGCCCTGCACGGTGCAGATAAACCCGAGTTGCTCCAGGTCGGCGTAGGCGCGCTTGGTGGTGATGACGCTCACGCCAAGATCGCTCGCGAGTACACGGATGCTGGGGAGTTTGGCTCCTGCAGTGAGTGCGCCCGAAAGGATCTGAGCTTTGACCTGCGAGGCTATTTGCTCGTAGATGGGCTTGTCGCTCGAATTGGATAGGATGATGTCCACAGCGGCTCCTTAGCTGTTGGGCTACACGTGTATATAACCGGTAAGCACAGTATATATACACTATGCACAGTTACGCAAGAGGTAAATACGGATTGGGCCGGCTACCCAGGCCCCAACTGATGAATTTGTCCTGATAGGCGCCCTAGAGCGGGATTTCGCGGCTACAATAGTGCGGTTACAACGACGTAATGCACTCAATGCAAGAAAGGATCCGCATGGCAAGCCTGTCGGATGAAATCTCGTCGCGCCGCACATTCGCGATCATCAGCCACCCGGACGCCGGTAAGACCACGCTTACCGAGAAACTGCTGCTCTATACCGGCAGCATCCAGACCGCCGGCTCGGTCAAGGGCAAGAGCTCGGCCAAGCACGCCGTCTCGGACTGGATGGACATCGAGAAGGAGCGCGGTATCTCCGTTACCTCCTCGGTGCTGCAGTTCACCTACAACGGCGCCTGCGTCAACATCCTCGATACCCCCGGCCACCAGGACTTCTCGGAGGATACCTACCGTACCCTTATGGCCGCCGACGCTGCTGTTATGGTCATCGACGGCGCCAAGGGCGTCGAGGCCCAGACCAAAAAGCTCTTTAAGGTCTGTACGCTGCGCCACATTCCCATCTTCACCTTTGTGAACAAGCTCGACCACGAGGCTCGCGATCCGTTTGAGCTCATGGAAGAGATCGAGAATGTTCTGGGCATCAATACGTATCCCATGAACTGGCCGATCGGCAGCGGCCGCAACTTCCGCGGCGTGTTCGATCGTCAGACGCGCCGCGTTATCGCCTTTGAGGGCGACGGCCACGCCAATGCTACCAAGAAGGTCGCCGAGGTCGAGGCCGGGTTGGGCGATCCTTCCATGGATGAGCTCATCGGCGAGGAAAACCATAAGAACTTGATGGACGACATCGAGCTGCTCGATGGCGCCGGTGATGAGCTCGACTTGGATGCCGTGGCCTGCGGCAAGCTGAGCCCGGCGTTTTTTGGCTCGGCGCTCACCAACTTTGGCGTGGAGCCCTTCCTCAAGGAGTTCCTGCGTCTGGCCCCGACGCCGCGTGCCTATACCGATACGCTCACCAGCGAGCCGGTCGATCCCTGCCGCGACGACTTTAGCGGCTTTGTGTTTAAGATCCAGGCCAATATGGACAAGAACCACCGAGACCGCATCGCCTTTGTGCGCATTTGCTCGGGCAAGTTCGAGCGTGGCATGGATGCCTTCCACATGCAGGGCAACCGTAAACTCAAGCTGGCCACGGGCACGTCGATGATGGCCGATGACCGCGCCATCGTGGACGAGGCGTACGCGGGCGATATCGTGGGCCTGTTCGACCCGGGTATCTTTAGCATCGGTGACACCGTGTGCTCTGGCAAGCGCCACGTGCAGTATCCGCAGATCCCGACGTTTGCCCCCGAGATGTTCGCTCGCATTACGCAGGTCGACACGCTCAAGCGCAAGCAGTTCGTCAAGGGTATGGAGGAGCTTGCCCAAGAGGGTGCCATCCAGATCTTCCGCGAGTTGGGTGCTGGCATGGAGAGCGTCATCGTGGGCGTGGTTGGCGTGCTGCAGTTTGAGGTACTCGAGCGCCGTCTCAAGGCCGAGTACCGTGTTGAGGTTCGTCGCCAGCCGCTGCCCTATACGGACATCCGCTGGATCCAGAACGACCCCGACACCATCGATATCCCGGGCCTTTCGCTCACGCGCGACACGCTGCGCGTCGAGGACATGCGCGGCGGCAAGCTGCTGCTGTTCACGAGCCCGTGGAACGTGGATTGGGCAACCGACCACAACCCCGACCTTATCCTGTCGGAGTTTGGCAACGTGGCCTTTTAACGCATTGGCGCGGTGGTCGGTTGATTTCCGATCTCAGCCGAACACATTGAGCGGATAGGACGTTCCCGCAGCT
>UQHR01000011.1 GCA_900540905.1 uncultured Collinsella sp. | reverse complement strand
GCCGACAACCGCGTGGCTGGCGCTGCAAGCGCTGCCGGTTGCGGCTGCCGATGTTACCGCGGCGCTCGATCTTGTTGCCGGTGAGGCTGAGGCGGCGTTGCGCGAGTTGGTGGCGAAGGGCGCTGCTTGCGCGCTTGCTGGCTCGGATGGCTCGCTGTATGCAGATGCTTCCGCGCTCGATGCCGCGATGGGTACGCTGGCGGCGACCCTGTCCGCCATGCACGCGGCTGCCCCCAAGGAGACGGGCTTTACGCCTGGCGCCGTTGCCCATGCTGCGTGGCCTGCCGCTGATGAAGGCGTTGCCTCGGCTCTGATTGCCGAGGGCTGCTCGCGTGGCGTGTGCGCCGCCGAGGGCGCCGAGGTATTCGATCCGCATTCGGCCGCCGCGGCGGCACGCGTGGTGCGAGAGGCTTGCGAGCGCATCGTCGCGCTGCTTGACGAGGCTGGCCTGGATGCACCGGCGCTTCCCGAGGTGGGCGAACAGCTGCAGCTCGGTCGCGACACCATGACGCGTGCCCTGCGCGAGCTTTCGCTCAACCGCTCGATCGTTAAGGTCGAGCGCGACGTTGCCCTGTCTGCCGCCGCCGAGGCCCATGCGCGTGAGCTCGTCGCCGTCGCCATTGAGGCAGCCGGCGGCGCTGCGACCACGAGCGTGCTGCGCGAGGCCCTGGGTGTGTCGCGCAGACGCGCCATCAGCATCTTGGAGCACCTGGATGCCGTGCGCTTTACGGTGCTCGACAAGGATGCCGGCGGCCTGCGCTCCCTGCGCTAGATTGGCTGCTCGGTTTGGTAAAATACCGCCGCACTTGGGAACGGATGGGCTCCGGTGGGCTCCGCGGTCCTCAAAACCGTTGCGAGGCGTGCAAAACGTCTTGGATGTGTTCGATTCACATACGTTCCCGCCATACGCTACCAGCGCTTTTGTGCTCGCGGTCTTGCTGCGTGCCGCAAAGGCGCTGTTTTGTTTTTGCACGAGCTTTTCGTAGCGCCGCTATTTCGGCGGCTGTATTTAGCTTCGTGCATCGGGTTTCGAGCATGCCGATGGAGGTGTTTTGTCGTATGACTACCGTAAGACGTGCCGATCTTTCTTGTGTCGTCCAGGCGGGCGGGTTGTCGTCGCGCATGGGCTGCGATAAGGCGCGCATGGCGTTTTGCGGCGAGCCGCTCATCGAGCGCGTGCTGGGTCGGCTGGCGCCAGTTGCCGGCGAGTTGGTCGTGACGACTTCGCGTCCCAGCGAGCTTGCCTATCTTGAGGAGTTTATGTTTGATGGCCTGCGCCCCCGCGTGGTGATGGACGTCGACGGTCCCGCCGGTGCCATGCGCGGCATCGCGAGCTCGTTGGCCGCGGCCCGATTGCCGCTCGTGGCGATCGTCGCCTGCGATATGCCGTTTGTCTCGCCGGAACTCATCGGCGCGCTTGCCGATCGTGCTGAGGCCGAGGCACTCGACGTGTGCGTGCCGCGCGAGGAGCGGGGGATTGAGCCGCTGTGCGCCGTCTGGCGTCGTGACGCGTGTGCGCCGGTTGCCCAAGAACTGCTCGCCGGTGACCGTCAGCGAATCCGCTGCCTGATCGACCGGGTGAACGCCGGGTATTTGGACGAGCCTCAGATTGTCGCGGTCGCCGGCTCGACGCTCTGCTTCGAGAACGTCAATACGCCCGAGGAGTTTGCGGCGGCCGAGTTACTCGCCTAGACGATTGGAGTTGCCATGTCTCACGATATTTGTCCCGACATGGGAGAACCTTGCACTTGCGATGGGTCCGAACCCTGTACCTGCGGTTGCAGTGGCTGTGGACATACTGCGGAAGAGGAAGCGGCCGCCGCGGCGTATCGTGATGCACACCGCGAAGGCCCGTCCGGTGATGCTCTCGACCATGAACGCAAGATCATCGTTTCGTTCGATAGCACCTTCGATGTGATGGAATGCGAGCAGCTGTGCCTTGCCGCCGGTGTGCCCGGGCGCATCATGCCGCTGCCCGGCTCCATCACCGCCGGCTGCGGGCTGTGCTGGGCCATGCCGTTCTCGGGCGATGCCCTCGCCGCCTTCCGCGCCGCCACCGAGGGCTGCATAACCCCCGCCGACTACCATCAGCTCGTCCTCTAACCACCAAAACCACCACAAGGGTGCCTGTCCCCAATGTGGTGGTTTGGAACACGTGGACGAAACAGGTTTGAAACACGGGTTTTGCATGTCAGGCACTCAAAAACGCCTCTACCTGCATCGTAATCAAAACGAAACATCTGCTCGTCGGCTTATGCGAAACTTTCCCGCAACAGTGCGATATTATCCATACTCGATAAAGTTTGCGGCGCATAGGGTGCCGCGACCAACATTTTTCGTTTCCCATCATTGGAGGAAGCATGAGCTACACGCAGAAAGTTCTCGAAGAGCTCAAGGCCCGCTATCCCGAGCAGCCTGAGTTCATCCAGGCCGCGACCGAGATCCTCGGCACCATCCAGCCGGCGCTCGACGCCCATCCCGAGTACGAGGAGGCCGCCCTGCTGGAGCGCCTCGTCGAGCCTGAGCGCATCGTCATGTTCCGTGTTCCCTGGGTCGACGACCAGGGCAAGGTTCAGGTCAACCGCGGTTACCGTGTCGAGTTCAACTCTGCCATTGGACCCTACAAGGGCGGCCTGCGCTTTAACCCGACGGTCACCCTGGGTATGCTCAAGTTCCTGGGCCTGGAGCAGATCCTCAAGAACAGCCTGACCACCCTTCCCATGGGCGGCGGCAAGGGCGGCTCCGACTTTGACCCCAAGGGCAAGTCCAACAACGAGATCATGCACTTCTGCCAGTCCTTCATGACCGAGCTCTATCGCCACATCGGCCCCAACACCGACGTTCCCGCCGGTGACCTGGGCGTTGGCGGCCGCGAGGTTGCCTACCTGTTCGGTCAGTACAAGCGCCTGACTAACGAGTGGACCGGCGTCCTCACCGGCAAGGGCCTTTCCTTTGGCGGCTCGCTCGCCCGTACCGAGGCCACCGGCTACGGCCTGGCCTACTTTGTGGACGAGTACCTCAAGAGCCGCGGCGACTCCTTCGAGGGCAAGAACGTCGTCGTTCATGGCTCCGGCAACGTCGCTATCTACGCCGTCCAGAAGGTCTCCCAGCTCGGCGGCAAGGTGCTGGCCTGCTCCGATACTCACGGCTGGGTCGAGGATCCCGACGGCATCGACTACACTGTGCTCGAGCACGTCTACAACAAGAAGCGCTCCGGCCACGACAAGGGCGTTACGCTCGCTATGTACGTTGACGAGAAGCCCAACGCCGTGTGGCACGAGGGCGACGGCCGTGGCGTTTGGCAGCTGCCCTGCGACATCGCGCTGCCCTGCGCTCGCGAGAACACGCTGCTGCTCGAGGACGCCCAGGCGCTCGTCGCCAACGGCTGCAAGGTGGTCGGCGAGGGCGCGAACATGCCCACGACCATCGAGGCCACGACTTACTTCCAGGAGAACGGCGTTGCCTTTATGCCTGGTAAGGCTGCCAACGCCGGCGGCGTGCTCGTGTCCGGCCTGGAGATGAGCCAGAATGCCGAGCACCTGTCCTGGACCTTCGAGGAGGTCGACGGCAAGCTCGAGCAGCTCATGCGCGGCATGTTCCACAACGTGGACGACACCGCCAAGGAGTATGGCCAGGAGGGCAACTTTGTCATGGGCGCCAACATCGCCGGCTTCCTGAAGGTCGCCGACGCCATGCTCGCCCAGGGCGTCTGCTAAATCTTCGCTCGACATAGCATGTGATGAGGCTTCCAGCCATTCCGGCTGGGAGCCTTTTTTGATCCGCATGCGACGGAGGAAAACGGATCATTTCCCTCGGCCCTCTGCCGGCCGCCCCTTAAGTTGCGGTGAAATACGGACTGTTGGGCGCCCTAAGCCCGACAAACAGTCCGTATTTCACCGCAAGTTATGGATGGGAGGGAGGTTTTTGTGCTGTGGAAGGTCGCGGCCCTTCGTTTGGTACACTTAAAAGTACTGGACAAGTGGAGAGATGGGGGAGAACGTGCTCAAGTTCGGTACCTACGTCCGTGTTGGAAACGCGGCCGAAGCCTATGAGCTCTTACAGAAGAACCGCAACAACAAGATTGTGGGCGGCGGCATCTGGATGCGCTTGGGTTCGCGTCGCGTGGCGACGGCGATTGACCTTTCGGCCTGTGGACTCGATCATATCGAGGAGACCGAGACCGGGTTTCGCATCGGCGCCATGTGCACCCTGCGCCAGCTCGAGCGCCATGCCGAGCTTAACGCGCTTGTCAACCATGTCTTTGAGTTCGCCGTCCACGATATCGTGGGCGTGCAGCTGCGCAATACCGCCACGGTGGGCGGTAGCATTTACGGTCGCTTTGGTTTCTCTGACGTGCTCTCGGCATTTTTGGCGCTCGATTCGTACGTTGAGCTGACGGGTGCCGGCCGCCTGCCGCTCGCCGAGTTCGTGCGGATGGGCTACGTGCGTGACGTGATCGAGCACGTGGTGGTCGTTAAGCACGATTACCGTGCCAGCTATGAGGCCGTGCGCAAGGCCGCGACCGACTTCCCCTCGCTCAACGTCACCGCTGCTTGGTGGGACAACTCCTGGCACGTCACCGTGGGTGCCCGTCCGCTGCGCGCGACCCTGCTGCAGGGCGAGGCATGTGGCCTTACCGCCGAGCAACCTTCCGAGGACGAGCTGCGCGCACTGGCCGCATCCGTGCGTGCCCTGAGCTACGGCACTAACTTGTGGGGCTCGGCTGACTACCGCCGCCGCATCTCGGCCCCGCTGGCGATTCAGGCTGTACGTCGTGCCGCCGGCATCGAGCTTTCGGCCGCGCTTGCCCGCGAGCTCGAGACCGTGCAGATCCCCAAGTTTGCCACGGACGAGTATTCCTGCCGCCGCGTGCCCGGCGTCGATTCTAGCGAGGTGCGCTAATGGCTGCCAAACTCATCGATCTTTCCTTTACGCTCAATGGCCGCAAGGTCAAGGTTCAGATTGCCCCCGATACCATGCTCTTTGCGCTGCTGCGCGAGCAGGGTTGCGCATCGGTGCGCTGTGCCTGCGAAACCACCAACTGCGGCCTGTGCACGGTGTGGCTCGATGGCGACCCGGTGCTGAGCTGCTCGGTTCCCGCCGCGCGCGTCGAGGGCCGCTCCATCACCACGCTCGAGGGCCTCAAGGCCGAGTCTGAGGCGCTCGCCCGTGCGATGGCTGCCGAAGGCGCCGAGCAGTGCGGTTTTTGTGCCCCCGGCCTCATCATGAACGTGCTGGCGCTTGCCCGCGCCGCCAAGGAGGACCCGAGCCTCGTCGCCACGCGCGAGGAGCTCTCGCGCCAGCTCGCCGGCAATCTCTGCCGTTGCAGCGGCTACGAGAGCCAGCTGCGCGCCATCGTGCGCTTCCTCAACGAGTCCGGCGTGCAGGTGGGCTTCGAGATGCCCGAGCTGCCGGTCAACGACACCAGCTCCGACGGTGTCGCGTACAAGCAGATTACTCATAAGCAGCCCAAGAAGGACTCGAAGGCGCTGCTCGAGGGTCGTCCCGTCTACACGGGCGATCTGGTGCCCGCCGGCGCCCTGATCGTCAAGCTCAAGCGCAGCCCGTATGCCCGCGCCAAGATCTGCTCCATCGATACGTCGCGCGCCCTGAAGGTGCCCGGCGTGGTGGGCGTCTATACCTACGAGGACGTGCCCCAGCGCCGCTTTACCATCGCCGGTCAGAGCTATCCGCAGCCGAGTCCCTACGACCGCCTGATCCTCGAGAACCTGGTTCGCTACCAAAACGAGGAGGTGGCGATCGTCGCCGCCGAGACCGAGGAGGCCGCCGACAAGGCACTCAAGCTCATCAAGGTCGACTACGAGGTGCTTGAGCCGCTGCTCGACTTTACCCAGGCGCTCGATAACGACATCGTGGTCCATCCCGAGGGCGACGTGACATTTATGTTCCCGCAGGGCGGCGATGTTTCGCGCAACCTGGTCTGCAGCGGTACCAGTGATTATGGCGATCTGGACGAGGCTTTCGCCCAGAGCGACATCGTCTTTGAGCGCACCTACACCAGCCAGGCCACGCAGACCGCGCCCATGGAGACCTTCCGCGCCTTCTCGACGACCGACGCGTTCGGGCGCATCTCGGTGACCACCTCGACGCAGGTGCCCTTCCACGTTCGCCGCATGGTCGCGCAGTCGCTCGACATCCCGCAGTCGCAGGTGCAGGTCATTAAGCCGCGCATCGGCGGCGGCTTTGGCTCCAAGCAGACGGGCTGCTGTGAGATCTTCGTGGCGTTTGTCACCCAGCAGACCGGTCGTCCGAGCTACTGCTGCTACACCCGCGAGGAGACCATCACCGCGGGCAACTCGCGCCACCAGATGCAGATGACCGTCAAGCTGGGCGCCATGAACGACGGCACTATCACGGCCATCGACCTGCACACGCTGTCCAACGCCGGCGCCTATGGCGAGCATGCCACCACGACGATCGGCCTTTCGGGTCACAAAAGTCTGCCCATCTACAACCATGTGAAGGCGAGCCGCTTTAGCTGGGACGCCGTCTACACCAATACCAACCGTGGCGGCGCGTATCGTGGCTACGGTGCCACCCAGGGCCAGTTTGCCGTGGAGAGCGCCGTCAACGAGCTCGCCGACATGCTGCACATGGACCCCGCCGACCTGCGCCTTAAGAACATTGTGCGCGAGGGCGAGACCATGCCGCAGTACTACAACGAGAAGCTCAACGCCTGCGCACTCGACCGCTGCCTGCTGCGCGCGATGGACATGATCGGCTGGCGCGACAAGCCGCTGGCCGTAGACCTGGGCGACCGCGTGCGTGCCCTGGGCTGCGCGCTCACCATGCAGGGATCGGGCATTTCCAACGTGGATATCGCCGGCATCGACATGCGCCTGGAAGAGGACGGCTTTATTACCATCGGCACTGGCGCTACCGATAACGGCATGGGCGTCGACACGATCCTGGCGCAGATTGCCGCCGAGGAGCTGGGTGTGGAGAGCTCGCTCATTGTGGTGCGCGGCGTGGACACAGATGTGTCGCCGTTCGACGCCGGCTCGTACGCGAGCTCGGGCACGTACGTGACGGGTCTTGCCGCCAAGAACGCCGCGACCGAGCTGCGTGAGAAGATTTGCGCCAAGGCCGCCCAGATGTGGGACGTGGACGCCGCCGATGTGGTCTTTGATGGCCAGTACGTGCGCCTGTCCGACGAGCGTGCCGCGCGCGAGCAGAACCGCTACCTCACGCTGCGTGACTTTGCCAACCTGTGCGTCAAGAACATCGCGGGTGGCGACGCGCTCACCTCGCATGCCTCTGCCTGCCTGCCCGTTTCGCCTCCGCCGTTTATGGCCGGCATTGCCGAGGTCGAGGTCGACAAGGCTACCGGCAAGGTGACTGTGGTGGACTATGCGGCGGCCGTTGACTGCGGCACCGTGATCAACGAGGCGCTCGCGCGCGTCCAGGCCGAGGGCGGCATTGCCCAGGGCATTGGCCACGCGCTCTACGAGATTGTCGAGCACGATGACCGCGGCCGTCTGCGCACCGGCAACTTTATGAGCTACAAGCTGCCCACGCGCCTGGATATCGGCAGCATTCGCGTGGCCTTTGAGCCGAGCTACGAGCCGACGGGCCCGTTTGGCGCCAAGTCGATCGGTGAGGTCGTTATCAACACGCCGCTCGCCGCCGTGGCCTCAGCCGTGGCACACGCCACCGGACATCAGGTCCGCTCGCTGCCCATCACGCCCGAGAAGGCCCTGCTGGGGGAGTAGCGGGTCAGCGAATAAGTCGTAATTGGCGGGGCTGGACAACTCGCCCCACCTTTTGCACTCGTGGTGAGGTCGTGAGCCTGTAAAAGGTGTGCGTGCGCTTGCCGTTCGTATCTGCTATCATTCCTAGTCTGTGCGCTCATGCGGGCGTGGCGGAATTGGTAGACGCGCCAGATTTAGGTTCTGGTGGGATTCCCGTGAAGGTTCGAGTCCTTTCGCCCGCACCAACGCACCTGCGTCGGCTTATGCCCTCGCGACGCTTGTTGCAAAAAGGTACCAGCACCTCAGATAAGCTGGGCAGTATGAGGAGGAACGTGTTGAACATCACCGCTTCTGACGTCAAGGACGCCAAGCTCACCGCTACGGTCACCATCCCGGCCGCCGACGTCGACGCCGCGATCAAGAAGGCCTACAAGGAGACCGCCAAGAAGTACCGCTTCCCGGGCTTCCGTGCCGGTAAGGCTCCCCGTCCGGTCATCGACTCCGCTCTTGGCGCCGAGGCTACCCTCGCTCAGGCCACCAACGACCTGATCGCCGCCAACGAGCCCGCCGTCCTCAACGAGCTGGACATCGTCCCCACCAAAAATGGTGACTACAAGGAGCTCGACCTCGCCAAGGATCACGAGGATTACACCTACACCGTCGAGTTCTCCCTGCGTCCCGCCGCTGAGCTCTCCTCCTTCGACGCTGTCGAGATCGAGATGCCCCCCGCGGAGGTCACCGAGTCCGAGATCAACAACCAGGTCGAGATGCTTCTCAACTACCGTGCCACCTTCGAGGACGTCGAGGGTCGCGCCGTCGAGGCCGAGGACTACGTCACCGTCGACCTCAAGGCCGTCGAGAACGCCGACAACTTCGCTGCCGAGGGCCGCATGCTCATCGCCGGTAGCGACAGCAACCCCAAGGAGTTCAACGAGGCCCTGATTGGCGCCAACGTTGACGACGTCAAGACCGTTACCTGGACCGACGAGGTCGAGGAGGGCGAGGAGGCCGAGACCCACACCGTCGAGGTCACCGTCAAGGGCATCAAGGTTCGCAACACCCCCGAGCTCACCGACGAGCTCGTCAAGTCCGACTTTGGCTTCGACAGCATCGACGCTATGCGGGACGCCATCAAGATCGAGATCGAGCAGGACAAGGCTTCCCGCCTCCCGGCCGAGAAGGAGAACCGTTGCGTTTCCGCTCTCGCCGAGCGCCTGCAGCTCGACGAGATGGACGCCGACTACGAGCAGTCCGTCTTTGAGGAGCTTGGCCAGAACTTCCTGTCCAACCTCGCTGCCCGCGGCATGACGCTGGACACCTGGCTGCCCGCTTCCGGCCTGACCATGGAGCAGTTCATCGGTGACCTGCACAAGCAGGCCAACGACGTTGCCCGTGAGTCCCTGGCTCTCGACGCCCTTGCCCGCGAGCTCAAGATTGAGGTCACCGAGGACGACATCAACGCCGAGTTCGAGAAGGCCGGCGTCAAGGACGTCGAGGCTTCCAAGACCGAGTTCATCGCCGATGGCCGCATGCCTGCCGTCCGTGAGTCCATCCGTCGCTCGAAGGCCGTCGACCACCTGGTCGAGAACGCCAAGGTGACCGAGGTCGACGAGACCGCCAAGGACGCCGAGTAATTCTCGCCACCTTGCCCGCGAGCGCATGCCTGCGCCCGTGATGGGGTAAAGTTATACACCGGTTATCCGGTTGCTTCGTACGGTGCCAGCCAATGCATAGCATGCGGGCACCGTACGTTTATCTAGAACCAATTTGGTCCGTAAGAGAGAAATGGAGATGCGTATGATCGCTAAGTTCGATTCCGCCCTCGTGCCATACGTTATCGAGCAGACGCCGCGCGGCGAGCGCAGCTACGATATCTATTCGCGCCTGCTCAACGACCGCATCATCTTCTTGGGCGAGGAGATTAACTCCGTCAGCGCCAACCTGGTCGTTGCCCAGCTGCTGCATCTTGAGAGCCAGGATGCCGAGAAGGATATCTCGCTCTACATCAATTCGCCCGGTGGCGAGGTCTACTCCGGCCTGGCGATTCTTGACACCATGAACTTCATTAAGCCGCAGGTCTCCACCATCTGCGTCGGTATGGCCGCGTCTATGGCCGCCGTGCTGCTTTCGGCCGGCGCCAAGGGCAAGCGCTTCTGCCTGCCGCACTCCAAGGTCATGATTCACCAGCCCAGCGGTGGCGCCCAAGGTCAGCAGACCGAGATCGAGATTGTGGCCGAGGAGATCAAGAAGACCCGTCGCGAGCTCAACCAGATTCTGTCCGACGCCTCGGGTCAGCCCATCGAGAAGGTCCAGGCCGATACCGAGCGCGACAACTACCTCACGGCTGCCGAGGCCCTCGACTACGGTCTGATCGATCGCATTGTCACCTCGCGTGACCTTGCCGCGAAGGACGCCTAGGATGGCCGGTAACATGCAGGACGGCTTCGACGAGAACGGCAACCCCATCCGCTGCTCCTTCTGCGGAAAAGAGCAGGGGCAGGTTCGTCGCCTTGTAAAGGGTCCGACCAACATCTTTATCTGCGACGAGTGCGTTGCCGCCTGCTCCGAGATCCTGGAGGAGTCGCTGGCTTCGGACTTTATGGACGCTGCCCGCAACGGCAAGCTGCCGGGCTTCCTCAACGATCACGGCCAGGCTGCGTCCCAGCCTGCCATGGATCCCGAGGCTGAGGGCTTTGAGCTCGAGGACGACGCCCGCCAGGTCATCACGCATGTGCCGACGCCGCACGAGATCTATGACGAGCTTTCGGCCTATGTCATGGGCCAGGAGGACGCCAAGCGTGCCATGTCGGTTGCCGTGTACAACCATTACCGCCGCGTGATCGAGGGTGGCGCTGCGCTTTCGGCCTTTGACGACGGCTTGGATTCGCAGCTCGACGATGATATGGACGAGGTAGAGCTCGCCAAGTCCAACATTTTGCTGCTCGGTCCCACCGGTACCGGTAAGACGCTGCTCGCCCAGACGCTCGCGCGCATCCTCGAGGTGCCGTTTGCCATTGCCGATGCTACCGCGCTCACCGAGGCCGGCTACGTGGGCGAGGACGTGGAGAACATCCTGCTCAAGCTCATCAATGCCGCCGATGGCGATATTGAGCGCGCGCAGGTTGGCATTATCTACGTGGACGAGATTGACAAGATCGCCCGCAAGGCCGAGAACCTCTCCATCACCCGCGATGTTTCGGGCGAGGGCGTTCAGCAGGCGCTGCTTAAGATTCTTGAGGGCACGGTGGCAAGCGTTCCGCCCACCGGCGGCCGCAAGCATCCCCAGCAGGAGCTGCTGCAGATCGACACGACCAACATTCTGTTTATCTGCGGCGGTGCCTTTGTGGGTCTGGACAAGATCATCGCCGATCGCGTGGGCAACAAGGGCGTGGGCTTTAACTCCGAGATCGCCGGCCCCACCTCGGTCGACGAGAACGATCTGCTGCGCCAGGTGCTCCCGCAGGACCTCAACGCCTTTGGCATGATCCCCGAGTTTGTGGGACGTACGCCCGTCGTCACCCAGACGCAGGCGCTCGACGAGGACGACCTGGTGTCGATCCTGACCGAGCCCAAGAACGCCGTGGTGCGTCAGTACCGCAAGATGTTCCAGCTCGAGAACGTTGAGCTTGAGTTTGAGGACGCCGCTCTGCACGAGATCGCCCGTATGGCGCTTGCCCGCAAGACTGGCGCCCGCGGCCTGCGCTCCATCTGCGAGGACGTGCTGCAGCAGACGATGTTCGACCTCCCCAGCGAGGAGGGTGTCACCAAGGTCATCGTGACCGAAGCCTCCGTAAAGGGCGAAGAACAGCCCCAACGCATCTACGGGTAAATAGCTTGAATTCAGGCCCCGCGGCAACCACCGCGGGGCCTGCCTTTTAGGGACAGGTTTATCTTGGTCGGTTTTTATATGGGCAAATGTCGTTTCCCCTGATAAAACCTACCAAAATAAACCTGTCCCTTTTCGGCAGGTATGCCTGTGCTATTCTGTGAGATTGTCAAGTTAGTACCTTCAGACTGAAGTAATCGATACCTAAGGCGTGTCCGCCTGCTTGGTTTTCGTAGATTCCGCACGAGCCGAAGAGCACTAAATGTGCTCTTCGTGCGAGCCAGGACCTGACCGAGCGAAAACCAAGCAGGCGGACACGCCGGTGGGATAGGGAGAGATATATGGAAGAGATGCCCAAGAACTACGATCCGTCGACCAACGAGCCGGCGATCCTGCAGAAGTGGCTCGACGGCGGCTACTACAAGCGCCGCGAGGGCGTGGGCGACTGCACCGTCACCATTCCGCCTCCCAACGTGACCGGCAAACTCCACATGGGTCACGCCACCGACGACTCCATCCAGGATGCCATCATTCGTATGGCCCGCATGCGCGGCAAGTCCACGCGCTGGGTGCTCGGCACCGATCACGCCGGTATCGCCACGCAGACCAAGGTCGACAAGAAGCTCAAGAGCGAGGGCATCAGCCGCCTGGAGATCGGTCGCGACAAGTTTGTCGACGCCTGCTGGGATTGGACCCACGAGTACGGCGGCATCATCGTCGAGCAGATCAAGCGCATGGGCTGCTCCGTCGACTTCGATAACGAGCGCTTCACCATGGACGAGGACTATGCCCAGGCCGTGCGCAAGGTCTTCTGCGACTGGTATCACGACGGCCTGATCTACCGCGGCAAGCGCATCGTCAACTGGTGCCCCAACTGCACCACCGCCATTTCGGATGACGAGGCCGAGTACAAGGACGAGAAGGGCCATCTGTGGCACCTTCGCTACCCGCTGACCGAGCCGGTCAACGGCCAGGACTACATCGTCGTCGCCACCACGCGCCCCGAGACCATGCTCGGCGACACGGGCGTTGCCGTTTCCCCGAAGGACCCCGAGAAGGCCGCCTTCGTGGGTAAGACCGTCATGCTGCCGATCGTCAACCGCGAGATCCCCATCTTTGAGGATTGGCATGTCGACGCCAACTTCGGCTCCGGCTTCGTTAAGGTCACGCCTGCCCACGACCCCAACGACTACGCCATGGGTCAGGCCCACGACCTGCCGCAGATCAACATCTTCGACGAACATGCGGTGGTCGTCGAGGGCTACGGCGAGTTCACCGGCATGAACCGTGACGAGTGCCGCGAGGCCGTCATCAAGTGGTTCGACGAGCATGGCCTGCTCGATCACGTGGACGAGCACGACCACTCTGTCATGCACTGCTACCGCTGCGACTCCGCGCTGGAGCCTTGGCTGTCCGAGCAGTGGTTTGTCGCCGTCGACAAGCTCAAGGGGCCGGCGCTCGACGCCGTCAACTCCGGCAAGGTCACCTTCCACCCCGCGCGCTGGACGCAGACCTACACCACCTGGATGGAGAACCTCAAGGACTGGTGCATCAGCCGTCAGCTGTGGTGGGGCCACCGCATCCCCGTGTTCTACTGCGAGGACTGCGGCTGGGAGGACGCCCTGACCGAGGACACCGACGTGTGCCCCAAGTGCGGCGGCCATCACGTGCACCAGGACGAGAACGTGCTGGACACCTGGTTCAGCTCGCAGCTGTGGACCTTCGCCACGCAGGGCTGGCCGCAAAAGCCGGAGCTGCTCGAGGGTCATCACCCCACGACGGCGCTCGTAACCGCGCGCGACATCATCGCGCTGTGGGTCGCCCGCATGGTCATGAGCTCGCTGTACTTCCTGGACGAGGTGCCGTTTAAGGACGTCGTCATCTACCCGACGATCCTTGCCAAGGACGGCAGCCGCATGTCCAAGTCCAAGGGCAACGGCGTTGACCCCATGGACCTCATTGGCATGTACGGTGCCGACGCCATGCGTTACAACTTGCTCACGCTGTGCACCAACAACCAGGACGTCAAGTTCGACGCAAACATCGATAAGAAGACCAAGAAGCTCATCGACAGCCCGCGTACCGACCAGGCCAAGTCGTTTGTGACGAAGATCTGGAACGCCAGCCGCTTCCTGCTCATGAACATGGAGGGCTACACGCCCGGCGAGCCGGTCGTGGAGACCCCGGCCGACGCCTGGATGTTCAGCCGCCTGGCCAAGGCCGTGAAAATGGTCACCGAGGGTATTGAGAATTACACCTTTGGCGATATGGCCCGCGGCGTGCAGCAGTTCTTCTGGAACGAGGTCTGCGACTGGTACGTCGAGGTCACCAAAGCCCGCCTGAAGGGCGAGGGCCGTCTGCAGGCTCAGCGCAACCTGATCTTTGTGCTCGACACCTCCATTCGCCTGATGCACCCGCTTATGCCGTTTGTCACCGAGGAGATCTGGGACAACATGCCGGCGAGCGTGCTTGACTTGGACGCCGAGGGCAACCTAGACCGCGCCGAGGCGCTTATGATCGCCAAGTGGCCGGAGCCCGCCGACTACGCCAAGTATGTCGATGAGCCCGCCGAGCGCGCGTTTGAGCTTTGCCGCGCTGTCGTTTCGGCCGCCCGCGCCACGCGTTCGCGTTATCGCTTGAGCCCCAAGGCCGAGCTCGACGTGGTCGTGCGCGCCGGTGCCGAGGACATCGAGAAGCTCGAGAGCCTGCGCTCCACGATTGAGCCGCTGGCGAATACCGCCTCGCTGGTCATGGGCACCGACGTTGAGAAGCCGGCCGCGAGCATTGCCGTGGTCGACAGCGGTGTCGAGGTCTTTGTGGTGCTCGAGGGCAAGGTTGACCTTTCGGCCGAGAAGGCGCGCCTGGAGAAGGAGATTGCCGCGGCCCAGAAGGAGCTTGCCGGCTGCGAGAAGACGCTGGCCAACGAGGGCTTTGTGGCCAAGGCCGCGCCCGCCGTGGTCCAGAAGAAGAGGGACCGTGCAGCTGAGCTCAAGGAGATCCTGGCGGCGCTGACCTCGCAGGTTGCTGACTTCTCGTAAGGGTTACTGGGGGACGCGGTTTGGGGCATTGCTCGCTACTGCGGACAGTCCTGCTCGCACGAAGGCCACATTAAGTGGCCTTCGGCTCGTGCGGAACTTGTATCGAGCAAAGCCCCAAACCGCTCCCATAGCGGTTACGGGGGCGTCCGCTGCCTGCCTGGTAGGGCCACTGGGTTGTGGCCTTGATCTCGCTGCAAAGCGGTGTTTGGCTGATTTTTTGAATGGGAGGGGCTCGTTGTTGATTACGGGCCTCTTTTTATGTTGAGGGGGCTTTGGTTATGGCTAAGCGTTCTGGGTTGTATTCGGTGCCGTTTGAGGTTCCGGAACTTTCTTTTGATGAGGCTGTTGCGCTTGCGGCCGATACGGGCAAAATTGCGCGTTATTCCACGCCGTTGCTCGAGACCGTCGTCGAGATGCTCGATGAGCTTGGTCGTCCTGACGAGTTCTATGATTGCGTCCAGATCGCCGGAACCAATGGAAAGACCTCGACGACGCGGTTCTCGGCTGCCATTTTGCGTGGTGAGGGCGTTAAGACGGCGCTCTTTACGTCGCCTCATCTGGTGCGCTATCCCGAGCGCATGGAGATTGACGGCAAGGTCGTCTCTGACGAGGTCTTTGCCCATGGCGTCTCCGCGGCGTATGAGGCGGGTCGTCGTCTCAACGCGCGTCGTGAGGCGGCAGGCGAGGAGCTCCGTGCTATTACGCCCTTCGATCTTTTGTCCGTGGCTGGACTGACCATGTTTGCCGAGGCTTGCGTGGACGTGGCCGTGCTCGAGGTCGGCATGGGTGGACGTTGGGACGCTACGAGTGCGACCGATCCCGTCGCCGTTGCCATTACGGGTATCGGACTCGACCATACACGCATTTTGGGCGACACGCTCGAGGCCATTGCGGGGGAGAAGGCTGCGGTTATTAAGCCCGCGCGCTTGGTTGTTTTGGGCGAGGGAACGCACGAAGCGAGCGTTCAGCGTGTGATGGATGCCCGTTGCCGTGAGTGCGGCGTTGTGCCACTCGTGGTAAGTCACGCTACGACCAAGTTGCCGGAACACGTGGGCGACACGGTTGAGTTTAGCTGCACCACGCCGCGTGCGATCTATACGTCGAGCATGGTCA
Source organism: uncultured Collinsella sp. (assembly GCA_900540905.1). Taxonomy (GTDB): domain Bacteria; phylum Actinomycetota; class Coriobacteriia; order Coriobacteriales; family Coriobacteriaceae; genus Collinsella. Next base: position 39,291 of record UQHR01000011.1, on the reverse strand, counting down.
AGCCGGCCTATCAGCCGCAGAATGCCGCGTGCGCGATTATGCTGTGCGAGGGGTATCTGGGTCGCGAGCTCAATCACGACGCGCTCGATGCCTCGCTTATGGGCTGTCCCACGCCGGGTCGTTTTGATGTGCTGGGTACCGATCCACTCAAGCTGATTGACGCCTGCCATAACCCTCAGAGCTGCGAGAACTTTGTGAGCGCCCTGGATGAGATCGATCCGTGCGTGGATAATCGTCCCACGCTGCTGTGTGCCGCGCTGGCCGACAAGGACGTGGCGGGCATCGTCGACGTGCTGATCCCGGCCTTCCCGCGCGTAGTCGTGACCCAGACCGATTCCGACCGCGCCCTGCCGGCAGAGGAACTCGCCGCGCTGGTGGATGCTGACAAACTTGCGGGCGTATATCCCAGCGTATCCGAGGCCCTCGCTGCCTTCGATGCCGCGGGTGAGCCCTTCGTGGCCGCCGGTACCATTACCCTAGCCGGCGAAGTAGCCGGCCTGCTGCGCTAACCCATCCTGTGCCCCGAATTGACCCGCTCGCCACGAAATGGGCCTATCTACTACGTTTTACCGACTACCCTCGACCACACGGAAAATCAGGAAATTAAAACCGCAGGTAGACGGCTTGCCGATTTTCAAAAAAGACCCGCATGGTGGACCCATGCGGGTTAAACGTAGTAGATAGGCCGTTTTCGTGGCGCGGCGTTAGCGGGATGTGACAAAGGGACTGTCCCTTTGTCACATTGGCTAGTCTAGGCGGACTGGGTCGTGGGGGTAGGCGTTGAGGATCTCGACGCCGGTCTCGGTCACGAGGGCCAGGTCCTCGATGCGGACGCCGGTGCGGCCGGGGAGGTAGATGCCGGGCTCGATGGAGAAGGTCATGCCCGGCTCAATAACCTGCTCGTTAACGAGCGAGACGTCGCCCGGCTCGTGATCTTGCAGGCCGATTGAGTGGCCCAGGCGATGCGTGAAGTACTTGCCGTATCCTGCGTCCTCAATCACGTCGCGCGCGGCGCGGTCCAGGTCGCACATGCGCACGCCTGGCGCGATGAGCGCCTCGGCCGCCTCGTTGGCGCGGCGGACGATGTCGTAGATGCGCGCGGTCTCCTCGTCCTGCTCGCCCCAAAAGAACGTGCGCGTCATGTCCGAGCAGTAGTTGCGACGGCGTCCGCCGATGTCTAACAGCACCACGTCGCCGCGCTTGAGCACCGTATCATCAGGCTCGTGGTGCGGATCACCGGCATTGGCGCCAAAACTCACGATGGGCGGGAAGCTAAATCCTTCGCAGCCGTGCTTGCGATACAGGCCGAGCATCTGGTCCGCGACCTCACGCTCCGTCACGCCCTCGTGAACGAGTTTGATCGCGTCGTCCATCACGGCGTCGTTGGCGGCCGAGGACACGCGCATGAGTTCTTGCTCGGTAGCGTCTTTGTAGGTGCGCGCGGCGGTGACGGCAAAGTCGCCCAGGAAGAACTCGCTTGCGGCATGACGCTCCATGAGGGGCATCAAAAAGCCGGAGCGCATGACGGTATCGATGCCGAGTGGCTTGGTCGGATCGACTTCGCGCGCGATGGCGTCGGCCACGATATCGGTATCGGTGTGGTAGGCCACACGGGCATTGTCGTACTCGGGTAGCTGATGCAGTGCGTTGACCAGGATCACCGGCTCTGCATCGCGCGCGAGCAGCACGCCGCAAAAACGCTCGAACATATCGGCATAAAAACCGGTCAGGTAATAGATCGACCGCGGGTCGTTTACGAGCAGCTGTGAGCCGGGGTGCTGAGCCTCGAGCACATCGAGCACGCGCGCCACACGCTGGTCATCGATATGTGCCATGAAACATCCTTTCGCTAGGGTGCCACCATGGTATCCCATACGTACCCTCATGAGTTGCGGTGAAATACGGACTGTTGAGCGACTCCAGGCCGGTAAACAGTCCGTATTTCACCGCAACTCAGGTGGGGGGGATGGACGTAGCAGCGAAAGTAGTCAAAAAGCCTTGTGCCGTATTAGCAGGTTTTCAAAACTATGTCGGATTACGGCGCTGGATTGGGTTTGTCCGACTATGGCTGAAATGGCGAAAATAAAACCGCAGGTAGATGGCTTGGCGAAAATCGAAAATGGTCGGTATGGTTGGTGGTTATCGATTTAGCCCCGTAAACCGGGGTAGTTTTGAAATGGCATTAATCTGGCAGCAGCCTAAAATCTGATCCATAAGAAAGTTGCGGTGGAATAGTTCCTGGATGCCGGGATTTTGGCGGAAAACAGGAACTATTTCACCGCAACCCAGGAGGGGATGGGGGGTGATGGTGGGGTAGCTGAAAGAGCCCCGTCCTAAAATGACTGGTTAGGCTTGGTCGATGTCCATGCTGGCGACTAGGTTGATGTTGGTGTCTAGGAGGTTGGGGAGGATTATGTCGCCCATGTGGATGGGGGCGTTGACGACTAAGCCACGGATGAGAGCCATGGCTTGGGCGTGGAGTTCGAGCGGGATGGCCTCGGCTGTGCGTACGGGGAGCAGAACTTCGTCGCCGCCGGAGACGGCTACGGTGGTGGTGAGTACTCGCATGGGGCAGGTGAGCTCCTGATGCGCGAACTTATCGCCGCGTGGGCAGCTGTTGCCGGTCACGCGGCGCACCTCCGCCACGTGGCCATCGGCGTCGCGCTCGACTTCCACGGCCAGGAGGCATTCGGACGGGCAGGTGGTGCAGTTGAACCGCAGTGTCTCAGTCGCGTTGTCACTCATGGCCTTATGCCTCCTCTACGGGATCGACGGACAGGACGATTTCACTTGCGCCCAGATCGAGCGCCTGCTGAATCACCTTCGCCGGCAGCGGGAAACTCTTCATGACGCTTGGCTTAAACGGACGGACTTTGCCGGCAAATAATTCTTCGCCGTTAACCAGGAGGCGCACTCGGGCGGCATCGACTGGCCGGCGCACGCGGAAGTTGACCTTGGTGAGCGCCGCGGCCGTGATGCGTCCCGGCAGTGCGTAGCCGGCAATGCCGGCGGGGGAGACCGCGAGCTCGCAGCTCGCGCTCACGGCGTCCGTCCCAGCGCCCGTGCCGCTACTCAACGCCCATGCCGCCGCAGCCGCACCGGCGCGTTCGGACTCGGTCGTCACATTGTCTGCTAGGTCGTGTACGTGCAGCACGTTGCCACAGGCAAATATGCCCGGCACGCCCGTTTGCAGGCTCTGGTCCACCACGGCTCCGCGCGTACGTGGGTCCAGCTCCACGCCCGCGGCAACCGAAAGCTCGTTCTCGGGAATCAGACCCACCGAAAGCAGCAGCGTGTCGCACGGAACAATGCGCCCGGTTCTCGGAATGGGCGCAAGGTGCTCGTCGACCTGGCTCGCTTCGACGGCCTCCACGCGGTCGTGCCCGATCACGCGCGTGACCGTGGTAGACAGATGCAGCGGAATGCCAAAGTCGTCCAGGCAGTTTTTCACATTGCGGCGCAGGCCGTTAGCGTACGGCATGAGTTCGTACACGCCCTCAACCGAAATCCCCTCGAGCGTGCAGCGGCGTGCCATGATGAGTCCGATGTCGCCCGAGCCCAAAATGACGGCGCGCGAGCCAGGTTTGAGGTTCTCGATATTGATGTATCGCTGCGCCAGGCCGGCCGTAAACACGCCGGCGGGTCGGCTGCCGGGAATCTTGATCTCACTGCGGGTGCGTTCGCGGCAACCCATGGCAAGGACGACCGCGCGTCCGGTGAGCTGCAACATGCCGGCGCGGCTCATGAGCGTGACGGTATGAACTGCGGCATCTCCCGCGGCCTCGTCCACGCCCGAAGCGCTCGCGCCCTCGTCCGAATCAATCCCAAGCACCATGCTGCCCAAGTACAGCGCAATGTTGGTCTCGCGCACCTGGTCGATAAAGCGCTGCGCGTACTCGGGACCGGTGAGCTCCTGTTTAAAGTGCGAAAGGCCAAAACCGGGGTGGATGCACTGGCGCAGGATACCGCCCAGATGCTGCTCGCGCTCCACGATGGCCACGTGGGCGCCGGCCTTATGCGCGGCGAGCGCAGCCGCCATGCCAGCAGGTCCGCCGCCGATAACAACCACGTCGAACGCCTGCGTCTGCACCGCCTCGGTAGCTCCGGCCTCCGCGCGTCCGTCGCGCATATTAAACGTCGCCATCCTAGCGCACCCCCTTCAGCGGTCCCTCGACCAGCCAAGAACCGGCATCCTCCAACAGCACCTCGCTGGGGTCGCAGCCCAGCTCGTGCGCCAGGATCGCTACCACGCGGCTCTGGCAAAAGCCGCTCTGGCACCGACCCATGCCGGCACGACAGCGGCGCTTGACGCCCTCGACCGAAACCGCGCCCGGGCGGCGTCTGATCGCGGCCACGATCTCGGCCTCGGGCACCGTCTCGCAGCGGCAGACGATCTGCCCCCACGCGGGGTCGGATTCAATGAGCTCTTCCTTGCGCGCAAGCGGGGCGCGGTCAAAGTCGTCCGGCGCATGGCGAATCGGGTCCCAATCGTCCCGTTCGCGCAGGGCTACGCCGGCATTGCGTAACACCTGCTCCATGCGCTCGGCGATGGCTGGCGCGCTCGCCACGCCCGGCGACTGAATGCCTGCCGCCTGGAACAGCCCCGGTACGACGGCCGACTCTCCAATAAAGAAGTCGTTCGTTACCTGAATGACCGGACGCCCGCCGGCAAACGCGCGTACCACGCGACGCGTGTCCAGATCGGGCACCAGCTTGCGCGCGCCGCTCAGCAGCGCGTTGACATCGGTAACGTAGGTCTGTGTATCGCCTGGCTCGCGCACGGCGGCCGTCGCGGTAATCACGGTGTTGCCATGAACGGTCCCCGTCACGATGACGCCCTTGGAAATTGGCGTGGGAACGGGGTAGAGCGGCATGAGCGCACGCGACTCCTTGTCCAGCACTACGATGTTGCCCTGGCGCCAGACCATCTGGAACTCCTCGGCGCCCGCCATATGCGAGATGTCTGCGGCACCGTTGCCCGCGGCGTTGATCAGGTAACGGCAGCGCACATCGCCGGCGGGCGTCACCAGCGTAAAGCGCGCGTCGTCGCCCGAGCCCGCGACTTCAATCGCTTCCACCGGCGCGGACCGCATGAACGTCACCCCGTTGGCCACGGCGTTCTCCATCGCGGCGATGGCAACCTCAAACGGGTCGACAAAGCCAGTGGAGGGGCACCACAACGCGCACGTTGCATCGGCACTGGCGCGCGGCTCCAGTTCGTGGATGCGGTCGGGTCCGACGATCGACAGCTCGGGCACACCGTTGACATGGCCGTTGCACCGCAGCTTCTCCAGATGCGCGCGGTCCTCGTCGTTAAAGCCCAATACCATCGACCCAGTGCGGCAGAACAGAAAGCCCAGTTCCTGTGCCCATGTACCGTACAACTCGCAGCCACGGGCGTTGACCTGTGCCTTTACGGTTCCCGGCGCCGGATCGTAGCCGGCGTGCACCAGGCCGCCGTTGGCCTTCGACGCGCCCAGCGCAATATCGTTAGCCGCCTCGACCACGCAAATGGAAAGGTCAAATCGCGCGAGCTGCCGCGCGATGGCGCATCCGGTGATGCCCGCGCCGACAATCGCGATATCAAACGTTTCTGTCACAGTGCCTCCCAGACGAGTTGACAGGCCGTCAATAAGACTATCCTACGGTCCGCACACCCCCAGTGCGGCGGCAATGCGGCGAACAGCCCCGCAACACCCGCCAACGGCAGACGAGGGGAAGCTCGGTAACGTCGACGTTTTTGTCTGCTGACCCCGGTGCCGGAGGTTTGTCTCGATCTGTAACAGTAAGAAGGTTTTTGAGGTCCAAGATGTTACAGATTGAGATTGAAGCCGGGGAGAGATTCTTCTGTCTCGATCTGTAACATCTGGGGACTGTTTTGGGGTCTAGTTGTGGCAGTACTGACCAGTAAGAACGACAAAATCGAACACACTGCTTACCTGCGAGTTTAAGTACGGCAACAACGGCACAAGCGCGTAAAAACGGGTTAGCACATGCACTTGGGATAATTTGGGGATACGAAAGCCACACGGACGTGCACCCAAATATCCGTGTTTATTAACACAAAGATCACCATGCCACCCAGGGTCGTGATGTCGTCGGGCAGCTCGTAGCTCCTCCCAGTCATTCCTCTTCCTCCATCCCTATGCGGCCTCGTCCGTGTTCCAGCCCATCAGGTCGTTGGGCGGACAACCAAGAACCTGCGAGATAGCCAAGAGCTTGTCGGCTCCAGGAATGTAATCGCCACTCTCGTACTTCGCGAAAGTGCTGACGTTCATTCCGACTTTGGAAGCGACCTCAGCCTGAGAAAGGTCAGCTCGGGCGCGTGCGGCGCGGATATCCCCGCCAGCTCCTTACTGAAGTCCATTCGTTCCTCCTTAGAGACGTTTTTCTGTCTGTCGAATTTCAATATGAATAGTTTTATGCCCCTGTTAATCAAATGAGCAACATTTTTTTGTGTAAAGACATTTTTTGTTTACTATTCACTTAACGTAAAGAAAGGAGTGAGGATGAACCTTCGTCTAAGAGAGCGCCGAGAAGCCCAGGGGCTAAACCAAAAGGAGCTAGCACAAAAAGTCGGCAAGTCATTCCGAACTATTCAGTCTTGGGAGCGCGAGGAGAGCTATCCGAATGCAGAGCTCGTGGGTGCGCTCTGCGAAGTATTCAACACCGACCCCAACGACCTGCTCGGATGGTACGAGGAGCATCCCGAGGGCAAGCCGACGGCGCCGGCAGGCGCGGAGGGCGAGCTGATCACCTGCTACCGGCAGAGCACCGAGAAGAGGCGCTCGAAGATCTTGGAGACGGCACGCGACCAGGCCGAGCTGTCCCAAGCTCAGGCTGCAGCGCCTGAAGGCGAAGGGCTGGAAGCGGATCAAGTAAGGTCCGCGTAGGCATTCAACGGAAAGGAAGATATATGGAAGACCCTATCCAGGCCGAGATCGTCCTGTACCAGTCCGAGGGGACAAACGTGCCGGTGCAGGTGCGCTACATGAACGAAACGCTTTGGATGCCCCAGAAGGAAATCGCCGAGCTGTTCGACAAGGACAAGTCGACCATCTCGCGCCACATGAAGAACATCTTCGAAGAGGGTGAGCTTGCCCGAGACGCAGTTGTTGCAAAAATTGCAACAACTGCCTCAGATGGCAAGACATATATGGTCGACTTCTACGCGCTCGATGCCATCATTGCCGTCGGATACCGCGTGAACTCGCTGCGCGCGACCCGTTTCCGCCAGTGGGCCACGGCGACCCTCAAGGAGTACATCACCAAGGGTTTCGTCCTCAACGACGACATGCTCAAGAACGGCCGGCCCTTCGGCAAGGACTACTTCGACGAGCTGCTCGCCCGCATCCGCGACATCCGCGCGAGCGAGCGGCGCGTGTGGCTCAAGATCACCGACATATTCCAGGAGTGCAGCTTCGACTACGACAAGGACTCGACCATGGCCAAGAACTTCTACGCCGCGGTCCAGAACAAGATGCACTACGCCGTCACCGGGCACACCGCGGCCGAGATCGTCCAGGGGCGCTCCGACCCCTCCAAGCCCAACATGGGGCTCACGTCGTGGAAGGGAGGCCCCGAGGGCCGCATCCACTCCTCGGACGTCACCGTGGCCAAGAACTACCTGTCCGAGGACGAGATCAGGCAGCTGAACCGCCTCGTCACGATGCTGCTCGACACGCTCGAGGACAGGGCCGAGCGGCACGTCCTTACGAGCATGGAGGACTGCGAGCGCCTGCTCGACGGCTTCCTGACATTCAGCGCGCGCGAGGTGCTCAAGGGCCTCGGCAACCGCAACAAGAAGACGGCCGACAAGATCGCCAAGGAGCGCTTCCATGAGTTCCAGAAGCTCCAGGACAAGGCCTACGAGAACGACTTCGAGCGTATGACGAAGCGTCTGAACGGCAAGGCGTGACGGGCACAAGGGCCTATCAAAACGCCAGTGGTTCCCATTTTCGTGGGGTCGCGAAAATGGGTGACGGCTTGACCGCGCCGACGGCAAACGGTAATTTGGACAGCGGTATTGACGCGGGGACCCCACGGGGCCGGCGTCCAAAGGAAAGGCGGCTGTCCCCGAGGACAGTCGCCTTTCTTCGTTTATGAGCATTCCAACGAGAGGATAGAATTATCCACCGAGGTGATTCGGATATGGAGACATGTGATGGAGCGTAAAACAATAACCTTCAAATTCGAGGGTGATCTGGAAGGGGTCTCAGTCGGCACGTTCACCGCGGCGCTCCTCGGCTACTCGAGGGCCGTACAGGCTTCGGCAAGAGAACTTGATCCGAATGCGGTCATCGACGTCGAGATAACCGCAACTCGCCCCGGCTGCCTGGAAGCCATTCTCCAAGCGGTCGTAAAAGACCTGCCAGGCATACTTGGGACACTGAGCCAAACGAGCGATCAGCTCGAGCCGGTGCTGAGCGCCTTCAAGGGCTATCTCGAGCTCCGCCGGTTCCTCGGCAAGAACGGAGCACCGAAAAGCGTCGAGCGCGTTGGCGACGGCATCTCGGTAACCGCTGGCAACAACTCAGTCATCAATATCACGCAGAACGTCTATAAGGTCAGTGGCTCCAATGAGGTCGACTCCGCCGTCTCGTCAATGTTCGGCGCGCTCGCGGACAACGAGAAGATCGGCGGCCTATCGATAAGCGGAGACGGTGTCGACGGCTTCGAATCTTCACGAGACGACTTCGAAGACATCAGGACGGCGCCCAAGTGCGAGACGGAGCAGGAGCGCGACGTCATCATGAAGGGTCAGCACCTCAACGTCGCGAAACCCGTGCTCGAGTACAGCGACAAGCGCAAATGGGAACTCTACTGGAACGGACAGAAGCTCTCGGCGAACATGGGGGACTTCGACTTCCTCGGCCAGCTCGCGAGGCGTGAACGCACGTTCGGCATCGGGGACGACATGATTGCGGACCTGTTGCTCCGTCAACGACGGAACGAGATCGTAGCATGGGAGAACAAGTCCGTGAGGATAACCAAGGTCCATGACCTCAGACCCGCGCCAGAAGACCAGAAGCTCCTATAGCAAACTGCGCTAGAGCCCAACCAAGCCGTCAAAGCGTTTTTGACGGCTCCAGACATAAAGAAACCCCACCGCGCACGGCTGGAACCTTGGCGCGGCGGGGTGACAACAAGGATGCCGGAGTAACACGGAGATAGCTCCGGGCAACCTAGGGACATTATATGACACGCAAGCAGAGGCGCCGCGCGTGAGGCTCGATGCCGGTCGACCAGCTGCGCCCCGTGCACCTTGCAGGAATGTCCCCTGACTCTCCCCGCAGCAACGGCGGACCCTGCCCTACTCACCCTGCGCAAGATTTACGGAACCGTGTTGGGCTTTGTCGTGCTGCCCATCGACCCATTTGCCGCAACTGTGAAATACACCATGCCCACCTGCAAGACGCGCGAGCGTTCCAAGCGTCTATACACGCTCGATGTAGCAAAGGACATCCTGGAGCGGCTGCACGGAACCTCGCTCGAGGCGCCGTTCATCATGGCGTGCTTTGGCTCATACCGGTCGGGTGAGTCGCTGGGCATCCGCACCGATGAGGTCATGCCGTTTGCGACGGAATCCACAACGCTCGCAACGGTCGACCTCGTGCGCCAGACGGAGCAAGCGGGCATCGAGCCCACGGCGGACGGCGTACTCAAGACGCGGAAGTCCATACGCACAGTCGTGGTGCTGCCGGATGCCGTCGGGCGCCCGCTCGAAATTGCAGACGAGCGCCGCGCGGCAGGCTCCGAGTAGCTAGCAGATCGCGGGGACGGGCTGCCCATGAACCGGGGGATGTGCAATCATAGATGGAAGGAGTGGTGCGCAGCCGAGGGCATCGAGCACATCCCACGGTCGAACCTCCGCAACTCGTGGCGAACCATCTGCGAGATGGAGCTGCACATGCCCTGGGACCTCATGGAAATGCTCACGGGACACTCCCTGCCGGGCGTGTCGGGGCGACATTATATTCGTCCCTCCCGTGAGCAGGTGGCGCGTTCCGTTTGCGACGCACTTGGGATAAATTGGGATATTTCCCAACAAACCAGTAGGTAAAACGGGCGCAGTAAATAGTGGCAGATTTAGATGAACCAATCAGTCGGTTTCGAATGTCTAAATCTGTAACAGTAAGAGGGGAATTTCGGTCATAGACGTTACAGATTGAGATTTAAGCCCGGGAGAGATTCTTCTGTCTCGATCTGTAACATCTAGACCTGGATTCCGCTCCCACCCGTTACAGATTGAGATGTTTGTGTCCGCGCCAGCCCCGCCCCTAGCCGTGGTCCCATATAAACAAACCCCGTGGTAAACTTGACCGGACTGTTAATATTCCGAAAGGTATCTGTAATGTCCAAGTACATCTCCGAGCTCATGTCGCCGCAGCTTATGGGCGTCGTCTATGCCTTCGTTGGCTTTATCATCGCCCTGTATGTGCTGTCGGTCGTCTATGTGTTCATCGACGCTCGCCGCCGCGGCGCCAGCGCCTACGTGGCATGGGGCATCATCGCCCTCATCCCGTTTGTAGGCCTCATCGCCTACCTGGTCCTGCGCCCGCACTCCTATGCGTCCGACCGCGAGGAGCAGGAGCTGGACATGGCCCTGCGCGAGCGCCAACTTGCCCAGTACGGCACCTGCCCGCAGTGCGGCGCGCCCATCGAGAAGGACTTCGTCGTCTGCCCGGTGTGCGATACCCAGGTTCGCAACGTCTGCCCCAGCTGCCATCGCCCGCTCGATGCGCACTGGAAGGTTTGCCCCTACTGCCGAACTCGCATTCAGTAACGCATCCATCGCCGGGCCGGCCGCAAGCCACGGGCACCGCGCATCCCGCGCAACCGCCTCGCGCCACGGACGCGCCACAAGCCACGCGCGCCCCGCAGCCCCGCCTACACGATGAAGCATGCGTAGAAAATCGCCCGCCGTGCCATTAAGGTGCGGCGGGCGCTTGTATACCAAGGCAACCTGCCTATAATGATGCAAGTCAAAAACGCCGAGCGCATCGCACGCACTTGCATTAGGCATCCGAGAGGAGAAAACATACCCATGAAGGCACTCTACAATGACGGTTCGGTGGCCGAGCTCCCGCAAGACGAGGTCACGCACGTCATCCGCCACTCTGCCGCGCACATCATGGCGCAGGCTATCAAGCGCCTGTACCCCCAGGCCGATTTTGCCTACGGTCCCGCGACCGACAACGGCTTTTACTACGACGTCGACCTGCCCGAGGGCGTCAAGATCAGCGAGGACGACTTCCCCGCGATCGAGGCCGAGATGAAGAAGATCGTCAAGGAGAACCTCAAGTTCACCGTGTACGAGAAGCCCCGCGCCGAGGCCATCGCCCTTATGGAGGAGCGCGGTGAGAAGTACAAGGTCGAGCACATCGGCGACCTGGACGACGACGCCCGCATCACCTTCTATCAGCAGGGTGACTACATCGACATGTGCGTCGGCCCCCACATCTGCTACACCAAGGCGCTGAAGGCCTTTAAGCTCACCGGCGTCTCGGGCGCTTACTGGAAGGGCGACAAGGACAACAAGATGCTCACCCGCATCAACGGCGTCGCCTTTGCCACCAAGGAAGAGCTCGACGAGCACATGCACATGCTGGAGGAGGCCAAGAAGCGCGACCACCGCAAGATCGGCCGCGAGATGGACCTCTTTATGATGCGCGATGAGGCCCCCGGCTTCCCGTTCTTCCTGCCCAACGGCATGATCCTTAAGAACACGCTGCTGGACTACTGGCGCGAGATTCACCACAAGGCCGGCTACGTGGAGATCTCCACGCCGCTCATCATGAACAAGCAGCTGTGGAAGACCTCGGGCCACTGGGACCACTACAAGGACAACATGTACTCCACCGTCATCGACGACGAAGAGTACTGCATTAAGCCCATGAACTGCCCGGGCGGCGTGCTGGTGTACGCCTCCAAGCCGCACTCCTACCGCGAGCTGCCCATTCGCGCCGGCGAAATTGGCCTGGTGCACCGCCACGAGCTGCGCGGCGCCCTGCACGGCCTGTTCCGCGTGCGCTGCTTTAACCAGGACGACGCCCACCTGTTTGTGCGTCCCGACCAGCTGACCGACGAGATCGTGGGCGTGGTCAACCTCATCGACTCCGTGTACCAGAAGTTTGGCTTTAAGTACCACGTTGAGCTTTCCACCCGCCCCGAGGACTCCATGGGCTCGGACGAGGACTGGGCTCGCGCCGAGGAGGGCCTCAAGACCGCCCTGGACCAGCTGCACATGGACTACGAGGTCAACGAGGGCGACGGCGCCTTCTACGGCCCCAAGATCGACTTCCACCTGGAGGACTCGCTCGGCCGCACTTGGCAGTGCGGTACCGTGCAGCTCGACTTCCAGATGCCGCTCAACTTTGACCTGGAGTACGTGGACGCTGACGGCACCAAGAAGCGCCCCATCATGCTGCACCGCGTTTGCTTTGGCTCCATCGAGCGCTTCATCGGTATTCTGATTGAGCACTTTGCGGGCAAGTTCCCCACCTGGCTGTCTCCCGTGCAGGTCAAGGCACTTCCCGTCTCCGAGAAGAGCCGCGACTACGCCCACGAGGTGTGCGCCAAGCTGGAGGAGGCCGGCATTCGCGTGGTCTGCGACGACCGCGACGAGAAGATTGGCTACAAGATCCGTGAGGCCCGCAGCATCGACCGCGTGCCCTACATGCTCATCTTGGGCGAGAAGGAGGTCGAGGCCGGCAACATTTCCGTCCGCGATCGCTCGAACGAGACCGTTCAGATGAGCGTTGACGAGTTTGTGGCCAAGGTGACCGAGGAGATCAAGGCTCGCGCCTAAGGCAAACTTCACAACAATTAACAAAGGCGACCGTCCACAAAGGGCGGCCGCCTTTTTCATGCCTAAATAAGAAAAGCCGCTGGTTGAGCGGCTTTTTTTGTTGCACAAAAAGGTACAGGTTTTTGTATCTTTCGACAGACGACATTATACGAGCAATTAATCAGCGTTTGCCCAGATTACGCAAAATGTACTGCCAGTAGGTACATCTCCATACCCCTCTACAAAAACCTGTACTTTTGCGACTGCGCCTAGCTGCGAGCGAGAAGCCTGTTCTTAACGCCCCTGCATCCGCGTGCGTCGCAAAGCCAAAAGAGGGGGCGAGAACATGGAACAGACGGCACGGCGCCAAGAGCAGCTGCCCGGTGCCTTTAGTGGCGCCACTACCAACAGCCAGCATGGCCGTGTCCGCTGGTATCTGGTCCACACCCCCAACGGTAAAGAGCGAGAGACCTGCGAAAAGGTCCGCCGCATTATCCCGCACAACCTGATGCAGGACGCTTTTGTGATGCAAAAGGAGTTTTGGTTTAAGCGGGACGGCGCATGGTCGCTCCAAACCAAACCTATGTACAAGGTCTATTTCTTCGTCGCTACGCACGATGCTGCCGCGCTCGATAGGGCCCTGGCCCAGTTGAGCTTTGGCTGTCGCATCGCCGGCAGTAGGGAGCGGGCGTACATGCCCATGCCGGACGATGCGCAGGATTGGTACCGCAGCGTGCTGGACGACGACGGAGTGGTGCGCAACAGCGTTGCGCGCATAGAAGATGGCGTGTTGCACATAGAACAGGGTCCCTTGGTGGGGCAAGAGGCTCGCGTTAAAAAGATCGACCGTCATAAACGCTGGTGCCTGGTAGACGTGGGCGATGGCGATTCCGTTTTTAGGGAGCTGCTACCGCTTGACGTTCCCAGCAAAACGTAAGGGAGACGTTGCACTAGCAAATTACTTGATTTTGGATTCATAGATGGGGGGGTTCCTGGGGATAGGAACGTAAGTTTTATTTTGGATGCTAATAAAGAAGTGACAGAGAGCAATGCGCCCGCGGGGGCAGCGCTGATTGCTCAGGCTATGGACCAGCGTGAATGCACCGGTCGATATAAGGCTGTGCAATCCATCATGGACTGGGACAACTCGCGCCTGGCCTACCGTGCCGTCAAGCGCGCGTTCGACATCGTGTTCAGTGGCTGCGTGCTGGCCGTCATTGCCGTGCCGAGTCTGGTGCTTGCCGCGGCAATCCGCCTGGAGAGCGAGGGCAACCCGTTCTACAGTCAAATTCGCGTGGGCCAGACCCACCGCGACGGCAGCCTGTCCACCTTCCGCATGTGGAAGTTCCGCAGCATGTACAGGGACGCCGACGAGCGCCTCGCCGAGCTCAAGGGGCAGAACGAGATCGCCGGCGCCATGTTCAAGATGAGGGAGGACCCCCGCGTCACCAAGATCGGCAGGTTCATCCGCAAGCATTCCATCGACGAGTTTCCGCAGTTCGTCAACGTGTTCCTGGGGCAGATGTCCGTCGTGGGCCCGCGCCCGCCGCTGCCTAACGAGGTGGCCGAGTACACAGAATTCGACCTGCAGCGTCTGGCCGTCAAGCCCGGCATCACCGGCTGGTGGCAGGTGACCGACCGGAATTCAACGGGTTTCGACGGAATGGTCCAGCGCGACCTTGAGTACATAGCCAAGCGCGGCGTCATCACGGATCTCAAGATCGTTCTACTCACTGTCGTCGAGGTAATTACGGGAAGCGGGGCGTGCTAGTGTCAGCCGGCAATCGTTATCCAATTCTGAACACGTATGTAAACGCCATCTCGCTTGACGAGACGGTGGATGAAATCGAGAAGATCATCGCGAGGGGCGTACCGACCCAGCATGTCGTAATCAACGCCTCCAAGGTCAACCTGATGGAGGCGGATCCCGAGCTCGCGTCAATCGTCAACGAATGCCCCCTGATCAACGCCGACGGCGCCTCGATCGTCTGGGCGGCGAAAAAGCTGGGGGTTCCTCTCGGGGAACGCGTCACGGGCATCGACCTGTTCCAGAGGCTTGTCGGGCTGGCGTCCGAGAAGGGCTACCGCATCTACCTCTTCGGGGCGAAGGAAGAGGTGGTCACCAAGGTCAAAGCGATTTTCGAGGACAGGTACCCGGGCATCCAGATCGCAGGGTATCGCAACGGCTACTTCACCGAGGCGGACGAGCCCCAGATCGTATCCGATATGGCCGCCTCGGGAGCCGACATGATGTTCGTCGCTTTCTCCTCTCCCAAGAAAGAGTACTGGGTCCACAAGTACATCGACCAGATCGGAATCCCCTTCGTCATGGGCGTCGGCGGCAGCTTCGATGTTGTTGCCGGCGTAACCGACCGAGCTCCGACGTGGATGCAGAAGCACGGCCTGGAGTGGTTCTACCGCTTCATCCAGGAGCCCGGAAGGCTGTGGAAACGCTACATCATCGGCAACCTAAAATTCGTTGCCCTCACGTATAAATACAAGTTCGCTAAGAAAGGTGAATAGCAATGGTTAACGTTATCGGTCTCGGCTACATCGGCCTGCCCACCGCCCTCATGATGGCTTCCCACGGCGTGGAGGTCGTGGGCACCGACTACAACGAGGAGCTTGTCGCCACTCTCAACGCTGGTAAGACCACCTTCAAGGAGGATGGCCTGGACGAGCTGTTCACCGATGCCCTGAAGGCCGGCATCAAGTTCTCCACTGACTACCAGGTCTGCGACACCTACATCGTCTCGGTTCCCACACCCTATGATAAGCTCGACAAGAAAATCGACCCGTGCTACGTCGTAGCCGCCTGCAAGACCGTCCTCGAAGTCGCCCCCGAGGGCGCCGTGCTTGTCATCGAGTCCACCGTGTCTCCCAACACCATCGACCGCTTCGTGCGCCCGCTGCTCACAGAGGCCGGCCGCGGTGACGTCAGGCTCGTCCATGCCCCTGAGCGCATCATCCCAGGCAACATGGTCTATGAGCTGCTGCACAACAACCGCACCATCGGCGCCGACGACCCCGAGGTGGGCGAGGCCGTTGCTAAGGTCTACGCCAGCTTCTGCCGGGGCGAGATCTCCGTCACCGATATCCGCACCGCCGAGATGACCAAGGTCGTCGAGAATACCTTCCGCGCGGTGAACATCGCCTTCTCCAACGAGCTCGCCAAGATCTGCCGTATCGGCGGCATGGACGTCGCCGAGGTCATCCGCATCGCGAACAAGCACCCGCGCGTGAACATCCTCAACCCCGGCCCGGGCGTCGGCGGCCACTGCATCCCGGTCGACCCGTGGTTCCTGGTCGGCGACTACCCCGAGACGGCCAACTTCATCCGCCTCGCCCTGCAGACGAACGCCTCCATGCCCGAGTACGTCATGCACCGGGCCCACGAGGTCATGGCGGAGCGCGGCATCACCGACGCCTCGAAGGTCGGCATCTACGGCCTCACCTACAAGGAGAACGTCGACGACGTCCGCGAGTCCCCGACGCTGCAGATGCTCGAGTCCATGTCCGAGCACCTCTGCGCCGGCTCCGTCAAGGTCTACGACCCGTGGGTCGAGCGCGACGAGGTTCCCGGCCAGGTCCACTCTATGGATGAGTTCCTGGACGGACTGGAGATGGTGATCGTGATGGTCGGCCACTCCCAGGTCACGGACAACCCCGGCATCTTCGGCGAGCGCGTCCTCATCGACCCGCGCAACGTCTGCGGCGACGGAGAGAACGTCTACAAGCTGTAAGACCATGTGACTCTTCAGGAGAAATCGTTTTGAAGAAGGTAATGCTCGTCTTCGGCACCCGCCCGGAGGCAATCAAGATGTGCCCGCTCGTCAACGAGCTCAAGGCGCGTACGGATGAGTTCGAGACCGTCGTGACTGTGACCGGCCAGCACCGCGAGATGCTGGACCAGGTCCTGCGCGTCTTCGACGTGACGCCCGACCACGACTTGGCGATCATGAAGCCGGGCCAGACGCTGTTCGACGTGACGTGCGACGTGCTGCTCAAGCTCAAGGCCGTCCTCGAGGACGAGACGCCCGACGTGGTCCTGGTCCACGGCGACACCACGACCAGCTTCGCCGCGGCGCTCGCGTGTTTCTACCTGCAGATCCCCGTGGGGCATGTGGAGGCCGGCCTGCGCACGCACGACATCTACAGCCCCTGGCCGGAGGAGTTCAACCGCCAGGCGGTCGACATCGTGAGCGAGTACTACTTCGCCCCCACGGAGGCCAGCAAGGAGAATCTGCTCGGGGAGGGCAAGCCCGAGTCCGGGATCTGGGTCACCGGCAACACCGGCATCGACGCCCTGCGCACCACCGTGCGCGAGGGCTACTCCCACCCCGAGCTCGATTGGGCCGAGGGCTCCCGCCTCATCCTCATCACGGCGCACCGCCGCGAGAACCTGGGCGAGCCCATGCACCGCATGTTCCGCGCCATCCGCCGCGTGATGGAGGAGCACCCCGACACCAAGGCGATCTACCCCATCCACATGAACCCGCTCGTCCGCAAGGCGGCGCACGAGGAACTCGATGGCTTCGATCGCCTGCACATCATCGATCCTCTCGAGGTGCTCGACTTCCACAACTTCATGGCCGCGAGCCACCTCATCCTCACCGACTCCGGCGGCATCCAGGAGGAGGCCCCGAGCCTGGGCAAGCCGGTACTCGTCATGCGCGACACCACCGAGCGCCCCGAGGGCGTGGCCGCCGGCACGCTGAAGCTGGTCGGCACCGAGGAAGACGTCATCTACCGCGAGTTCAGTAGTCTGCTCTCCGATGAGGCGGAGTACGAGGCTATGAGTCATGCGTCGAATCCTTACGGTGACGGACATGCGAGTGAGCGAATTGCGGACGTTATTGGAGGTAAATAGTGAAGCTAAAAAAGAGGTTTACTCTTTCTCTTAAAAACAACCTGCGCTTCATTCCTGATGAGGCATATATGCGTCTCTACTTCAAAGCCAAACTTCATTACGAGCCTGATTTCGAGTGTCCTAAGACATTTAATGAGAAGCTGCAGTGGTACAAGCTTAACTACCATAATCCAGTTTTGACTCAGCTCGCAGATAAATATGGCGTGCGCTCTTTCGTCGAACAACGTATTGGGTCCGAGTATCTTGTGCCACTTTTCGGTGTTTTCAATGCAGCTGAAGAGATCGATCTCGATAAATTGCCGGAGAAGTTTGTGCTTAAATGTACTCACGACTCGCAGAGCACATTTGTTTGCACGGATAAGTCGAATTTTGATTTTGTTGAGGCCAAGAAACGTCTGAATGTTGCCTTGCATAGAAACTGGTATTGGCAGGGCAGGGAGTGGGCTTATCTCGGTATTACGCCTCGCATTGTGGCGGAAGCATTTCTTGATGAACCTGGAAGAGCGACTCCGACTGATTACAAATTCTATTGTTTTGACGGTAAGGCAGCTCTTGTTCAGACGGACGCCGATCGTTTCACTAATCATGAAATGCAGTACTTTTCTACTGAATGGGAGCAGCGTGGCGATATCGACCATGAGGTATCTGAGCATGAGCCTACTGTAAAGCCCGAGAACTACGAACTTATGCTTGAGCTTTCCGAGAAACTCTCTGATGGTTTCCCTCACGTGCGGGTTGACTGGTACAACATTAGCGGTAAACCTTACTTTGGCGAGATGACTTTCTATACCGGAGGCGGATACGATCCCTTCTATGCACTAGAGGAGCAACCCGATAGACTTGACCGAGAGCTTGGCGATTTGTTTATTTTGCCAACTGTTTCCCATTTAGAAAAGTACTGCGATTGGTCTTGCCCTTCTTCTAAAAGATCTTTAGGTGCTGATAATGCCTAAAGTGTTGATGATTGGCCCGAGTCTTGATGCTATGGGTGGCATCTCCACGGTTGAAAACAACATTATGAAGTGGTCGAATCGTAACGAAGGTTCAATAGAATTCATTTCGACAACTGCTGAGGGCGGGAAGTTCAAGAAGCTCTCCATTGCCCTTGTGGCTTATATGAAATATCTCAGTAGGCTCAACGCGTGCGATCTCGTACATGTGCATATGGCGTCTCGTGGCAGCTATCGCCGAAAAAAGATCTTCATGAGGGCGGCCTTCTTTCGAAACAAACCCGTTCTTCTCCATCTGCATGGTAGCGAGTTCGGTGTTTGGTTTGACGAAGAATGTAGCGAGGCTGAGAGACGCGATATCTCGCATTCCTTTGAATGTTGCTCAAAGGTGGTCGTTCTGTCGGAGGAGTGGAAGGAATTCCTTCTAAAAAGGCACATCTGTTCCTTGGATCGTATCGTGGTGGTGCATAACGCCGTTGACGTTCCTGAGGTTAACGCTATTGATTATTCGTGCAATACGGTTTTGTTCATGGGGCGTCTTGATGCGCGCAAGAGTCCGGATTTACTTTTGCGCGCTGCTAAGCGCGTTCTTAAGACTCATCCCGATGCGCGTTTTGTCTTTGGCGGAGACGGGGATGTGCCAGCATATGAACAACTGGCGGATGAACTTGGAATTGGTGACAGGTGCAGCTTTATAGGCTGGGCTAAAGGTGAAAAAAAAGATGAAGCCTTTCGCAACAGTAGCATGTTCTGCCTTCCTTCGAAGAATGAGGGCATGCCTATGAGTGTGCTTGAGGCAATGTCGTACGGACTTGCTACCATTGCGACTCCTGTCGGGGGTATTCCACAAGTCATTACCGACGGCGTAGACGGAATTATGTTTCCAGTTGATGATGTTGATGCGTTGGCCACTAAGCTCGAGAATCTCATGAGCGATATCTCTTACAAGGAAATGATTGGAATTCAGGGACGAGCTCGCATAAAAGATGCCTTTTCCCTTACGGCGTTTATGAACCGGCTTGGCATGGTTTACGAAGATATTTGCCGGTGAGACTCGCTTTCTTGGGCGATATTGGAGACCCGTCAGACTCCGTTTCTTATTTCCAAGTTGCACATTTAGGAGCGTGACGATGGATAAGACTATTCATTACTGCTGGTTCGGAGGCAATCCGCTCTCTGAGACTGCTGTGAGGTCCTTGGCTTCGTGGGAGAAGTTTGCGCCTGGGTTTGAGGTCAAGCAGTGGAATGAGGATAACTTCGACTTCGCATCATGCTCTTGGTCAAGGGGCGCGTATGCGGCGGGCCTCTGGGCATTTGTGTCGGACTACGCTCGCTTTAAGGTCTTGTATGAGTACGGCGGCATCTATATGGATATCGGCAGCGAGCTCATACGAGACATATCGCCTCTCATGGAAAGCATTCCTTTCACTGCAATCGAAGAATCCTCGTTGACTGCCACCACCGGCTTGATTGTTGCTGTTGAGCCTCATGACCCTGTAATTCGCGCATGCGTGGAACGATATGAGTCGATGGAGTTCTCCTGTGATCCTGATTTTCTCGACAAGATCACGGTGAATGAGGTATTCACTGCTGAGCTTCAAAAAATCGGCTTTGAACGCGTGAATAAAGAGCAGCATTTCGGTGGCTGGCTTGCCTTGGACTCCAAAGCGTTCAACCCCGTTTACGGTTTCGGCGGTTATCACATCAAGCGTGAAACCTACAGCATCCATCGCTCTTCGGGAAGCTGGGTTGAGCCCAAATATCGCATCAAGCGGAAGGTTGTGCGTAAGTGTTCCCCTTTCATTGGGCGAAGGCTTTCGCAGATTTTGGGTCGAATTCTCATGGAGTTTAGTGACGGTGGCTTGGTTGTAGGAACTAAGAGAATCTTTGGCGTTGTTCGCGAAAAGATTGCTAGAGGAGAGAGAAGTTAGAGTGGACGTATTCGCTAAAGATACTTATCACTATTTCGGTACGCAAGGCGTAAAGCTCGGCCGGTTATTAGGTGATTTTGGCTACCGCTATGTTTTCTATCTAAGGATGTGTCAGGCAGGGGGTTTGCGAAAACTCCTCTTCACGCTTCCGAGGAAACATCTTTCCAGGAAGTGTGGACTCGAGATTTCGCCATCAACTCAAATTGGTGAAGGCTTCTACATTGGTCACCCTTACGGCATTACTGTAAACGCCGGCGCGAAGTTCGGCCGTAACGTGAACATCCATAAGGGATGCACCATCGGCCAAGAAAACCGTGGCCATAGAAAGGGCGTCCCTACGATTGGTGACCGCGTATATCTCGGAATTAACTCGACGGTTGCAGGTAATGTGACCATTGGAAACGATGTCTTTATTGCCTCCAATACCTTTGTTAACCAGGATATTCCCGATCATTCGATAGTCATTGGCAACCCGTGCAAGATTATCGAAACCGATAACGCTACTGAAGGTTACATCATCAATTTGGTTTAACGAGTTTGCGAATAGTTAGGCGGTAAGATATTGAAACGCATAGGCATCCTCACATTTTCGAATACCGTAAATTATGGTGCTTCGCTACAAGCATGTGCTCTGCGCAGGACCGTGATGTCGTTGGGCTGCGACTGCGAAGTACTCAATTACAGCAATAAGGAACTCGATGATCGAGAGTTGGGTACGTGCTTCTCGTTCAATCCTTCGGATGCCGTTCGCTATTTCCTTCGCAGGGGTTTTGAGCGCCAGAGGCTTAATTCGTTCAGTCGATTTGCTAAGCGCAATCTAAGCCCTACGGGAAAGCTGGATAAGCAAGCTCTTATTGATAGAGCCAAGAGCCTCGACTGCGTCCTCATTGGCAGCGATCAGGTTTTCAATCCTCGGGTTAATGGGCATGACCCAGTCTTCTTGGGTGAAGGCATCGCTGAAGTTACAAAGGTCGCGTCTTATGCTGCCAGTCTGGGAGATGCGACGGCGGAATCCATTTTGGCATGCGATGAAGGCGCGGCCGACAGGCTGGCAAAGTTCACTGGTCTTTCCGTTAGGGAACCGAGCTCTATGGAGGTCCTTAGCGAGATGGGGCTCGAATCTGTATTTATGCCTGATCCGACCCTGCTTCTTACGGGCGATGACTGGTCGGCGTTAGCCTCAGATGACGGCTTGGATACGATACCTCAATCCTATGTTCTGCTTTATACGCTTAACTCTGAGCAAAAACTCGTGGATCGAGCTAGGAAGATCGCCAGCGAGCTCGGCGTTCCTGTCGTCTGCATTCATTACAACACGAAGAAATTCCCCGGCATGATTAACGTGAGGGGTATCGGTCCGGCTGCTTTCTTGAAGCTTGTTAGTGAGGCGTCGTTTGTTTGCACGGACTCCTTCCACGGCGCCTGCTTCTCCATGAATTTCAATAAGTCGTTTGTCGTTAAAACGTCGGACTCTGCCGTTCAGAGTAACGTCAGGATTACAGACCTGCTCGCACGTTATGGAATTGAGGGTTGTCTGTATCGAGACGAGGTCGTTACTTCGGCTGTTGACTATGGTCATGCAAACCAGACCCTCTCACATGACCGTGATACAGCGCGTGCCTTTATCGCTCGCTGCATTGGATTGTAGGTGTCGTTTCTGGCTTATGTTTGCAAAGAATACTTTTTGGAACTTGGTCTACCAGTTGACCGCTATCGTTGCCGGCTTCCTCGTCCCAAGGGCGATTATTGGCGTATATGGATCCGAGGTTAACGGTCTGGTGACCTCTCTAACTCAGTTTATTGGTTATTTCGCACTTGTCGAAGCTGGTATTTCTGGTGCGGCGACCTTCGCTCTATATAAGCCTATTGCTAAGGGCGACTGGGATGGGATTAACGTCGTGGCTTCGGCCTCGAAGGTCTTTTATCAGAAGTCGGGCATGTTGTTTCTTGTCTTGCTGGTTGGCCTTTCGGTCGTTTATCCCATATTTGTCTCGGTAGGTTCGCTTGCGCCTTGGGAGATCATGGTGCTTACCTTCCTGTTGGGTGCCAAGATCGTCGTGGATTTCTTTTCCCTCGCCAAGTACCAAGTTTTCCTTACCGCCGATCAAAAGAACTGGCTCATTCAACTCGCATCGACGGTCTTCACGCTGGTTAACACGGCCGTCATTTTCTTGTTTGCCTATCTCCATGCTCCTGTTGTCGCTGTCTATGCGTTGGCTCTCTCTGCGGTTTTTGCGCGCAGCCTGATTCTCGCTCTGTATACACGCCGCCATTATCCGAAGCTCAATTGCAAGGTTGATTACGGTGACTATCAGCTACCACAGAGATGGGATGCGTTGTTTCTCCAAATCTTGGGAGCCGTTCAGTCGGGCGCGCCCGTTATTTTGGCGACCTTCCTCTGTGGGAGCATGAGTGAAGTTAGCGTTCTTGCTGTTTATATGCTCGTATCTACGGGGCTACAGATGATTCCGAATGTCCTTGGTACAGGGCTTCAGGCGCTCTTTGGTCGACAGATTGCTGAGGGAGACTACGAGGGTCTTCGGTCTTCCTATAAGCCATATCGAGCGCTTGTGTACGCAGTCTCCGCTGTGGCATGCGGATGTGCTTTTTCATTGATTATGCCGTTTGTTGATTTGTATGCAGGCGGGTTTCACGATGCAAATTACCACAATGTCCTGCTCGGTTTCCTCGTCGTCCTAAATGTTTTTCTCTATCATGGCAAGTCGTCCCAGGGCCTACTTGTAATTGCTGCTGGCATGTACCGTGAGACTAGGGCGCAGACCTGCTTGCAGGCTGCAATCATTATCGTCTTGGGTATCCCACTCACAATGCGTTGTGGGGTCGTCGGCACAATTGCTGCGTCCTGCGTATCCAATCTATACCGCGTGATTGACCTTTTGCTCTACGAGCCTCGTAAAATCTCGAAGGACTCTCTTTCGAGTTCGTTTTGGTCATTTGGCGTGTATGTATTACAGACCGTTCTCGTGGCCATGCCTGGCTATCTACTGTCTTGCTTCGCTGGAAGTTGGACAGGATGGATTGCGGTCGCCATCGGTCTTGTCATTTGGGGCGCAGTCGCCGCATGCGCGACGCTCTATTTCTTCGACAGGCCTAGCTATAGTTCGATTATTGGTCGTTTTATGAGGATTAAATAGGATGAATTATTTCAGCGCGTCTAGGGCCGGTGTTGAGTCTTGCTCTGAGTTAGAGCGACGCTTTTCCCTAAATGATGGGTCCATGGTGTTCATTCCACTGCTCTTTTACGCCTTTTTCTGCCAATCGCTCGCTGCTTCTGCGCTTGCACTCGATGTCTGCCTCCTGCTATCTGCTACGGCGTTTCTCCTGCATTTTGTGACTAACAGAAGATTTGCTTGCAAAAGATTTGGCCTTGAGCTGGCTTGGGCACCTTTCTTTGTGCTGTTCTTTATTCATAGTTTGATATACGGTGTGGCTAATTTAACCCTGCTCGTAGTTTATACGCTTCTATTTCTGTGCATGTATGTTGCGGCAGGCGAGCGATCCTGGGTCACTTCATGCCTTAGGGTTCTTGTCGCCTTTGCAGCATTTCATGCGTTCTGCACCATCGTCTTCTGGCTAGTCCCCGCACTTTATCTGCCAGTTAAATCTGCCTTCTTTTCAGGTAGCTATATGGCTAGGGACTATCGCTCTGGCTTCACGGCGCACTACAGCACTAATTCGATTTATTTGAGTTTGGGTCTCGTCTCTTGGGCCTGTGGTCTTGCTGGTAGCAGGGAAAAGGTTCGGATTAAAGATTTGATGCTGAGCCTGATGCTCTTGCTTGCGCTATTTCTGACTACTAAGCGGGGTCCTTTGGTTGCATCCGTTGCTGCTATCGTCATCTCGTATCTGTTCGTAAATAGAAAGAAGCTTACCGGGACGATGCTCAAGACCTTGGTTGTTGCTGCAATCGCTGTAATAGCTGTCGGCGTTCTTGCTACGTTTGTTCCCGCTGTTCAGGCGACTCTTGAGAGGTTTATTGAGCTTTCAGATGATGAAACGGGCAATGGCAGAAGCTATTTGTACGATTGCGCTTGGAGTATGTTTTATGCAAAACCCTTACTTGGTTGTGGTTGGGGGACTTATTCCAAGTATGTTGCCACTACCTCCCTTGGTGCAATGTACAGCAATCTTGGCTTTTCGTCGATGAGTGCTCACAACGTATACCTTCAGTTGCTTGCCGAGACGGGTGTGATTGGCCTTGCGGCTTTTGTTGTGCCTGCGTTTCTCTCCATCCTTGCAGCCATGCATCGATCTGAATCTCTTTTAGAGGAAGGTCCTTATGGGGACTCCTTTTGCTTGTGGGCCTGTTTGGGTGTTCAGATTTTCTTTCTAATTTATTGCTTTTCAGGCAACCCTTTATACGATCCGCAGTGCTACATACCGTATTTCATTTCATGTGTGGCGGCGTTTGCTATTTGCGGCTCAGACAAGATGATTCTTAACGATAGGGAGGGATTCCATGGATATCTGCAAAGATAGTCAACGCTGTACCGGGTGCTCTGCGTGTCTGTCTGTGTGTCCTCGATCGGCGATTCAGATTGTAGAAGACTCTCATGGGTTTTACCGTCCGAAGATTGACGAATCAAAATGTGTTGAGTGCGGTTTGTGCCAGAGGGTATGTCCGGCTAATGGTTTGACGAGCGACGATCTAAAGATGAACTCTCGTCGGGTATTGGCTTATCAGGCTGACGACGCCGAACGCGCAAAAAGTTCCTCGGGTGCCGCGTTTTGGACCTTGGCTACTTACGTCCTAAATAATGGCGGCGTCGTTTACGGCGCTTGCTTCGATGAAGATTTCCGCGTTGTTCAGCGGCGTTGTGCCTCTGTTGACGACGCGCAATCTTGTCGAGGCTCAAAATACTCACAGGGCTTCGTTGGCTCTTCATATGTCGAAGCATATAACGACTTGAAACAAGGTCTTGACGTGCTCTACAGCGGAACCCCATGCCAAATTGCGGGTCTTAGGAGTTTTCTGTCTAAGAAAAACTATTCCGGACAGTTGGTTACCTGCGATTTAATCTGCCATGGCACACCTAGTAATCGTATGTTCCGCGAATACATTTCCTTTTTGGAAAAAAAGTCCGGAAAGAAGGTCATCAAATATTTTCATCGCCCCAAGGACAGAGGTTGGGGAGTCCATGTCGAGAAGGCTCTCTTGGACGACGGCACTGCTCTCTATGACACGATTGAATCTAATACTTGGCGAGATGTGTTCTATAGCAATAACGCTTTAAATTCCAGCTGTTATAACTGCGCCTATACCGACGTCAACAGGGTTTCCGACTTTACTCTTGCTGATTTTCTTGGCGTCGATCGAGTTCGCAAAGGTTTTAATGATCATAAGGGACTTTCTGTTGTTATGGTTAATAGTGAGCTAGCCGAGCGTATTGTCGCATCTGGTGTATTTGAGCCAGGCGTAACAGATATATCTCTTGAAGAGGTGCTGCCCGGTAATCCGATGCTGGAGAGGTCGTCCTCTCCGCAGGGTAACGTTGATGGTTTCTGGAAGGCTTATAAGCATAAGGGGTTCGAGGGCACTGCTCGGTTTGTTGGCGCCTACGGCTTCGTGAAATCTCTCAAGACTCTTGTGAAACAGCTTATTAAAAGGAAATAGTTACTATGGGCGTTTCTCTTGATTTAATGGACTTTGTTGAGCATGTGGCGACCTGGATTTATGTCCGGGGTAAGTTGGCGTTTCTTGCAGGGAGATTCCCTGGCCAGATAACCATGACGAAGGCTTTCAGGCGACCGTTTTATTGTCGCGTATCGGATAAAGGCGTTATTAGCGTCGGTGAACGAACGTCTTTCAATTACGGTTGCGTCCTGATTGCTCATGAACGAATTGAGATTGGTAGAGGCTGCCTATTTGGTCCAAACGTCCATGTGTATGACTTCGACCACGGTATGTCGCAGGATGGGATCATGTATCGGGACCAGCCGACTACGACAGCGCCCGTGCATATTGGCGACAACGTCTGGCTTGGCGCGAATGTCGTGGTGCTTAAAGGTGTAGCCATTGGCGATAATGCGGTCATCGCTGCGAATAGCGTTGTTTCTAAAGATGTACCCGCGAATATGCTATTTCACGAAAAACGGGATCTAGTTTACAGAGAGCTTCGATAGGTTGCTGGATTGGCTTTCAATTCACGATGTACGCTGATCCGATAAAGCAGTATTGATAATGGCTTAATTGGATTAAAGCGTGCTTGCATTAGGGGTATCGGCTTGGGTCGATACCCCTTTTTAACCGGTTTGAAACCGCATCACTGGTAACGTCAAGTTATTTGGAAATTGACAACCACATGACGGAGCACGGTCCGCGCTCTGTCATGTGGTCTCTGGCGGCTAAGCAGCGAATCACAGACGAATGGGATACGTGCCGAATTTGCGAACATCGTAACGGTCGACGAGGAACTGCTGTGCAAGGAAATGAAGACTCCTCCGAGGAAGACCATCGAGGAGGCGCCCAGCGCGCTGCTCGATGAGGAAGCTAATGGGGGATGGTGCTGTCGGTTGCGCTGGTCGCGCTGACGGGGGCGGCGTTGTTGTCTCTTTTGACATCTACTGCGGAATCACTTGAGTCGGTGGTGTTTGAGCTTGTGGTCCCTTCGGCCTTGTCAGTATCGCTTATTGCTGTCTTGGTTTGTGCCTGTTGCGCGGCTGTTGCTTGAGGCCGCATGGCTTCTGCGATGACCGCCATGGGTATTGGTGCGCTTGCCATGGACATGCGCGCGATTGCACATGGTGGGCGATGGGGGGCGTAGCGGAGCCTCTCTGGGAGCAGGCGATAGGGTCCAAAAGAAGCACCGCGCTAGCATGCCGCGCATATTTTGTTGGGGTTTTCGGAAACACCAGTAAACATCAGCGAGCTTTCTGTGTTAGCGATGGAATAATTTAGCCAAATATAGTCGGCCGAGATTGACCAATCCCGGCCGACCCATTTTAGCCAGCACGCCCGCATCTATGACTTTCCTATCGCATTCCTACATCCCCTCGGGCTGGATCCCCCTCACCTTCACCGCCTGGGGGACGGCATCCACCGAGCAGGTGTCGAGCCCCTGCCGCGGTTCAGCTGCTGCTCGACGTCATCTCGACCTTCGACTCGGCAGATAGATAGTCTTTGTTTCCAGCGGTCTTCCGGTCTATTTGATTCATCGCATAAGCAACAATCCCATTCTGAATTCCCGAGATGCTCGGCGGGAACGACTGGTTATCAGCATCAATAGAAAAGCTTTCTGCCTTAGCATCCAAGTGCTGCTGAATACGGTCGGCATACTTTTCGGCCCATTCATCAGCCTTGCCGTTTCGCACAAAGTAATTGTTGGACAGGTCGGTTGAGCGGTGGGCGTAGCCGTCCTTCTGGTAGTTAGCCGTGTGGTCGGAGTGGGCGATTGCCATGAGCTCGTCGGTCAGGCCAAAGTACAGATGACGCTGGTCCAGGTCTCCGTACCAATTGTCGCTGGTGTCGTCCCAGGTTAGGTCCATCTGACACCATTTGCCGTCGATCTTTACGGCGTTCCAGGTGTGGCCGTTGCCGGTGATGCGGCCGTTAGCGATGCCCGCGGTGTCAAGGAGCTTGGAGTAGATGCGCTGGTAGCTCTCGCAGGTGCCCTGGTGGCGCGTGAGTCCGCTTTCGGCCGAGCACCAGTTGAGGCTGTGGTCGTATTCCAGCTGGTTGAGCGTCCAGTCGTGGAGCCGCAGCGCCATGTCGTATTCCGAGCCGTTTGTCTCTTGTCTGCACTGGGTCACGGCGTTGTCGACGATCTGCGTGACGCTTGGGCGGGCGGCGTCGTTTACGGTCACCTCCGCCATGGCGCGCAGGTAGTAGATCCCCTTGTCGTTTTGGGGGTCGTTTCTGTCGTTGTCCATAAAGTAGAAGTAGATGCGGTACGTGCCCGATGCCGTGAAGTCAAAGGTAAAGTCGTGGCCCGCGGTGCCCAGGCTGTAGTAGCTGGCCCATGCCGGGCGCGACGGGTCGCAGACGCTTTCCTGGCTGCCGCCGTCCCAATAGGTGGGCACGTCCATGCGCGCCTTGGCCTGGGACGAGCCGTTGGCCTGGGTTACGTGGAAGGTCGTCGCGGTGCCCGCGGGGGCGTCGTCCCACGAGACGGTGAAGGTGACGCCGTTTTGGGTTGTCGTGGCGGAGTGGGCGTAGGTGGTTTGTGGCGTGGCGGAGATGGCATCGGGCGTGGGGGTGGTTTGGGCTCGGAGGGATGGGATGGGGGTGGTGGTTGTGGCGGCGGTGCCGGGGGTGGCGGCCGTGGGGTTTGCGGTGTTGGCGGTGGCGGTGCCGTCAGCGCTTTCCGTGTTGGCTGCGCTGGCGCCGGTGGATGTTGCGGTGCCGTCCTCTACGGTGTCTGCTGCCGCATTTGTGTTGGTGCCATCTTCAGCCTTGCCCGTGTCGCTGCTCGTGGCGTCGGCTTGCGCCTGCTGCTCGGCGGTTGCCTGAGGCTGGATGGCTTCCGCGATGGCTGCCATGGGCATCGTCGCGCCTGCCATAGACGTGCACGCGATCGCGCAGAGCAGGTAGTAAAGGGGTCGTTTCATAGCGGAGCCTCTCGGTGAGCAGCCAATAGGGTCCGAAGGCAGCTCCCGGCCAGCACTCCGCACATATTTTGTTGGGGTTTATTTTACGGGAACCCTAGTCAACATCAGCGAACTTTCTGGGGGGGGTGTTGGGGAGGGAGCCTTAGGAGACGGCTTGGTGCATGCAAACAACCTTCTTAGGACTACTCTTATGTTTTACAAGCCTCTCGAAGTGGCTGTGCCTCAAGTTCAGTACAACACGAGGCGTGTTAGATTGTTGGAAGCCATAAAACCATAAAGGTCGGGAGGACGCATGAGGATCTCTAAACTGAGGATTGAGAACTATCGGAATCTCGATGGAGTGTCGATTAGTTTTGACGAGGACGTGAGCTATATTGTCGGCGAGAACAACCTCGGCAAAACGAATGTGCTTGACTTGCTCAATACAATTTTCAATCAAGCGACGATTAGCGAAGAGGATTTCGCTGACATTGAAAAGCGCGCAGGGGCTCTAGTAACTTTAAAGTTGGACGAGGACGAGATCGGAATAACGGGGCTCGACATCGATCCTACGACCGGAAACACTATTACCATCTGCGCTTTTGCTGACGACCCGGATTCTCGAATTGAATTTAAGGCCGAAGGGAGCGGAGAAAGTATTCCACCCTCTCTGATGCGATCCGTTCACATGTTCAGGTACTCGACTGCATCCTTTAATAGGGGAGACCTGGCGTTTGATGGTACCCGAGGTGTCGGTAAAGTTCTCTCCAAAGGTATCGCTCTTTATCTAGATAAGGAGGGTAAAGAGGTCTCCGATTTTCTGGATGGGAGCGAGCTCGAAGGTCTGGTTGCAGATCTCGGCGAAATCGTCGGCGACGTCCCGATCCTGTCATCATATGGTGTGAGGCCGGGCGTCGATTCATCGGATGGCGGAACGCTTGGAAGTTTGGTTACCTTGCTTGACAAGAGGGGCGTTCATTTTAAAAAGGCAGGGGTAGGCTTGCAGTACCTCGCTATTGCCTCGCTCTCGATAATCGAGAGCATTATGCGTCTTTCGCCTAAACGCCTTCAAGAGAGCCTTTGCTCAGATGATGATGACAGACGCGTGCTGCATGCCGTTCTGGCTTATGACGAACCCGAAGCCCACCTTCACCCGTATATGCAGAGGCGTCTCTCGAAGAGCTTGCATAGGATTTGCGAAGGGAAGGATGACGGATTCAATGCTCTTCTCAAGGACTATTTCGGAATTGATTCAATCAAAGCTCAGCTGATCATGGTGACGCATTCGCCTAACATTCTGGCTCGCGGCTATAAGAACATTGTGCGATTCGGGCAGGGCGAAGATTCGCCGAAGGTCATATGCGGTAGGGATATTGACCTGTCCGACAAGGTTGAAAAGCATCTTATGCTGAACTTTGAGTCGATACGAGAGGCCTTTTTCGCGCGGTCGGTTTTGGCTTTTGAGGGGCAGACAGAGTCTGGAGCCATTCCGGTGTTCGCTCGCAACCTTGGGATGGATCTGGATGATTATGGAGTTGTGCCCATCAGGGCTGGCGGGAAAGAGAACGTAAAGCCGATCTGCGAACTTTTGGGCAAATTCGAGATTCCAAATTATTCCATTGTCGATCGGGATGCCGGGCTGCCGGAAACTTCTGGGGACCATATAACGACAATTGAACGGGATTTCGAAGGTGAGGTCGTTGACTCGTTCTTCGCTAGCGATAACCAGGGTGCGTTTATTGCGCTTCTTGAGTCGATTGATCCTTTTCAGAGGACAACTTGCATCAAGGGGAATAGTAGAGCTTTGAAAAACGCCCGCACTGTCTACGACGTTAGCATGCCGGATCCGGAATATGATTTCCAGGGGCCAGAGTTTGACGGGGTATTCGCAGACACGCCCAAATTTCGTGCGCTTATGTATGCATGGCTTTCATCGAACAAGGGCGTCGTGTCTGGCGTCGCCCTCGCGGAGGCTCTTGGTGCTAATGGCGTTCCCGCATGTTACAAAAGTATTATTCGCAAGGCCGTGGGGCTCGAATGCTGATTAGTCAGACTGACCTGCGGGATAGTGTTAGAGCCAAGATTGAGGCGCGCTGTGGTGGGGATTCATCGCAGTGCTCCGCGATTTTCTCGCCATCGAAGAGGGTGTTCGTGGAGGCGCCGGCAGGCTACGGGAAAACCACAGTGATGACTGGGCGGGCTTGCTGGCTGCTGGCATCTGGCGAAGTCCATCCGCCAAAAAGGATTTTGGCCCTGACCTTTAGCGTCGCCGCCGCGCGGAGGATGCGTACGGATTTGGGCGCCACTATGTCGGCGCTTCCTGATCCCGTCGCCAAGCGTTTTGAAGACAGCGTCATGGCGACCAACTTCCACGGCTTTGCTTGGGCTCTGCTACGCAGATACTGGAAATCGCTTTCGCTCCTAGTGAACGTTGACGAGCTCTCTATGGTTGATGACAACAGCGCCGTTAGCGAGCTGGTTTCGCGAGGTGGCAGGCTGACCTGGGATGAAAAGAATGCCGTTGACGACTTCCTCCGCTTCATGAGAAACGGTCAGGAAATGGACTTGAGGCATGTGATGTTTTCCTTTAATAGGATCATCAAGGAAAGGTTTGCATCGAACGGTCTATTGCCATACTCCGCAATGATTTCCCTTGCAATTGAATTGCTCGCTCATTTTCCCAAGTTAAGGTCTTATCTGTCGGCAGCATATCCTGTTGTGCTTGTCGACGAGGTACAGGACACGAATGCGTTGTGCTATGTCTTCCTAAGGGGTCTGCTTCCTGAAGAGTCGGGGATCTGCATGTTCGGCGACCCCATTCAGCGTGTCTATGGTTTTATTGGTGCAATGGAAGGCTTAAAGGCAAAGGCCACTACCGACCTGCGTCTAACGCCGTTGGAACTCGAGCATAACCATAGGTTTTCTGGGAGATCTATCGTCGGAGAGCTCGGTGCTGCGATTCGCTCCAACATGAAGGGCACCATTGCCAGCGGTACGCCCCGACTTCCCATATTTGTTGGCTCTACTCAACAAGACGAAGCGACTGCCATCGTTTCCAAGGTGACGGCGCTCGCTCAAAGCAGTGGCGGGAGGATTGTGATTCTTGTTCGTAAGCGTGGTGCCCTTGCCGACCTCATTATGGAAGAGCTTGCTAAAGAAGGTATCTCTTACTTCAACGGACTCTTCTCGGATACAAGTCGGGGGTTCATCGAATTCAATGCGTTTGCTTTATCCAGGATTACCGATGCAGTGTCTGGAGAAAAGGGCGTCAGCCGGTCTGCTGCGGACAAAATAATCGACTCCATCTCTGATGAGCTGCTGACTGGCTCCAGGAGATTCGAGTATTGGCGGTCCTATGCCATGCTTCTTGGAGCGCTGCGGAAACATCTTAAAAATGACTGCGTCGCGATGGGACCTTCGGAGCGCTTCGACTATATCGTTAGTATCTTTTCCGAGGGCTCCCTGCGACGTTTCTCCGATTACCTTGATGTGGGCATCTCCATGATGACCGTTCACTCCGCTAAGGGGCTCGAGTGGGACACCGTTTTCATTCCGGGCGTTACGCGTTTCGATTGGCCTGGAGGGATTTGCTCTCGTTGCGAAAATGCTGGTATATGCTTACGTTCTGCGCGAGGTTGCCAGATTGCTGATGCGAAGAAAATGCCAGATGGGCTTATTGAGGAAATAGGCCTGCTGTACGTCGGCGTCACTCGCGCCCGCAAAGCGGTATACGTCTCCGCTTCGATGCAGCGCAGAACAAATTACGGGAACTATCAGGTTGCCTGCCCCTCTTGCCTAACGTCTCTTCCGGGCATTGAACCTGTGAGATGGTCGGTCATGGACGGAGAGGGGTGATTGCCGGCGGGATGGGGCGTGTCCGCTACTGACGCGAGGTCCGGTTGCGGCTCTTGCTGTGGTCTCATGGAGTGTGCCCAAGCTGTTCTTTGGCTAGAACGGCTTGGGCACTAGCGTTTTGGTGGGATGCGGTGTTTGTTTAATTAGCCACTGTTGAATATTGTGAAGCAGCACCGTGGCATTAGCCTAGGCGCCGTGGCCGACATGGGCCCCAATGCCTATTTGCTAACGTCTGGCTTGGCAGCGCTGTTGCATGTTGGCTTCGCTCATGTTGATGCAGGTCGTATTATGCGCCTCTATCCGCGATGGTTGTATCTTTCCGGACGAAGTGATCGAGCGCCATCACTTTGGGCCTGGATGCAGTCGTCATGGAGCTGCGCACAAGGCCACTTGATGGATCTTCGGTGCTCTACAATGGCGGTGCCAGACGCTGATATAGCTGCTGATTGAAAGACATTCTGGTAAGTTCACTATTGCCCAGTTCTTTGACCCGCGGGTCCCTGTCATTGTTGCCGTATATCAACGCGGATAGATCTTCTACAAAACGCTTGCGTCTATTTTCAATATCCTGCTTATAGGGAAGCTCATCTTTATTGGCTCCCCATACCGATTCAATCACTTCATCAAGATATTGGATGAAGTGATCGCTGTGTTTCGCAAGTTCGTAGACAGCTTCGTAGCCAGTACTGGTCTTCATTTCGTGCCAGGCGAGCGGGTCATAGTAAGCGAGAATGTTTACTACAGGAAGCAGACCCTGGTCTGGGAAATGCTGAACCCTTCCATTCCCAAAGTGCTCCCAGTGGTTAGCAATGTATCTAGATAGATTTGTTATAGAGTCGATAAGCCTGTTGCAGGCTCTTAGTGAGGCTTGTTTGTAGCCGAGCAAATCGATGGTTATATCCATGAAGGTATATCCATCCATTGTATTGATTCCTTTATACAGAAGGTAATCAGCCGGTTTTATCGGATTTAGCTCAAGACGTTTGTCGTAGAAGCGCTCGAGGTATTTTCTGCCGTCGAATCTTGGGCCATATACGCCCTGGAGGGAATGTGCAAGCTGCGTAATGTCGGTCGAATAAACTACAACGATGTTGTCTTGCTGAAACAGCGTTTTTGTTTGTTCGAGTACCTTTATTGCGAATTCGGGCCGGCAGCGGTCGAGTTCGTCGATAAAGATGATGGCTCGGTCGGCTACCTCGGGAAGATTGGTCTTAATGAGTTCGTCAATTTTGCCTCGAAGTTCTTTCTCATTTTTGTATTGTTCGAGAAAATCGGTTCCGCTGAATTTTTCAATGACACCATTGATGTCACCGCCATATCCGATAAGGGAAGCGGCCGCTTCTATGGCGCCAATGACCCCCTTGCCGAAATCCTTTCCCCCCTTGACGCTCTGTTCGTCTGCGGCATTAGCGATGGAGGCCAATATGGGCAAGATCGGATTCTCGAAATGGTCGTCTTCCCATGCGTTGAAATAAATGGGCAGACATGGCGTCGCGGGGAGTTCTGTCGCGGTTTCTCCTAGCGTCGCGTTAAGTGTCTCTAGGTTGATATCGAGAGCCGGATTTGCCATTTGCAGGACTCTCGCAACTTGCTTTACAAAGAATGTCTTGCCAGAGCCCCAAGGTGCATCAATGACAAAGGTATACGGAGGCTCAACCGCAATGAGCATCTTTAGAAAGTCCTCGATTTCTCTCTTGCGGTGAAGCGGGTCTTGGGTAAGAGCGTTTTCAATTGCTTTCGGTGTAGGTTCTTCGTCGGCTCGTTTCATGGTGACTGCCTTCTTTCTGTGGGCGGGGTTTCGTTTCGGTCTTATTCGTTCTGTAAATAGAATCGAAGGGTTTCTTCTTGTCTAACTTTCATCCGTAGGTTTTACCCTTTAAGTGTTTAACAATGCCTAGACCTGCTATTTTCCATACGCAGTGAAGTGGTATGGTGCTTGAGCTTATGCTGATTTCTATTTGTGTTGGGAGATTGATGGTTAACAAGTCCCGAGAGGGCAGGGACGGTGGGTTTGAAACCTCCGATGTCCTGATCACGGTTTTAACCTCTGCGGCCCTTCCGGTCGCCTCGCGCATCCTTACGCTTGCCTTTGGGGATAATTCCTTGTGGTCTGTCGACCGATTGTTCATTATCTATTTTGCATCATTTTCAGGATGGATATTGAGAAGTTATCTCCAGCTTGTCGTGGAGAGAAACGGAATGAGGGATAAAGGCTATACGTTTATGGATTCAGTTGCGTCGGGGAATGCCATTTGGACGTTTCCCGTTGCTCTTTCTCTATTTTGTTGGAATCTAATACCAGGCTTAATCTCACTTCTTGCTATCTATTGTGTCGCAGTTTTTCTGCTTTGGAAGTATCGGAATGTCTTTCGCATTGACGTGGGAAGAATGGTATTTATCGGGTTGTGTACGCTTCTTACCGTGCTTGTCGCGGAAGCGTTCTGTGCGGTCTATTTGCCTGATTCGGTATCTGAAATATATCAATTTGTTATCTATACGTTTACGTTGGTTTTTATTATTTCGTTTAATTTTGCGCTCGATCGCTTTCGAATAAAACGCTTCGGTCGCAGGAAATAGGACCCATGATCTTATAAGGGTATGAGGACAACATGGACACTTCTACAAAAAATCAAACGCTCGTATATCGCTTTGTCGATGTAGATCCCGAAGAAGGCCTGGACGCCAAGGACCTTTCTAAGTTCCTAAGCCAATTTGACGGACTGATAAAAGAGGTCGCAAAAGAGTCGGGCACCTTAGAAAATACGTCTATAAAAGTGCGCCCATTTAAAGAAGGCTCTTTTATTACGGAATTCGTGATCCATTGTGTGCCCGGATTGGTTGACGCGTTAAACAGTGACGCTATATCTGCAATTAATAATGCCGGCGGTCTTGTGGAGGTTCTATTTGCTATAGCGCACATAATTAAAAAAGTTAAAGGACATATCTCTAAATATAAGCCAACTGACAATGGAACTTTCGTATATGGAGAGGGTTCGGACGCAGTCGTTGTTCCTGTTGAGATCCACGCGCTAGTCCAGTCCCCAGAAATCGCTGAGAAATTTTCTTAGGTCATCACTGGTCCGATGAAATCTTTCAAGAGGCCTTCGAGGGAGATTGAGATTAAGATTGCCGGTAGTAAGGCTTCAGAGGATGCTATTTCTTTTTCTTCAAGCGAGGCGACTTATTTTGATAGATATAAAGAAGAAGCTTTAAAGGCAACGCAAGAAGAGACGGTTGAGTATTCGTCCCACAATATCTGGGTTCGACCGTTATTTGGTTCCTACGGTGGAGATGTTTCCGGATATACATTTGAGTCGGGCTACGAGGACGAGCAACGAACATACAATAAGGTTCAAATAGACGACCGTGATTTTCTCGAACGCGTGCGAGATGGTGAGTATCGCTTAAATAGTGGCGACCTAATGCGTGTCGATATGACCATTAAAGAGGTCATTAATTTGAGGACGCAAAAAGTCCGAACCGCCGCATGCCATATAACTAAAGTTAGAGATTACCGTCCGATGAAAAGATGTGAACAGCTGACCTTTGCTGATTTTGTTGATGGGGAGAATAATGACTGACGTGCCGAATCAGGCCAATCGATTTGCCCGGACATTGAATGTAGTTCTGCATGCTCCGCAATAGCGACGAAAACAGGTTACTATGTCGGTAGTGATACAGTCATCGTTGACTCTAAGTGAGGCGATGACAAAGGAGGGTCGTTGTTCGGTTGTTGCCGGCAACGGCTCTTTGATTTTAGGAGTTACCTTGGCGATAGATTTTTAGACTTTCGCTCAACTTATCGAACTCCTAGAGAGTCATGGCGTTCTAACTGATGCCGCTGTGCTAGATTGTCTGAGACGCGAAATGAATATTTGCTCGTCGGAGCACTGCTGAATATTGGGTCACCTGTGCGGTTCGAATTTTCAATTGTCGAGCAGCTTTTGTCTTCGATGAAGTCTCGCAATTCTAGCAAAAATCAAACATATGTTCTATACTTATGGAAGTAGACTTGTTTGGAGGCGTTAGATGGAAGTCGGAAGAGATGACATTGTAGACAGCGTTGTCCGTCTGATAAATGGGGTGGGCCGTAGCCCCTATTTATTCGTTGGCTCGGGGTTTTCCCGTAGATATATGGGGACCGACGATTGGGACGGCTTGTTAAGGCACCTCTGCTCCCGTCTTTCTGATGATCCTTTTCGACTCGATTCCTACCTTGCTCGCTGTCCAGATAATCCTGATTATGGTGCTTTGCCCTCTGCCGCGACGATGCTTGATAAGGATATGCGCATAGCTGTTCTTGAGGACCCTCGCTTCGCTTCTTTTAGAGACGATCATGCAGAGGACATTCGTCAGCGCAAATCTGTTTTAAAGATTATGGCGGCCGAGAGGTTATCCTCGTTCAAACCTGACCATATGACGCATGAACTTGATATCTTGAGAGAGGTCGGCAGGCGGCGTATTTCTGGAGTCATTACAACCAACTATGACTGTCTACTGGAGTCGCTGTTTCCCGAGTTTAAAGTTTTTGTAGGCCAGGACGATCTTGTCTTTCACAGAACTTTTGAAATGGGTGAAATCTATAAGATCCACGGGTCTATGGATAATCCTGAATCTATGGTTCTTGAGGAGGCAGATTACGCAAAACTCGCCGAAACCCAGGATTACTTGGCAGCCAAGTTGCTAACTATTTTTATGGAATACCCAATTATTTTTATCGGCTATTCCCTTAACGACCCCGATATCCAAGCTATCCTCATGTCGATTTCGCGCTGCCTCGGTTCAAATAATCTTGTATTGCTCAAAGAGCGTTTTATTTTCCTAACTAGGGGTGAAAACGCAACCTCGACACATTCGATTACATTTCCGGGTATTGGCGAGATAAGCATGACCGCGATTAGGACGAATGATTTTGGCGCAGTGTATGAAGCAATTGGACATTCCAAATGCTCCTTCTCGCCCAGGATCATTCGTGAGTTGCGCAGGAGTATCTACGCCCTGGCAGATAAGGGCGAGCCAAATGATTCTCTGGTAGTCGAAGCGAGTTTTAGCGACCTCGAGAGACTTCCGGAGGGACAGCATCTTGTGCTGGGCATCGGTGTCGCAAATGCATCTTTGGGCCACGGCCATATGGTCAAAGCCGAGCTTTTATATCGCGATGTCGTGTTTGATGATGAACATGTCGCTCCCAAACTTGCCGTCGAGGAATATCTTCCTGCGCTGCTTGCTTCTAACTCGGGTGGTTTGCCCATGTATAAGTATTTAAGCGCGTATTCAGGGGAAGTTCTTAATCCAAGGATGCTAAAGGAAATAGATGAGAAGAAGGATTTAGATGCTTTTCTAAACAACAGCCTACGAAAGGCAAAAGGTAGCTATCATCTTTCGGGAATTAGATACTCGGTTAAGTCTGTTATAGCTAACGAAGGCTTTGAGGAAGCATTTAAAAAGTTAGTTTTACTTGAGGAGGATGAGCTCGATTTAAATGAGTTGCTCGAGTATCTGAGGGCGCTCATCACGGATGATCGTAAGATAATCCACGGTAATAGCGAGTTGAAACGGCTTATTAGAATGTATGATTTCCTTAAGTACAAGAAGGCCTTCGACATATCGGCTACTAGTGAGTAATCCCACCTAGCGTCTATGAAGAAGGCCATCTTTGTAAACTATGGCATCTGAGCGTATAGTGCGAACACCACGTGCAAATGCATTCTTAATATAACGCTTTCTGCTTGAAATCACAATGGTGTCTGTTTCGACCTGCCAATCAAGGGAAGATGGTGTAGAGTATCTTCCCGCAGTACAAAAGCTCTTTGGGAACTTTAAGGGTGACGCTTTCAAACTGAGAGTGTTGCCCTTTTTTCATGTATGCAATGTGTGACGTACTGGCCAAGCACCATCCCGGCAATGGAATGATCGAGCATGGGCGGCTTCTACTGGTTGACGTGATCGTGGTCAAACAAGTGATATCGATTAGAATTAAATCAATTGCGCTGGAAGCCTTCGGGCGACACCTGAAGAGGGCTGATGCGTCGGTCCTCTTTTTTTGTTTGGATGTAAGATTCGGCCAGGCAAAACAAGGATCTCATTTGGGGAGAAACAAATATCCGGCGGTTTTCCGCTTCGGGACGCGCGGTTTAAGCGTGCTTTTCGGAAGTGCGGGGAAAAAATCGGAAACCTCCGAGCATAAACCGAATTTCGGCAACAAAACCGCAGGTCGCGGAAAGCTAAAACAGGGGTCTGGTCTGTCGATCTCGGTTTTTTCACCGCACTTCCGAAAATGACCGACGGAAGTATGAGTATTTGCTCGCTTGAGCACTGTTGAATATCGCGAAACAGCACCGCCGATAT
>UQHR01000010.1 GCA_900540905.1 uncultured Collinsella sp. | reverse complement strand
GTGGGCGGCGGTGCTGATTCGCAATATAGGTGGTGTCGAAAGGGCCTAGGACTCACTTTATGGAGCTTGAAAATCGGTGGAAGTGGGCAATTTCAGCGAAATTTTGCTGTTACTAAAATTGTGACAGTACTCATATTTGCCGTTTTTTCCCACTGGGTATCGTCGGGGGCCAATTAGAGCTCCCCGTACAGCTGGGAACGCGCCGATTGCCAGCAATATCTTGTATGCGGATGGCGCAGCAAAAAAGTTGCGGTGGAATAGGGACTGATTTGCGGCTGATAAGCCAAAAACAGTCCCTATTTCACCGCAACTGATGTGGACGTCCCTAGCGAGTTGGCTGGTAGCGCGGGCAGTAGCTGATGGCGATGGCGTCGACGCCTACGTGGGTCGCGATGGTGCAGCCGATGGGGCCGGTGCCGGCGTCTACGTAATCCTGGCCCGCGAGTGCCTCGTTGACAAGCTCCTGCTCCTCGGCGGCGCCGGTCGTGAGCACACGCACGCTTGAGCCCGGGTGCTCGTCCAAAAACGCGAGGCAATCTGCCATGGTGTTGGCGACGATGCGCTTGGCGCCGCGGCCCTTTTTGATGGCCTTGATCTCGCCCGATTTCCACTCCGGCGAAACGGCCAGGCGAATGTTGAGCATCTGCGTGAGCTGGCCGGCGAGCTTGGGCGCGCGGCCGTTCTTAACGAGGTTCTCGAGCGTGCGGGGAATCAGCAGCAGGTGGGCGTCGGGCAGGGCCGCGCGGATCTGCGCCTCGGTCTCGTCCAGGCTGCGGCCGTCCTCGCGCATAGCCAGCGCGTACTCCACCAGCAGGCCCTCGGCACCCGAGCCGGTGCGCGAGTCGATGCAGCGCACGTCGAGCTCGTGCGTTTCGGCCGTCAGGCTGGCGTTGGAATAGCAGGCGGACCACTCGCTGCACAGCGAGATAAAGATCGCGCTGTCGTGGCCATCGGCGCGTACGCGGTCAAACAGCGCCTTGAACTCGCCGGCGCTCGGCTGCGAGGTGTGCGGCAGCTGCTCGGAGCCAGCCATGCGGGCGACGTATTCCTCGGCGGTAATCTGCACCTGGTCGAGCAGGTCCTCGCCCTCGATAATCACATGCAGCGGAATCACGTAAATGCCGAGCTCTTGGGCACGGGCGGGGGAGATGTCCGACGTGGAGTCGGTTATGATGGCAAAAGACATAATTGCACCTTTCGTTGGGGCGCGGCAGCGCCGCCTTCTGAAAGCAAAGTGCGACAAGTATAGTGGAGTTGCTCTACATTACCAGGTTCAATTGTTGAATAGTCAACAGTTTGAAGCGGTGGTGTGGAAATCATCAACTGGGGAAGAAGGGTGCCGATGGCGGCATTGCAACTTTGCGAGCGGCCGGTTGTGCTGTTCGATTTTGACGGTACGGTGGCCGATACGGGTCGGGCAGTGATGACCTCGACGCGCAAGACGCTGGCTGCGCGCGGGTTTTCGGAGGCGCAGATGGGCGACTTGCGCCGCATGATCGGGCCGCCCCTGTGGAAGAGCTTCCACGACTTTTACGGCTTTACGCGCGAGGAATCGCTCGTGGTGGCCGACGAGTACCGTGCCTTTTTCGATGAGCTGGGGCCGGAGGAGTACCCCGTGTTCGATGGGATTCCCGAGCTGCTGGATGGGTTGACCGCCCAGGGCAAGCGTATGGCCGTGGCGACGTCGCGCATGGAGGCGAAGTGCATCGATATGGTGCATGAGCTGGGGCTTTGCCAGTTCGAAGCCGTGGTTGGCATGAATCCGCCGCAGGGGCGCGAGACCAAGGCAGATTCGGTCCGCGATGCGCTGGCGGCGCTCGGTGCGACGGCCGACGAGGCCGTGATGATCGGCGACCGCTTTAACGATGTGGAGGGCGCGCACGCGATGGGTGTGCCGTGCATCGGCATCTATTCGGGCGCGGCGGCGCCGGGGGAGCACGAGGCCGCGGGTGCCGATGCGGTGGTGCACTCGGTGGCCGAGCTTGCTAAACTTTTCGCTATATAAGTATGTGATGTGAGGGGCGGGCACGCTCGCCGCTCATTGGTAAGGAGGTCGTCCATGAATCAGGTGGAGCAGGGCGTTACCGAGTATGTCGACGAGGTCTGGGAGGATGTCGTCGCCGATATCGAGCAGCTGGTGAGCTATCCGTCCGTGGCAGTTTCTGCCGATGCGGAGCCCGGCGCGCCGTTTGGCCGCCCGGTCCGTGATGCGCTCGATTGCGCGCTCGGCATTGCGCAAAAGCTCGGCTACCAGACGAGCGACGACGAGGGCTATGTGGGCATTGCCGATATCCCTGGCCGCGGCGACAAGCAACTCGCGACCATCTGCCATGTGGATGTGGTGCCCGCCGGTCCCGGTTGGAATACCGATCCGTTTGCGATGGAGCGCCGCGAGGGCTGGCTGCTCGGTCGCGGCGTGATCGACGACAAGGGTCCGGCTGTGCTGTCGCTCTACGCCGGCGCCTATCTGCTCAAGCACGGCATCACCCCGCGCTATACCTTCCGCGCGCTGCTGGGCTGCGATGAGGAAGTGGGCATGTCCGACGTTCACCATTATCTGGAGAACCACGCAGACCCCGCCTTTCTGTTTACGCCCGATGCCGAGTTCCCGGTCTGCAATGCCGAGAAGGGCCAGTTTGGGGCGACGTTTGTGAGCTCCAAGATCGACGGCGGGCGCATTGTGTCCTGGAGCGGTGCCGAGGCGAGCAACGCCATTCCGTCGCAGTCTATCTGCGAGCTCGCGATTGCCGCCGATGAGCTGCCGGCGCCGTTCGAGAACGCCGACCGCCTAGAGATCACGGCGCTCGATAACGGACATGCGCAGATTTTCGCGCACGGTATCGGTGGCCATGCCTCGATGCCCGAGGGGACGATCAACGCCGTCGGCCTGATCGTGACGTACCTGCGCGAGGCCGAGGACGCGTTTGGTGCGCGCGACGAGCGCCTGCTGACGCCTGCCGAGCACGAGTTTGTCAAGTTTCTGGCCTTTGTGCATGTGGACGCCTATGGCCGCGGCCTGGGTATCGACGCGACGAGCCCCGCGTTTGGCCCGCTCACGTGCAACCCCGGCGTCATCCGCGTGGCGGATGGCCATATTGAGCAGGTTATTGACGTGCGCTTCCCCGATAGCACCAGCGCCGACACCATCTGCGAGCAGCTGGAGCCGCTCGTCGGGCGTTTTGGCGTGACGTGTCGCTTGGGCCGTGCTAAGGTGCCGTTCTCGGTGTCCGCCGACGATCCGGCCGTGAAGGCGCTGATTGACACCTATAACGAGTTTACGGGCAAGCACGCCGAGCCCTTCGCCATGGGCGGCGGCACGTACGCGCGCAACTTTGCCCGCGCCGTGTCGTTTGGTCCCGAGGAGACCGGCCTGGAGCTGCCCGCGTGGGGCGGCCAGATGCACGGTCCCAACGAGTGCGC
Source organism: uncultured Collinsella sp. (assembly GCA_900540905.1). GTDB lineage: Bacteria > Actinomycetota > Coriobacteriia > Coriobacteriales > Coriobacteriaceae > Collinsella. The sequence continues at coordinate 54,594 of UQHR01000010.1, read as the reverse complement.
CAACGAAGAGCAACTCAAGCAAGCGCTCAAGATTTATATCGTGGCGATCCTCCGTCTCAACGAACTTGAACTGTAGGGCTTCCCCAGGCACCCGACCTTGCCCCTCAAACCGTCGCTTGCGTACCAAAGTACGCGGCGCTCCTCTTTCGGGGCAATCTCGGGCACCTGGGAAACCCCAACATTTTGCTTGGATACACGAGCCCGGTGCTTCGGCTCCGGGCTTCTATAAGTTGCGGTGGAATAGTTCCTAGAATGGGCCATTTGATGGCCAAACAGGAACTATTTCACCGCAACTTTGTTTTTATTGGTGTAAAAAGCGTGCCATGCTTGGCGGCGGGTTTGTTATTCGTTTGTAAAGCCGAGTCGCGCTTGCGGTAAGGGTCTATCAAATGACCGTAAGAAACCGCAGCTGGCGCGGGCGCTGCCCGATCGAGGTCGTATCTTTCCAAACAGCAAAGCGGGCAGGGTGCCCGCGAGTCGCATGTACGAAAGGAAGATCATGCTCGATCAGGCTTATTCTCGTCGTCAGTTCCTCGGCCTCGCTGGTGGTTTTGCCAGCATCGTCGGTCTCGGTCTCGTTGGCTGCGGCGGCTCCGGCGCATCCGACGCCGCCGACAAGGGTAGCGCTGCTGCTGCCGAGTCCGTCTCCGGCGAGGTGACCTACGACGGCGCCTCCTCGTTCCAGGCTCTCGTCGAGGCCGCTGCCGAGAAGTTCATGGATGCCAACCCGGACGTCTCCGTTTCCGGTTCGGGCAACGGTTCGGGCAAGGGCCTGACCGCTGTCGCCGCCGGCACCGTTACCATCGGTAACTCCGACGTCTTCGCCGAGACCAAGCTCGAGGCCGACCAGGTCAAGAACCTCGTCGACCACGAGGTTGCTGTCGTGGGCATGGGTCCTGTTGTCTCCAAGAACGTCAAGGTCGACGACCTGTCCCTCGAGCAGCTCAAGGGCATCTTCTCCGGTCAGATTACCAACTGGAAGGAGGTCGGCGGCGACGACGCCACCATCGTCGTGCTCAACCGCAAGGCCGGCTCCGGTACCCGCGCCACCTTCGAGGCCGCCGTCTTTGGCGACGAGACCGTCGACTTTAAGGGCGACGCCGAGCTCGACAAGTCCGGCGACGTCCAGACTCAGATGGGCAGCACTGACAACGCCATCTCCTACCTCGATTTCTCGCACTTCGATGACTCCAAGTTCAACGCCATTAAGGTCGAGGGCGTGGAGCCCAAGAGTGCAAACGTCACCGACGACTCCTTTAAGATCTGGGCTACCGAGCACATGTACTGCGCAAAGGACGCCGACGACGCCACCAAGGCCTTCCTGGAGTTCATGCTTTCCGACGACGTGCAGGGCAAGCTCGTCGAGGAGCAGGGCTTTATCCCCGTCTCTGCCATGAAGGTCGTCAAGGACGCCGGCGGCAAGGTCTCCGCTAAATAAGTAATCGCCCCGGAAAGGTTTGCAATGGCAAAACAGCTGCCAAAGCGCGACCTTGAGAACGTGGGCCTGGGCGTCACGGGCGCGTGCGTAGCGCTCGTGACGCTTGTCGTTGCCGCGCTCATCTTTATGGTCGCCCAAAAGGGCCTCTCGGCTTTTGTTAAGGATGGCGTTTCGGTCGTCGAGTTCTTCACCGGCACCAAGTGGGACCTGGCCAACACAGCCGAAAACGGTCTGCCCTATACCGGCGCCCTGCCCCTGATCGTCACCTCGTTTGCGGTCATGGTGCTCTCCACGCTCATCGCGCTGCCCATCGCCATCGGCTCTGCCATCTTCGCGGTCGAGATTAGCCCTAAGTTTGGCTCCAAGGTCTTTCAACCGCTTATTGAGCTTTTGACCGGCATTCCCTCGGTCGTCTTTGGCCTGATTGGCTTTCACGTGGTCGTCGGACTTATGAAGAACGTTTTCCACGTGAGCACGGGTCTGGGCATCTTGCCCGGCGCCATCGTGCTGGCCGTCATGATCCTGCCGACCATGACCACGCTTTCGGTCGATGGCCTGCGCGCCGTGCCCGAGAGCTACCGTCAGGGCTCGCTCGCGCTGGGCTACACCCGCTGGCAGACCATCTGGCACGTGGTGCTCAAGTCCGCCATGCCGTCGCTCATGACCGCGGTCATCCTTGGCATGACCCGCGCCTTTGGCGAGACGCTCGCCGTGCGCATGGTCATCGGCGGTATCGAGGCCATGCCGACGTCGCTGCTATCGCCGGCGTCCACCATCACCACCACGCTCACCACGTCCATGGCGGTCTATGCCGAGGGTTCGGCCCAGGACGACGTTCTGTGGGCGCTCGGTCTGCTGCTGATGGGCATGAGCCTCATCTTCATCCTGATCATCCATCTTATCGGCCGCAAGGGGGCGAAGGCTCGTGGCTAGCACGCGTATCCACATCGACGAGGCGAGGCTCGGGCGTGTCCAAAAGCAGGACCGCTTCGCCACGGGCGTGCTGACGGCAATCATCGCCATCGTCATGCTCATCGTCGTCTCCATGGTGGCCTATATCCTGTTCGAGGGCATCTCGACGCTGTTCCAGCCGGGTTTTCTCACGCAGCCGTCGCGCGCCAACGGAACTCAGGGCGGCGTACTCTACCAGCTGTTCGACTCGTTCTATCTGCTGCTGATCACCCTGATCATCTCGGTGCCCATCAGCCTGGGTGGCGCGGTCTTTTTGGTTGAGTACGCGCCGGACGGACCCATCCGCGACATCGCCTCCACCGCCATCGAGACGTTGTCCTCGCTGCCTTCCATCGTCGTCGGCATGTTCGGTTTTCTGGTGTTCTCGGTGCAGCTGGGCTGGAAGTACTCCATCATCTCCGGCGCCGTCGCGCTCACCATGTTCAACATCCCCATCCTGGTGCGCGTGATCCAGCAGGCGCTCGAGGACGTGCCGCAGGCCCAGCGCGATGCGTGCCTGGCCATGGGCCTCACTCGCTGGGAGGCCACGCTGCACATCCTGATCCCCGAGGCCATGCCTGCCATCGTGACGGGCATCGTGCTTTCGGCCGGTCGCGTGTTTGGCGAGGCCGCAGCACTGCTTTTTACCTCGGGTATGAGCTCGCCGGTTCGCCTGAACTTCTTGAGCTTTAACCTGTCGAGCCCCACCTGCGCTTGGAACGTGTTCCGTCCCGGCGAGTCGCTCGCCGTGCACATCTACAAGATCTATGGCGAGGGCAGCCCCGAGGCCCAGCAGATCGTCTGGGGCACCGCTGCACTGCTGATGATTTGCGTGCTGCTGTTTAACGTAATCGCCCGCATTGTGGGCAAGCAACTGGCAAGGAAGATGACGGCCGAATGAGCGAGATGAATGTAACGCCCGCAACCGAAGCGGCATCGTCCGACACCCGGGACTTCCTGTCGAGCGTGGGGGAGAGCGAGAAGCGCGTGCGCGTGAGCGGCAAGGCCGTGAGCGACGAGGTCGTGCTCTCCACCAAGGACGTCAACGTGTACTATGGCGACCACCATGCACTGCACAATACGTCGCTCGACTTTTACAAGGGCGAGATTACGGCGCTCATTGGGCCTTCGGGCTGCGGCAAGTCGACCTTCTTGCGTAGCCTCAACCTGATGAATCGCGAGATTCGCGGCTGCCGCGTGGAGGGCGAGATCAACTACCGCGGGCGCAACGTGAACACCAAGACCGAGAACACGTACGAGCTGCGTCGGTCCATTGGCATGGTGTTTCAGCAGCCCAACCCGTTCCGCAAGTCAATTCGCGACAACATCACGTTTGCGCCCAAGCGCCACGGCATCACGGACCGCGACGAGCTCGACCGCATAGTCGAGGAAAGTCTGCGCGGCGCGGCGCTGTGGGACGAGGTCAAGGACAAGCTCGACAAGAGCGCCTATGCGCTTTCGGGCGGTCAGCAGCAGCGCCTGTGCATCGCGCGCACGCTGGCGCTCAAACCCGACGTGATTCTGTTTGACGAGCCCTGCTCGGCGCTCGACCCCATCTCGACGCTGGCGATCGAGGACCTCATGTCATCGATTGTGGCCGAGCGCGCCATCGTCATCGTGACGCACAACATGGAGCAGGCGTCGCGCGTGTCCAACCGCACGGCGTTCTTCTACATGGGCGATATGGTCGAGTACGACGAGACCGACGAGATTTTCCAACGGCCCAAGGATAAGCGGCTGAATGATTACCTCACCGGCATGTTCTCCTAGTCCGGGACATGCTTGAGGCCCGCGGCGGCCACGGTTGCCACGGGACTGATTGGAGAGGCGGGTCATCTCTTTTGGGAGATGGCCCGCCTTTTTGCGTCGCGTGCTGGTGCGCTTGCCCAAAACCACCACAAAGGTGCCTGTCCCCTTTGTGGTGGTTTTCGCTATCATGGACAACGTTGAATTTCTACGAAGGAGCAGGGCATATGGCGATTCTTTTGGGATGCGATTCCATCAGCCTAGAGTTTCCCACCAAGCATATTTTCGATAGCGTGACGCTCGGCGTGGGCGAGGGCGATCGCATTGGTATTGTCGGTAAAAACGGCGACGGCAAGTCGACGCTGCTGAGCGTGCTCGCCGGCACGCTGGAGCCCGATGACGGACGCGTGACGCACCGCCGCGGCACCACGATCGGTCTACTCGGCCAAAAGGATCAGCTTGTCGACACCGATACCGTGCATCATGCCGTTGTGGGCGACACGCCCGAGTATGAGTGGGCGTCGAGTCCGCGTACGCGCCAGATTCTGGCCGGTCTTATTAGCGATGTGCCCTGGGAGGGCATGGTGTGCGAGCTCTCGGGCGGTCAGCGCCGCCGCGTTGATCTCGCGCGCCTGCTGATCGGCGACTATGACGTGCTCATGCTCGATGAGCCCACCAACCACCTGGACATGCGCACCATCAACTGGCTCGCGCGCCACTTAAAGGCTCGCTGGCAGCGCGGCCAGGGCGCCATGCTCGTGGTCACGCACGATCGCTGGTTCTTGGACGAGGTCTGCAACAGCATGTGGGAGGTCCACGACGGCCAGGTCGATCCCTTCGAGGGCGGCTACTCGGCATACATCCTGCAGCGCGTGGAGCGCGACCGCATGGCCGCCGTCACCGAGGAACGCCGTCGCAACATGGCGCGCAAGGAGCTTGCGTGGCTGAGTCGCGGCGCTCAGGCCCGCTCCACCAAGCCCAAGTTTCGCGTGGACGCCGCTCGCGAGCTCATCGCCGACGTGCCGCCCGTGCGCGACGAGCTGGAGCTTAAGCGCCTGGCGGTGAGCCGTCTGGGCAAGCAGGTTATCGATGTCATCGACGTGGATGCCGGCTATGCGGATACCGATGGCGCGCCCAAGCAGGTGCTCTCCGACGTGACCTGGCTCATCGGTGCGGGCGACCGCTATGGCCTGTTGGGCGAGAACGGCGCCGGCAAATCCACACTGCTTGACGTGATTCAGGGCAAGATTGCGCCCCTGCGCGGTCGTGTAAAGATCGGCCAGACGGTGCGTTTTGGCGTGCTATCGCAGCAGCTCGAGGAGCTCGAGCCCTACATGGGCGACACGATCCGCGAGGTGCTCAGCAACTATAAGAAGTATTACGTCATCGACGGCAAGGAGACCTCGCCCGAGAAGCTCTGCGAGCGTCTGGGCTTTACGACGCAGCAGCTCTGGAGTCGCATCGGCGATCTTTCGGGCGGCCAGCGCCGTCGCCTGTCGCTGCTGCTGACGATCCTGGACGAGCCCAACGTGCTTATCCTGGACGAGCCCGGCAACGACCTGGATACCGATATGCTGGCGATTGTCGAGGACCTGCTCGACGGCTGGCCCGGCACGCTGATCCTGGTGACGCACGACCGTTTCCTCATGGAGCGCGTGACCGACCAACAGTGGGCACTGCTTGACGGCCACCTGACGCATATGCCCGGCGGCGTCGATCAGTACCTGCGCCTGTGCAACGCCACCGCCGAGGGCGAGCCCGTGGGCGCGCCGAGTGCCAAGACCGGCACGTTCGACACCGGTGCCGCGGCTGCGGCGGCCGAAAAGCCCAGGTCGAGCGGTCAGCCCAACGGTCTTTCCAACGCCGAGCGTCAAAAGCTCCGCCGCGAGGTGAGCTCGCTCGAGCGCAAGATGGAGACGCAGCGCGCTCGCGTGGAGGAGGCCGAGGCCGCCATGGCTCAGGTCGATCCCACCAACTACACGGCGCTCGGCGAGCAGCAGGCAAAGATCGACGAGGCCCACGCCGCCATGGACGAGCTGGAGATGGCGTGGCTCGAGGCGAGCGAAAAGCTCGAGGGCGAGGAGTAGACGAGGATGATCAAAGCCGCATTTTTCGATATCGACGGCACGCTACTGAGCTTTAAGACCCACCGGATTCCGGCGTCGGCGCAGCAGGTGCTCGACAGCTTTCACGAGCAGGGGATTGCGTGCGTGATCGCCACGGGTCGCCCGACCTACCAGATGCCGTACTGGCTGTTCGACTTGGGCTGGGATGCGTACATTACGCTCTCGGGCCAGCACTGCTTTGATGCCGAGGGGGTTTATCGCAGCTGTCCGATTGATCCGGACGACGTCGCGGTGATTGTGGGCCAGGTGGCGCAGGGGCGCTATGACTCGCTGTGCATGCAGGGCGAGAACTCGTTTGTGAACCGCCTGTCCGAGCGCGTGGTGACGGCTGGCAGCAACGCGGGAATCGTCTACCACGAGGAGCCGTTTGAGCACGCCTTTGACGCGCCGGTCTACCAGTTTTGCGCCTTTGTGGACCCGGCCGACGAGCATATCGTGACCGATGCGGTGTCGCATTCGCTCACCACGCGCTGGTGTGACCTGTTCTGCGATATTATTCCCGCTAACGGCGGCAAGGACCTGGGCGTGGCGGCGACGCTCGAGCGGCTTGGTATCGACGCGAGCGAGGCGATTGCCTTTGGCGACGGCGAGAACGACCTGTCGATGTTTGCCGCCGTGGGCACGAGTGTGGCCATGGGCAACGCACAGGACACGGTGAAAGCTGCGGCGACCTATGTGACGACTGCCGTGGACGACGACGGCATCTACAACGCCGCGAAGCACTTTGGATTGATGTAACTGCGGGCCGGCACCTGGCACCTGGGGACACTCCTTGCGGGGCGTCCCCATTTTGTTTTCGTCCCGCACGTTTTGTGAAACACGGCTAACTTTTAGGCAAAGTAGTAAGACATGGGCAACTTTTGCGGTAAAGTTAGCCGTGGAAAGTATCCAAAGGCTAACTAGCAATCATCGCGAAAGGCGGCCCATGGCCCTACGTGAATCCGGAGAAGACTATCTCGAATCTATTTATGTGCTCTCGGAGCGCCAAGGCATCGTTCGATCAATTGACGTTGCCGAATACCTGGGCGTAACCAAAGCAAGCGTCTCTAAAGCCATGGCGGCCTTGGAGAGCACCGGCTACGTGGAGATGGGCAAACGCGATGTGCATCTGACGGAACGCGGTCTTGAGGTTGCCCGTCAAATGTGGGAGCGCCATTGCTTTTTTGTGGGGCTGCTAGAGGATGCAGGTGTAGCGCCCGATGTTGCCTCGCAAGAGGGTTGCCACATGGAGCATTGCTTGAGTGAGGAGAGCTTTGAGAAGCTGAGGTCGATGCTGGGGCGGGAAGATGTGGCGGGCCCAGCAACGGAAGCCTAATTGATCCCCAGTAGCGCGGAGTTCGCGCAAAGCGCGAGCCAGCGACCGGGACCAGTAGCCCCACCAACTAAGTTCAATTCAGACAAGGAACCCCGCCAGCAAGCGATGCCCAAGAACCGCCAGCAACGTCACCGCAGGCCGGGGTCGGGCTTGGTTTTGAAAACATTCCGCAGACCAGAAGTGCCCCCGTTCGTAGCTCCGTAGGAGCAGAACGGGGGCACTTCATTGGTCGAGGACGTTTTCAAAACCAAGCCCGACCCCGGCCGGAGGGACTACGGACGCTACAGGTTCTTGACACCCATCGCGCGCATGGCGTTCAGGACTGCGATAATCGCCACGCCTACGTCGCCGAACACGGCAAGCCACATGTTGGCGATGCCCAGTGCCGCAAGCACCAGAATCAGCAACTTAATGCCCAGCGCAAAGATGATGTTCTGCCAAACAATCGACATGGTCTTGCGCGCCACGCGGATCGCGCGGGAGATGTTGGACGGCTTGTCATCCATGAGCACGACGTCCGCCGCCTCAATTGCGGCGTCCGAGCCCATAGCGCCCATGGCGATGCCAACGTCTGCGCGGGTAAGCACGGGTGCGTCGTTGATACCGTCGCCGACAAAAGCGAGCTTGCCCTTGCCGCTTTCGCCCGCGAGCAATGCCTCGACGCGCTCGACCTTGTCGCCCGGCAGCAGCTGCGCGTGGAACTCGTCGAGCCCCAGCTGCTTAGCCACAGACGCCGCAACCTCCTCGCGGTCGCCCGTGAGCATGACGGTGCGCTTGACGCCGGCGGCGTGCAGGTCGCGGATCGTCTGCTCGGCGTCGGCCTTAACGGTGTCTGCAATCACGATGTGGCCGGCGTAAACGCCGTCAACGAGCACATGGAGGATCGTGCCGACAACCTCGCAATTGAGAGCGTCGATACCGGCCGCAGCAAGCATCTTGGCATTGCCAACGACGACGTGCTTGCCGTCGATGGTTGCCGTCACGCCGTGGCCCGCGTCGTTGGTGGAGTTGCTAACGCGCTTGGGGTCGACCTCGCTCTGGTAGGCGACACGCACGGACTGCGCGATGGGGTGATCGGAGAACGACTCCGCAAGGGCTGCGACTTCAAGCAACGACTGCTCGGTGTAGCCAGCCTCGGGGTGTACCGCGACCACCGAGAACGTGCCGTTGGTGAGGGTGCCTGTCTTGTCAAAGACGACGGTGTCCACATCGGCGAGCGTCTCGAGATAGTTAGAACCCTTGATGAGAACGCCCAGCTTGGAGGCGCCGCCGATGCCGCCAAAGAAACTGAGCGGCACGCTGATCACCAATGCGCACGGGCAGCTGACGACCAGGAAGGTCAGGCCGCGCAGGATCCAGTCGGACCAGGCGCCGGTGACCAAGCCGCCGCCAAGCGCGAGCACCGCGGCAGCGCCGGTGACGGCGGGCGTGTAGACGCGGGCGAAGCGCGTGATGAAGTTCTCGGTGCGCGCCTTCTTTTCGCTGGCATTCTCCACGAGCTCCAGGACGCGCGCGACGGTGGACTCGCCAAAGGGTTTGGTGGTGCGCACGTGGATGAGACCCGTCATGTTGATGCAGCCGCTGATGATGTCGTCGCCGGACTTGGCGGGGCGGGGAACTGACTCGCCCGTGAGTGCGGCGGTGTCGAGCTGGGTTTCGCCCTCGACGATGACGCCGTCGATAGGCACGCGCTCGCCGGGCTTGACCACAATCACGGTGCCGACGGCGATGTCATCGGGGAAGACCTGCTCGAGCGTGCCGTCGGGTTGCTCGACGTTGGCGTAGTCGGGCGCGATGTCCATCATGGCGCTGATCGACTTGCGGCTCTTGCCCACGGCGTATGCCTGGAACAGCTCGCCGACCTGGTAGAACAGCATGACGGCGGCGCCTTCGGCCATGTGCGGGTCGGTATCGGGGAAGAGCACCATGGCAAACGCGCCGATGGTTGCGACTGCCATAAGGAAACTCTCGTCGAAGGCCTTGCCGCGGCGGATGTTGTTGAATGCCTTCTGGAGCACGTCGTAGCCGGCAATCAAAAACGGCACGAGGAACAGTGCGAAGCTGGCGTAGACGTTGCCGGGCTCCCCAAATGCGATAGTGAGGGCGCCGAGCTCGTCGAGGGCATAAACAACGGCAAAAATACCCAGTGCTAGCAGGATTCGATTTCGCTTGTGCTCAAGTGACTCTTTCTTCTTGCGCTTCTTCTTTTTCTTTGTGGGATCGGCGGCTGCCATGATTCAAACCTCCCATTTGAATGTATGAACACTCGCTCATATAATTTCGCGAGCAAAGGCCGCGGCAAGCGCGGCCTTGCGGGTCAGCGTATACGCAGACTAGAGAATGATCTCGCAGTCCGGCTCGGCGTCGGCGGTAAACTCCACGACGCGGTCGAGGACCTCGTCGAACTCGGCGTCGTCGGCCTCGAGCGTCAACTTCTGAGTCATAAAGTTGACCGAAACGGACTTGACGCCCTCGAGCTTAGCCAGCTCGTCCTGAAGCTTGCGCGCGCAGTTGGCGCAGTCGATCTCGTCGAGCTTGAACTGCTTTTTCATGGTGGGTTCCTTTCTCTGTTTTTGCGGATTGGGTGCAGGCCGCGTTGGTACCGTGGTTGGTCGCTATTCGCAGATGTGGCTCATGCCTTGGTTGAGCATGGTGTAGACATGGTCGTCGGCAAGCGAGTAGAGGATATTGCGCCCGTCGCGTCGGAATTTAACCAGGTGCGACTGCTTGAGCGTGCGCAGCTGGTGCGACACCGCGGACTGCGAGGTCGCGGTCGCCTCGGCGATGTCGGCCACGCAGAGCTCGCGGCCCATGAGGGCGTAGAGGATCTTGATGCGCGTGGTGTCGCTGAAGACCTTGAACAGGTCGGCAAGGTCGTACAGCAGCTCCTCGTCGGGAAGGTCCTCGGGCGAGCAAGTGGTGGGGACGTCGGACACGATGGTGGTGTCGATGCCGGACTTTATTTCATCATCGTGTCCGCTCATTGCAATATCCTTTCATATGAACATGCGCTCATATAACTTACTTCCGAGTATATGAGCGCATGTTCATATGTCAATATAATTCGTGAAATATTTTGCTATCGAATGACCCTTGTGGCGGCTAAGGGCATCGGTGGGTGCGGATAAGGTCGCCGATGCCAACGTGGGTACCTTGGCGACGTGCAAAAACGGGCCGATATCCACTTGGATATCGGCCCGCATTGCGTCGCTTGAAAAGGACGCCTCGGCGTATTGCTTTTGCACAGGCGCTATGGCTCGGAAGGTATTGCTCGCGAATGGCGCCTCTGCTTGGCAATCTACTTGGCAAACAGGTTCTTGAGGTTGAACTCGGCCTGAACCGTGCGGAGCATGAGATCGGTGTCGTCCAGGCCCAGATGCTGCTCGTTGGCGTCGGCAGCGAGGGTGCCGCGGCGGCGGGCCCAGTTCTCGAGCGCGGCGGGCGCGGATTCGCGGGGGAGCGAGCGGACGTCGGCATCCAGGCTGCGGCAGATCTGGCGTGAATCGATGACGATGATCTTGCCGGCGCGGCGTGCCTCGGCGTAGCCGTCCAGGTGGATCTTGAACCAGCTGTCCTCAAACGCGGCGTTGTGTGCCATGTACGGGTACTTCTTCATGAGCTTGAGCAGCTGCTTCTGCAGCTCCTTGTTCTCGCGGAACGGCTCCTTTCCGTCGATGTCGTCCCAGGTGATGTGGTGGATATTCGACAACGGCACATCCTCGCCGCGGTAGATATCGGGCAGGCCGCAGTAGTGTGCCTCGGCGTCGTGCGGGACGGCGTCGCTGGTGAGCTCCATGATCTCCCAGCCGACGTTGATGATGTAGCCGCGCTCGGGTGCACGGCCGGTGGTCTCGATGTCGATACCGAGCACGGTGCCCTGGATGGGCTTGCGGGCGTAGGCCACGCCGAGCGCGTCGCGGTCGCCGCGGATTTCGCGCATAACGGACGCGGCGGTGCGCTTTTGCATCTTGCCGATGGCGGCGCAGGTGTCGGCATCGGACAGGCCGCGCGAAAGCGTCGCGGGCGTCACGTTGCGCAGGCGTGCCTCGCCAATCTGGTCGCACAGGTCGCGGTTGCGGTCAGCCAGGTCGCGCACGGTGGCAAAGTCGAAGCTGGGGTCGCCCTCGGCGGTAAAGTACTCGGTTTCGAGCACCTTAAGGGCCTCTTCGCCCTTCTGGCGCTCGGACTCCATGGCGCCGTGATCGCCATAGATAAACATGGGAATAAACGGCTGGCGCTCGTATTCGAGTGCTTGTGAAACGTTCATATAACTGCTCCTTGGACGGGCCGCACCGCGCGGCTCGGGTTCATTGAGATGTGGCGAGATGATAGTTTACCATGGGCAACTATTGGCATCGCGCCTAGGACAACTACAATACCCTAGTTGACCGCTAGGACTTTTACAATGCTGCCGAAAGACATGAAAGGTTCCATCCGTCATGGATTTGCTGATTGATATTCTGCTCGACGCCGGCAAGGACACGCTCTCGCTGGCGCCGTTTTTGTTGGTGACGTATCTTGCTCTCGAGACACTTGAGCACGTTGCGGGCGACCGCGTCAACGGCGCTATCAAGCGCGCCGGCGCTGCGGGTCCCGTGGCTGGCTCGCTGCTGGGCATTGTGCCGCAGTGCGGATTTTCGGCCATGGCAGCAACGCTGTACGCCGGCCGTGTCGTGACGCTGGGCACGCTGGTCGCCGTGTTCCTCTCGACCTCCGATGAGATGCTGCCGCTGTTGCTCGCCGAGCAGGTGCCCGTGCAGACCATGGCGATGCTTTTGGCTTCGAAGGCACTGATCGCGCTGGTCACGGGCTTTATCGTGGACGCGGCTATCCGCGGCCTTCGTCGTAATGCCCGCGCGCATGCGGCGATTCGCCGTACCGTGCTGGGGACCGCTGCCAATCCGGCTCATGTGAACTGCGCGCACGACGACCATACCGGGGGCGACATCATTGATGAAGTGGCCGAGGCGGGCGTGAGCGCCGACCACATCCACGAGTTGTGCGAGCGCGACCATTGCGGTTGCGATGATGATGAAGATGAACACGAGCGCGACCACGGACACAGCCATGACCACGGTCACGCAGGCGAGCATGAGCACCACCACGGCCATGGGCATGACCACGGTCACTCCCACGAAGGTGCGCCCGTCCTGTCGATTATCCGCAGCGCGATCTCGCACACCGTGCAGGTTTCGGTTTTTATTTTCCTGGTGACGCTGATTCTAGTTGCCGTGCTCGAGACCTTCGGAGAGTCCGCGATCGAGCAGTTCCTGCGTGGCAACGAGACGCTCGCCGTCTTGGGCTCGGCACTCGTCGGCCTGATCCCCAACTGCTCGGCCAGCGTGGTCATTACGCAGCTGTACCTGGAGGGCGCGCTACAGCTGGCGCCGATGCTCGCCGGCACGCTCATTTCCGCCGGCGTGGGCTATCTTGTCCTGTTCCGCACCAACCGCAGCGCTCGTGAAAACGCCGTGTTCCTGGTCATGATGTACGTCATCGGTGCCGGTTGGGGCCTTATCCTATCCGCCTTCGGCCTCTAAGTAGGCCTAAAAATGGGCTTCAAATAGCCATGCTCGGCGCCTGCGCAATGCGGCGACGCATGGCATTTTGAAGCCCTTTTTTTGTTGAGCCATGGATTTTGAGCGCTCACACCGCCCAAAGCAAAAAGCAGATTTCCGGACATGTCCCAAAAATCTATCTTGGTTAGTGCAGCAGCTCGGTGAGGTTGCGCTTAAAGCGGGCGCGGTCTTCGCTGGTGAAGGCTGCCGGCCCGCGGGTGCGACCGCCAGCGCGACGCACCTTCTTTTCCTCGTGACGAATAAACAGCTGCATGTCGATGGTTGCTTTGTCGTACACACGCCCGCGCACACCGATTGCGGCGGCATCGCGGCCGAGCACCATGCTCGCCAGGCCAATGTCCTGCGTCACGACCACGTCGCCCGCCTGCAGGCGTTCGACAATGGCAAAGTCGGCGCTGTCGGCGCCCACGCTCACATCGAGCGTCGTGACCCAAAAGCCGCGTCGCGCGTGCTCGGCATCACGCGGGTCGTCGCGGCGAATGTGCCGTTCCAGGTTTTGCGTGCTGTTGCCGGCGATAACGACGGCGACGCCCGCCCGCCGCGCGCAATCAATCGACTCGCGCGTGACCGGGCAGGCGTCGGCATCAATAAAGAGCGTTCGTGGCATCTAGTGCACCAGTTTGCCAAATTGAATAGCGCGAACAATCAGCGTAACGCCAAACACCAGCAGCGCGGCGCCGCTAAAGATAACGAGCATCTTGGCCGACCACAGCGGATAGATAAACACGAACATGCCGGCGATGATGGAGAGTGCGCCGCTCAGGATAGCGAGGGCGCGGTTGGACGAAAGCTCGGACTCCAGAATGGACATGACACCTTCGACAATCCAGCCAAAGCCGGCCACGATAACCACCATCGTGGTGAGCGTCGCGGTCGAGAAGGCCTGGTTGCGCAGGATTATGACGCCGCCCAAGATAATGAGCAGGTTGGAGATGATGCTCGTCACGCGCCAGCCGGTGGGCAGCAGCGGCTCAAAAATGGCAGTGAACAGTCTGATGGCAGCAGTGATTACAAAGTAAAAACCCAGGACAGTCGTCAAAAAGACGAGGGACTTGGCGGGTGCAAAAAGCAGCGCGATGCCAGCAATGAGCGCTAAGACGCCCGTGATGGCGTAGATCCAGCGTACGGCCTTGACGGCTTTGCCCGCCATGCTTTTCTCGTCAAATCCAAACTGGCTCGATTTTTGGTCATCGTTCTTAAAGATGCCCATAGTGTCTCCTTTCCGTGCGGCGTAAGCCTTGATCGTTACAACCAGTATCGCCTAAAGGCGCTGGCGTATGGGTCGGGGAGGGCGAAACGTAACCCAAAGGCCCCGAATTGTTTCCGCTGTTCCCCACGTCGCGATTTTCTATTCAACAAGTGTAGAACATTGCAGCCCTGTTCGTTATTGCCTACGTTTTAGGTTAGATTTTCCTAAGGACAATTGGCTTTTATTGGGGGTCTCTATGAACGAAGCAGTTCCCGCAGCGCCGGTAAGCGCTGAGTCGATGGCAAAGCAGGGTTGCGAAAAGCTCGGCTTGGACGCGTTTGATGCGTTGGTTCGCTGCGCCCGCACGTGCCGTCGCTTTGACGAGTCCATGCGCGTGCCGCGTGAGCTTTTGCTTGAGCTGGCGGAGCTGGCGCACCTGACTCCCTGTGGTGCCAATGCTCAGCGTCTGCGTTTTCATGTGGTAAGCGGTGCAGAGGACTGCGCGCGTGTATTTGACGAGCTTGCATGGGCCGGTGCGCTCAAGGATTGGCCGGGTCCCGATGAGGGCGAGCGCCCGACCGGCTACATCGCGATTCTTGCTGAGCGCGCCGTTCCGGGCAAGCCAGCCGCTCCCATTACCGAGGTCGACACGGGCATTGCCGCGCAGACGATGATGCTCGCCGCCCGCAGCGCCACGCCCGAGGTGGCAGCCTGCATGTTCAAGGCCTTTACGCCCCACGCGATCGATGCCATGGGGCTCGATAACGACAAGTATGAGCTCAAGCTGATCATGGCGTTTGGCGTTCCGGCCGAGACGCAGGTGATCGATGCGATCGATGCCAACCCCGACGGCTCAATTAATTACTGGCGCGACGAGGCACAGGTGCACCACGTACCCAAGCGCTCGCTTGCCGACGTACTGGTGTAGCTGAGCGTCGCCGCGGTGTGATCCGGCGGTAAACCACCACAAAGGTGCCTGTCCCCTTTGCGGTGGTGCGAGGGGAGGGCATGTGGCCGATCTATATTTGGTGCGGCATGGGCAGACTGAGCTCAATGTGCAGAACATTTTGCAGGGCTGGCACGATTCGCCGCTTACGGCACGCGGGCGCGAGCAGGCGCTGGCGACGCACGCAGCGTTTGAGGCGCGTGGCGTGACCTTTGACCATGTGTATTCCTCCCCGTTGGGCCGGGCGCGGCGTACGGCAGAGCTGATCGTTGGCGAGGGCCGTTCCATAGAGCTGGTCGATGACCTGCGCGAGTGGCATTTGGGATCGTTGGAGGGCACATCAAACCGCGAGATGCCGGCGCAACCCTGGGGTGATTATCCGGTTGTCTTTGGTGGCGAGTCGGAAAGTGAGCTTCGCGCACGTATGGTCGCGGCGCTGTCCCGCATCATGGCCAGGCCGCAGCACGACTGCGTGCTGGCGGTTTCCCACGGCTCAGCCTGCCAGGAGTTTCTTGAGTATGTGACTGGCGAGGGAGAGCTACCCGACAACGGTGCCGTGCTTCATTTTGGCTATTGCGACGGGGCGTTTTCGCTCTTGTGTTGGTAACGAACGAAAGGACCCCTATGAATAAAGACCTGTATCTGGTTCGTCATGGGCAGACAATATTCAACCTTAAGCGCATCATTCAGGGTTGGAGTGACTCGCCGCTTACGCAGCTGGGCTGCGATCAGGCGGCGCGCGCCGGTATGTTTTTGCGCGCACGCGGCATTGAGCCCGATCATGCTTACACCTCCACACTTCATCGCACCGAGCAGACTATCGCCAACTTGTGGCCGGGCTTGGCGTACGAGCGCCTGGACGGCCTGCGCGAGTGGTTCTTTGGCGACTTTGAGGCCGAGCGCGTGGTGCTCATGCCCGAGCGCCCGTGGCGCGACTTCTATTGCCAGTTTGGCGGCGAGGGCCAGATGCAAGTGCGCGAGCGCATGGTGGCGACACTGACCGAGCTTATGCAGCGTCCGGACCATATGTGCGTGCTCGCGGTAAGCCATGGCTCGGCCATCAAGGAGTTCATGGACCACGTGAAGGGTGCGGCGGCTGACGAGCGCGATCGCGTGCCGGGCAACTGCTCGGTGCTGCATTTCGTGTTTAACGACGAGGCCGGCACGTTTGAGCTGATTGAGATTTTTACGCAGGAGGATTACGCGCGTGAGCTGGGGCTTGAACCGCTTGTGGCTACTGCAGGTCCGCAGCGCGGATAACGCGAGCGCGGCGGCACGGGTCGCCGGCATAACTTCTCGACGCAAAAGGGGCGGAGATGCATGTACCTGCTGCATCTCCGCCCCCTGTTTGTTGAGCTGCCGATTTTTGTGCTGGGCGGTCTGGTCTTGCTAGAACCGCGCGACCTGGTGCGTGAGCAGACCTGTCGGAACCTGCGGCGCGCCGCCGCTGACCTGCGCAGCGGGGAAGAGCACGGCAACGGTAAAGTTGAACGGCTCCTTGCCGGTGTACGTTCCGGCGGAACGGGCCTCATCGGCCAGCAGCTGCGACGCCCCGGTCAGCGCGGCAGCGTAGGCGGGGTCGTCGGCCAGTGCCGGCTCCGGTGCTTGGTCGAGCATAGCGCGGATGGCCCCGACGGCGTCCTCGCGCTTGACCTCCCACGCGCGGTGCGTAATGCCCGCGGGGTCGGTGACGGCGTAGAGCGACGCGCCCTCTTTGGCGGCGCCCAGGATGATATCCATGACGGGCGAGGCCTCGTAGGCGAGCGACACGGGGCGCGGCTGCACCTTGAGCTCGGCGATCGCGCGCGCGGCGGCGGCCACGTCAGCGCTGGCATCGCCCTTGCCACCCGCAAGTACACTCGTCGGGCAGATCGCCACGACACCCGTCACACGTCCCGGCTCGCCCGAGCATTCGTACACGTAATACGCCGCACCCGGGTCCTTGAGCATCAGGCCATCGGCAATGGCTCCGCGCAGAGCATCGTTGCCGCTCAGGATGCTGCCCATTGCGGGCAACGCCTCGAGCACGCGGTCCTGAGCCGGGCGGATGCAGGGAAACGGAAGTGCTTTCATGGGCGGTCCTAACGCACGAGTCGGTTTGTTCGCGGCTTATTATGCCCCAACTTGGCCGCTCGCGTCCCAGAGCACGTTATCGGCGAGCGCGATTAGCACCTGCTGACAACGAACGATATCGGCGTGGGGCACATATTCGTTGGGCTTGTGCGCGAGCGCGAGCGACCCGGGACCGTAGCTCATGCAATTGCGGTTGTCTGTCTTGCCGGCAATGACGGCGGTGTCGGTGTAGCCGGTAAAGAAGCCGACGGTCGTGTCCGCGTCCGTCACGTCATCGGCGGCACGCTTGAGCGCTGCTAGAAGGGGAGAGTTCGGGTCGCGCTCGATGGCGGGGCGGTCGCCCGTCACGGTGTAGCTGCCATGGCAACCGGGAACGGCGGCTTCGGCGCCGGCGATGGCCTGCTCTACCATGCGCGTCGCGGCGGCCGTATCGGTCGGCGGGGTCAGTCGCATGTCGACCCAGGCTTTGGCGCGGTCGGGTACGACGTAGGGGCGATATCCGCCCTCGATTTGGCCAAACGTGATGGTCGAAGGCCCCAGCTCATCGTGCGCGGGCAGCGCCACAAACGCGCGACGGAGCGAACACACGACTTCGGCCATGGCGGCGACGGCATCCGCGCCCTTCCAAGGCTGGCTCGCATGCGCCGTGACGCCGGTCATCTCGATCTCGAACCACGTGCGACCCTTGTGCGCCACCTGAATCTGCCCGTCGGTGGGCTCGGTGTCCAGTACCCATTCGCGCGAACCGACCCAGCCGGCATCAATGGCTGCCTCGGAGCCGCGCATAAAGTCTTCCTCGTCGACCGAGCAGATGAGCGAAAAGCCGCGTCGAGGCAGCTCGCCACGCACCGCCACGCGCTCGAGCGTATGGACCAGTGCGGCAATGGCGCAGACCAGGCCGCCCTTCATGTCGCAGGCGCCGCGGCCGTAGAGCTTGCCGTCGCGCACGGTCGCCCCGAGCGGCGGGATGCCCGCATCCCACCCGTCGCCCAAAGTAACGGTATCCATGTGGCAGATGTAGACGAGCCGTGGCTCGTCGCTCAAGCCGGGCACGGTGACCATAAGGTTGCGGCGCCCGGGAAGCACCTCAAGCTCCTCGATTCGCACCGCATCCAGCACCGAGCGATCGAGACCCGCGATCTGCGACTCGATCAGCTCTTTGATATACCGTTCAATCTCGTCCTCATACGCACCGGGATCCGAGCTATCGATCCGCACAAGCTCCTGCACAAGCCGCCAGGCAAAGTCCCTATCAACCATATGCAACCTCACAATCTGTTTGCTTTCAAAACCGATTGTAAGCCTCCCGAGAGATCCGCGACGCGCGCGTAGCAGTATTTACCGTTCGCAGGCCGTGCCAGCGCGTTTGCCGCCCGAGCGGGTTCACAATCGACGCAGTGGGTACGTACCCTTCATGGACGACATGCTGTGCGACATATCTGCCTTTCGGTATCATCGGATACCCCCACAGGTCTTGGCGATAATGCCGGACCTGCCCGAATCTGTGGACGATCCGCGCAGGGAGCGCCTTTGCGAGCATCCGCTCGTCACGCATTTCCTGCGTACCCCGTTACATGTGTTGGCGCAGGGTGGCTGCGGGCGAAAGGGCGATCGCATTGTCAGGCATGTTTGGAACGGGGCGAGGCCGTTTGGCTCCGTGCAGCAGACGGAGTTTGGCCTCGACGTTGCCTCTCCGCTCTTTTCCCTGCTGACTCTGGCTTCTTCGGTCTCAAACGAGCGTCTGGTCATGTGCATGTATGAGATGTGTGGCACCTTTGCCGTGTGCAAGATTGCGCCTCAGGTAAAGTCGGCACTTGTGCAGGCATATGGGGACCAGTGGGGTGACGCACGGTTGGGCTGGGAAAACGTAAAGGATGCCGCCGGGAATCCAACGGACTTATGGAAACGACCTCCCTTGATCGAACTCTCTGAACTTGCAGAGTACGTCGATAAGATCCGAGGGCTTCGCGGTGCAAAATCGTTCACACGTGCCGCGAAATGCATTACGGGAGTGGCGGCATCGCCGCTCGAGGTCCAGGCTTCGATGCTGTTTGGCCTTACGAGGTTGCGCGGCGGCGAAGGGCTGCACCTTACCAATAACGTTGAGATTCGCTTGACGCGCAGTGCCCGCCTGATTTCGGGGCTTGATAGGCGCTATGCCGACATCTTGCTGTCAAATAAGGACGGCAGCCGAGAGTGCCTGGTTGAATGTCAAGGAAAATCCATTCACGGATCAATAGAATCCAAGATCTCGGACTCCGATCGAACGACGGCCCTGCAAGCGATGGGATATCCCGTCGTTCTGTTGACCTATGGTCAGCTGGCCGACTCCGATGCCTTCCGCGTGGTGATGAAGCTCATCATGTCCTATCTCGATGCGCCGTTGAAAGACAAGACGCCGCGGCAGCAGGGGCTCGAACGGCGGCTTCGCGAGGAGATTTTCATCGATTGGGCGAGAATGTAGTCGCGCGGGCGGAAAACGGTCGCGCGAGCTAGAGTTTTGGCCGCGAAAAGGCTTCAGTTTCGCCTTGGAGGGGCTTAGAAAAATGTTACCCAGAATAAGTTGTTTCGGAAAATAGACAGTCAACTTGAATCTGGCATATAGAGATCGATTTTTACCTGCTAAAACCCCTGATAAAGCTGTTTGCAAAAGCAGATGTGCTCAGTGATTTGGGTATGACTGTCGATTATCCGAAAAAACCTATCTTGGGTAGCATTTTAAAGCCGCCCGTGAGCAACGAAACCGGCCCCCGTTTCGTGAAACGGGGGCCGAATGGGCTTCGTGTCCTGTCTGGCAGGCTTGCCGCCGGCGCTATTTGATCACGCGCACGCGATACATCGACGGAATCTGCTTGAGCGCCTCGATGGTGCTGCTGTCTAGGTGTTCGTCGGTGTCGAACATGGTGTAGGCGTTCTCGCCGGCGGACTCGTTGGTCATACGCTGCACGTTGGCGTTGTCCTTGGCCAGGATGGCCGTGATCTGGCCGATCATGTTGGGCACGTTGGCGTGCAGGCAGGCGATGCGGCTCGCGGCGCGCGCCTTGCCCATGCTGCAGGCGGGGTAGTTGACGCTGTGCGCGATGTTGCCGTTTTCCAGGTAATCCTTGAGCTCGCTGATGGCCATGTCGGCGCAGTTGGCTTCGGCTTCGCCGGTGCCGGCGCCCGAATGCGTGGTGATAAACGTGTTGGGCATCTTGACGGTCTTGGGCGTGGCAAAGTCGCAGCTAAACCAGCTGAGCTTGCCCGCGCGCAGGGCGGCGTCGACGGCGTCCTCGTCAATGATGGTCTCGCGCGCGTAGTTGATGAGCACGGCGTCCGGGGCCAGCAGGTCGATCTGCTCGGTGCTGATCATGCCGATGGTATCGGCCTTGCTGGGCACGTGCACGGTGAGGTAGTCGCAGCCGCGGCACAGATCCTCGAGCGTGCCCACGCGCTGCACCTCGCGGCTCAGCACCCACGCGTGCTCGACGGAAATGAACGGATCGTAGCCGTAAACGTCCATGCCCAGGTCGACACAGGCGTTGGCGACCTTGGAGCCCACATTGCCCAGGCCGATGACGCCGATGCGCTTGCCCTTGAGCTCGCGGCCCACAAAGGCCTTCTTGGCCTTCTCGGCGTCGACTTGAATCTCGGGGTCGTCGGCGTTGTCGCGCACCCAGTTCATCGACTGCACCACGCCGCGGCTCGAAAGCACCAGCATGCCCAGGACGAGCTCCTTGACGGCGTTGCTGTTGGCGCCGGGGGAGTTAAAGACGACGACGCCCTTCTTGGCGTACTCTTCGACGGGGATGTTGTTGACGCCGGCGCCGCAGCGGGCGATGGCGCGAATGCCCTCGGGCAGCTCGTAACCGTGCAAGTCAGTCGAGCGCATCAGGATGGCGTCGGCCTCCTCGGCGGTGTCCACAAACTCGTAGCCCTCGCCAAACTCGACCTTGCCGTCCTTGGTAATGTCATCGATGGTCTTAATCTTGCGCATGGAAAAACTCCTTAGCAGGTTTTGATGTAAACAGGGTGGTCTGAGGTGGCTGGTCGGCCCGCACGTTGCGGGCTAGTTAGATCGCGGACTCAAACTTTGCTGCGCTTCGAAGTCCTTCATGTACGTGGCCAGCGCCTGCGCGTCTTGCATGGTGACGGCGTTGTACACGCTGGCGCGCATGCCGCCGACGAGGCGATGGCCCTTGACGTTTTGGATCTGGTGCTCTGCCGCGCCTGCAACAAAGGCGGCGTCGAGGTCGGCGTCACCGGTGCGGAAGGTGACGTTGGCAATGGAGCGGCTGTCGGCCTGCGTGGTGCCATGGAACAGCTCGCTGTGCTCGAGCAGGTCGTAGAGCAGGTTGGCCTTGGCCCAGTTGCGCTCGGCCATGGCGGCAAGTCCGCCGGTCTCCTCGACCCAATGGAACACCTTGCCGCATACGTAGATACCAAAGGTGTTGGGCGTGTTGAGCATGGAGCCCTTGGCGGCCTGGGTCTTGAGGTCCATGTACTGCGGCGTCTGCGCAAAGGCGGGGCCATCTGCGATGAGGTCGTCGCGCACGATGACCACGGTCACACCCGCGGCGCCGGCGTTTTTCTGCGCGCCGGCGTAGATGAGGCCGTAGCGCTCGACGTCGAGCGGCTGCGACAGAAAACAGCTCGAGACATCGGCGACCAGCGGCACGTCGCCGCAAGCGGGCAGCTCGTGGTACATGGTGCCAAAGATGGTGTTGTTCTGGCAGATGTAGACGTAGTCGAGCCCGTCGCCTGCGGCCTCGGCGGCAATGCGCGCGTTGATGTCGGCCATGGTGGGTATGCGGTCGAAATTGGTGTCCTCGGAGCTCGCGAGCAGCACGGCCTCACCGTACTTGGCGGCCTCCTTGTATGCCTTGTTGGCAAAGTTGCCGGTCACGATGTAGCCGGCGCGGCCGCGGCGCATGAGGTTCATGGGAATGCCCGCAAACTGCAGCGTGGCGCCGCCCTGCAAAAACAGGACGCGGTAGTTGTCGGGGATGCTCAGCAGGCGGCGCAGAGTTGCCTCAGCGTCATCGATGATCTGCTGGTACATGCTAGATCGATGACTCATCTCGAGCACGGACATGCCGCAACCGCGGTAGTCCATCATCTCGTCGGCGATCTCGGCGAGCACGCTTGTGGGCAGCGCTGCCGGGCCAGCTGAGAAGTTGTGCACACGTGCCATCTTCTAGTCTCCCTCGTAGTCGTTTGAACGTTCGGGATACTTTAGCACAGTGGAGCGCCAGGCGCGACCGCATCACGGTAAAACCCGAGTGTGCCGCTATGATTTACAGGGTTGTTACATGGGGGGAGGGTTTATCTGGAGGCTCGCATCCGATCTGCCTCTGCCTTTGCCTGTTTCCAAGGGCGCACGCGGCCGTTGGTGAGGTCATCGTAACCATGAGCGATGGTACGTTGAATGTGATCTTCGCGTTCCTGAATGGTAGTTAGCGCGCGCGTCTGATCAGAAATAGGCTTTACGACAGGCATATGAAACTCCTTACATAGAATCATATGTATAACTCTATGTTGAGTGTAGCGGAGGGTGGCGTTGGGCGTGTGCGTGCCTGCATTCGTAAGCGCGGTTGTCTGGCAAGTGTGATTTGGGGCGACCTCGTTAAAGTTTCTAAGCTGCGAAAATGACCGTTAACCGGATTAAATTTTGTTGCTCAACATTTGACACTTTGGGCGTGGTAACTTTTTTACCAACAGGTATGATTATTGTCATGTGCGCCGCGCCTGCCTGCCGGGTTGCGGCGCACTTGTGACAGCCTTTGACACCCTTGGAGCGTGTACTGTGGATATAACCACAAAAAGCGTTCGGGGGGGGGGTGCTCACCCGCGAGCAATTCCTCCCGCATGAGATGCGCATCGTCGCTGCCCTTCGTATGCAGGGCGCAAGCGACGAGCAGGTCATTGTACGCGTAAAGAGCGAGAACCTCTTTCAATATCCCACGGAGCGCATGGTCGCCAATCGCGCAACCGTGTGCCTTCGCCGCCTTGACGCCACGGTGCCCACGGACGCCGTATGCGCCGCGCGCGGCATCGACCCCAAAACCGCCGTCGAGGCTGCGTCATCCCTAACCAGGCTTATGGCATCCGGCACTCCCACGCAGGCGGACCAGGCCATCTTCTACAGCATGATCTGCCGCTACGATATCGTGCGCGAGCTCGTGCTCGTCGAGGTAGGGGAGCGCCTACAAAACTTCGATTATGCCTTTACGGCGGTTGACCTCAACGCCTTTATGACACGCTTTACCACGGAGTATCCGGACGCGGCCCGCTGGACTGAGGCCACGGTCAAGCGCATTAAGGGCTCGCTCCGCCAGACGCTCCGCCATGCCGGCCTTATCGGCGAGGGCCAGGGCCCGGAGTCCGAGCGTCTGTCACCACTCTTCCTCGATTCCGATGTCGAGCGAGCCTTGGTTCAGCTGGGCGAGCAGCCGCTTATCGCGGCCCTTACCGGCAGGGCGGTGATGTAGCGTGGCTCCCGTCAAAAGCGCCGTCGACCCTGTTATCACCCCGGCGACCGATCTCACCACCAATATCGGCATCCATTCCCGCAAGAGCGTCGTGGCGGCGCATGCCCGCTCCGAGCGCGCCTGTCAGGAATTTGAGCGCCGTGCGCAGCTTCTGCGCGAGTGCCTGTGCAGCGAGGACTTTTTGGCTAACAAGGGCATAGGCAATGAGATCGGCTTCCACACCTTTTGCTATGACCCCGCGCTGGAGTTTGAGGCGCGTGCATTATTTGACACCCTTTCACGCGATGCCGAGGCCGACAAGCTTCCGTGCACGCTCAAGGTCGTGAACCTCTACGACGCCGTGCTGGCAATTCTCGAAAAGCGCCGTGTCCTTAAGGCCATCCCACGCCAAGAGGAGCGCCGCGGTACCCAGCGCGTGCTCGAGGACGTGGCCAAGTTCGCCTCGCCCGAGAAAGTCGCCGCGTACATCCTTGAGCAGACCGAGCCGCACGCGCCTGGAGACGTCGTTCTCCTCACCGGCGCGGGCGAGGTCTTCCCATTCTTTCGCATGCACACGCTTCTCCATTGCATGCTTGCGGATTTTGATGAGGTGCCTGTGGTCGCCGCCTATCCGGGTAGTTTCAACGGCTCTTCTTTCCAGCTCTTTAACCGTCTGCCGGCCGACAACTACTACCGCGCCATCGATATCTCGTAAGCACGGCTCCCCGCAGGCAAGTCCCTGCCGCCGGTAACAACCCTTTGCCACAACGTTCCCAAACCCAAAGGAGCACCCATGGACAACACGATCATTCGCGACCTCTTTGCAAAAGACATCAACCGCTCCATCAACGGCGTGGTCAAGGTCCAGGATTCAAAAGATGGGTCCATCCGCCAGGAGCTTGACGAGTACGTGGTGACGCGCGAGTTGCAGAGGCACTTTGCCACGTTCTTCAAGGCCTACGGCGATGCCATCGATGCGCGCACCGACAAGATCGGCGTGTGGATCAGTGGTTTCTTCGGTTCCGGTAAATCGCACTTCCTCAAGATGCTGAGCTACCTGCTCGAGAATCGCCAGATCGGCGGCAAGAGCGCCATCCGCTACTTTGACGGCAAGATCGTCGACCCCATGGTCGCGGCTGCCATGGAGCGCGCCTGCTCGGTGCCCACGCAGGCCATCCTCTTTAACATCGATAGCAAGGCGGGTCAGTGGAAGCAGGGCGATACGGCTCCCACGGCGCTGCTTCGCGGCTTTGAGCGCATGTTCTACGAGGCGCGCGGCTTCTACGGCGAGGACCTCAAGCTTGCAAAGCTCGAGGACTACATCGATTCCCTGGGCAAGACCCAGGAGTTCCGCGAGGCCTTTGAGCGCGTCAACGGCGAGTCCTGGCTCCAGGCCCGCGACACCTACAGCTACTTTGAGGACGACGTCGTCGAGGTACTTCAGAGCGTGCTCGGCATGAGCGAAAAGGCCGCATGGAACTGGCTCGAGGGTTCTGAGGACGAGGTTTTGGCCCCCGATGTCTTTGCCAAAAAGGTCAAGGATTACGTGGACGCTCAGGCAGCGGCCCACGGTGGCAACTTCCGTTTGCTCTTTATGGTCGACGAGGTGGGTCAGTTTATTACAAACGACCAGGACCCAAGCCTTATGCTGAGCCTTCAGACCATCGTCGAGGAGCTGGGTGCCGCCTGCGGTGGCCGCGTGTGGGTAATGGTTACGAGCCAGGAGGCCATCGACAACCTGAGCCTGCCCGTGGGCAACGACTTTTCAAAGATCCAGGGCCGTTTCAATACCCGCCTTTCGCTCTCCAGCTCCAGCGTGGACGAGGTCATCCAGCGCCGTGTGCTCGAGAAGACCGCGCCGGCGGCCGATATGCTTGCACGGGTCTACGAGCAAGACGCCGCCGTCCTCAAAAACAACTTTACCTTTGAGGGGGGCTCGCGCTCCGACCTTGCCGGCTTCGCCAACTCCAAGGATTTTGTGGCCAGCTACCCGTTTGTGGGCTACCAGTTTAAGCTTCTGCCCGACGTGATGACCGAGGTACGCAAGCATGGTGTTAAGGCCAAGCACATGTCCACGGGCGAGCGCTCCATGCTGAGCGCGTTTCAGGAGAGCGCTCAGGCCATCCAGCATGACCAGACTGGTGCACTCGTGCCGTTCTGGCGCTTCTTCGACACAATCTCCAAGGATTTGGAGCATGGCATCATTCAGGTCGTCGTCTGTGCGGAGCGCGCGGCTGAAAACGCAGAGGGTCTTGAGAGCTACGATGTCCGGGTGCTTAAGCTCCTGTACTTGATCCGCTACATCGGCTACGTCAAGGCCACGGTCGAGAACATCTCCATCCTTATGATTGATAGCCTGGACGTGGACAAGCGCGCCCTTAAGGACCGCGTCAAGGAATCTCTCGCCCGCTTGGAGCGCGAGAACTACGTGGCACGCCAGGGCGATACCTATAGCTTCCTCACCGACGAGGAGCAGGAGATAGCGCAGGAGATCGCACGCACTCCGATCGACAACGCGAAGGTGATTGAGTACATCAAGAAGCGCCTGTTCGAAAGCATCTACACCGCGCGCAAACTCAACCGCGGGGCCAACGACTTCCCCTTTGACCGCTACGTGGATGGCTCGATTCATGGATCCAACATGGGCGGCATGGAACTTTCCGTGGTGACCATGGCCAGCGATCTGGGCCGTTCGGACGATGCCGAGTTGGCATTGAAATCCGTGGATAAGGCCATCGTGGCCTTGAGCGACGAGGTGGATTATTGGGCTCCACTCGTCAACGCCGCCAAGATCCGCAAGTACGCCAAGACGCGAAATCTCCAGGAGCTTCAGCCGAGTACGCGCCAGATCGTCGAGTCCAAGATGCGCGAGGCGGCCTATAACGAGAAAGAGGCCGATACCCTTTTGAGCGAGGCCGTGCTCCATGCACGTTGCGCGGTCAACAGCCGCATGGTTGAGGTCCGCGCGGCCAAACCCGCTCAGGTTTTTGAGCAAGTGCTGGCGCAGCTGTGCGATGTGGTCTTTGATAAGGCCGACTATATCGGCGCGCCGGTCACGAGCGATTCCGATATTCGCTCCACGCTGGCGGGCAACGTTCAAGTGGGGCTCGCTGGCATGGACGCGGGTAACACGCGTGCGCTCAAGGAGGTCGAGGACTACCTCAAAGTGCAGCACCAGCGCCACCTGGATACCGCTATGGGCGATATCCAGCGCCAGTACCAGCAAAGGCCCTTTGGCTGGCGCGAGGTCGACATCGCAAATGTGGTGGCGCAGCTTGTGGTGGAGCAGCGCGCGCAGGTGCTGTTTGGCGGTCAGACGGTTCAAGCTAACGACAGCCGCATGGTGGCGCTCCTGCGCAAGGATGCCGATAAGGCCCAGGTGCGCTTGCGCATGCGCATGAGCGACCGGTTGCTACGCGCCGCGGGCGAACTCATGTGTGACCTGTTTGATCTCAAGACCGTGCCCTCCAACGAGGATAAGCTCGTGGCCGAGCTCAAAGAGCGCCTTGAGGGCTTGCGCGAGGCGTGCCTCGCCATGGCACGCGACTACTACACGGGCATCAAGCCGGCCTACCCGTATCCCGGTGAGGACGAGTGCGAGAAGATGCGCTCGGAGGTGGCCGACGTCCTTAAGGACCAGAACGAGGCCGAGGCGTTCTTGACCACGTTCACCAAGCATGAGGAGCGCTTGCTCGATGCCAAGGAAGACTTTGACAAGGTGGTTGAGTTCGTCGAGTCCAATCAACGAACAGCGTTTGACCACGCCAGGGATTTCTTGAACCGCACCGAGGGTATCGAGTATGCCTCCGATGACATTCCCAGCGCGGTGGAGAACGTGGCAAAGGTGCGCGAGATCCTCAAAGATCCCAAGCCCTACGGCCGTATTAAAGACCTGCAGCCGCTTATGGATCCCGTCGAGGATGACATGAAAAAGCTGCTGGGCATCCGCCGCAATGAGTTTTTGTGTCGCATCGAGAGCGATCTGCAAGACCTGCGGGCGCAGGCCGAGAGTCAAAAGGGCTTTGTCAATCAGGCCAAGGATGCCATAGCGGACGCCGGCACCAAATACGAGTCGTTCAAAAACCGTGCCCACAGCGCTCAAAGTCTCAACGAACTGAGCGTTGTTGCAACTAACTGGGGCGACTGGCTCAGTGCGGCGGCCAACGAGATGTACGACGCTGTGGATGAGGCCCGCGTGCGTATGGACAACGAGCGCCGCACCACCGAGGTCATGAGTACGGGTGAGGTGGTCAAGAAGGTCTCCAACAAGGGCGCCGCATCGTCTGCTCCCGTGCCCGCGCCCAAGCCCCAGCGCAAGATCAAGACTGTGCGCCGCGCCGATCTGGCCAAGCCGAGTCGTCTCTTGTCCGCAGAGGACGTTGAGCGCTACGTGGACGACCTGCGCTCCCGCCTTATGCAGGCACTCGCTGCAAACGACGAGATCCGTATCAACTAACCCGCGGAGCCACCGGTGCCAAAGCGCGCACCGGTGGCTTATGGCGTTTAGAAAGGCTCATCAACCATGAACGATTCTGCTCTTAAGAGCTTCTGCACCTGGGCCCGTACGGAGCTCATCAAAGGCGTGGAGGCGCAGATGGTGCGCTACGGCATCACCGAACCTGCGCCCGCGCCCGTTGGGTCCGAGACCGTCAACGGCCTGCCCCTAAGTCCGGCTGAGATTGAGCAACGCGACGAACTACTGCGCATGCAGGCAGAGGTGGGTCACGAGGCGCTGCGCGACCGTGCGGCCTACACCTGGTTCAACCGCATCGTGGCCATTCGCTTCATGGATGCACGCGGATGGCTTCCCAGCCGTATGCGCATGCTAAGTCGTGCGGACGGCAGCCATGGCAGCGAGGCCGTGGAGAACGCACTGGATGTGGAGATAACGACGGCCGATACCGATCGCATAGCCGAGCTCAAAATGGCGGGCTTGGATGAACCGTTGTGGCGCTACCTGTTTGTTGCTCAGTGCGAGGAGCTTGCCGATTGCCTGCCGGGCGTCTTTGAACGCGTGGGCGGAGCCATGGAGCTGCTGTTGCCCCAGGGCCTCATGATGGCTGACAGTGTGGTGGGCAAACTCAATGCCGTCCTCACTGACGAGGACTGGCGCGAGGGCGTGACCGTTCTGGGCTGGATGTATCAGTACTACAATGCCGACGTTAAAGACGAGTTCTTCAAGTCCAAGCGCAAGGCAGCGGCGGCGGACATCGCGCCCGCCACGCAGCTCTTCACCCCCGAGTGGATCGTGCGCTATATGGTCGAGAACTCGCTCGGCCGTCTGTGGATGCTCAACAATCCAGGGAGTTCGCTACGCGAGCGCATGGAGTATTACATCGAGCCCGATACTGAGCACGAGGACTTCATCCGCATATCGAGTCCCGAGGAGATAACCCTCTGCGACCCCGCATGCGGCTCGGGCCATATCTTGGTCTATGCGTTTGAGCTGCTCTTCCATATGTACGAGGAGCGCGGCTATCGTGAGCGCGAGATTCCCGAGCTCATTCTTACTAAAAACCTTGCAGGTATGGAAATCGATTCCCGCGCGGCACAGATCGCGGAGCTGGCGCTTGCCATGTGCGCCCGCGAGCACGACCGTCGCTTCTTTAGGCGTGGCGTTCGCGCCGACGTTACCGTGCTCTCGAGCATCCCGTTAGGGGAGGACGAGTTGCCGGGTAACAAGAAGCTCGCCGAGGAGCTGAGTCATTTGGGCGAGATCGGTTCGCTGCTCAATCCCTCAGAGGACGAGATCGACGAGCTCAAGGCTGCCGCCGCGAGTTGTTCCGATGACCTTTTTGCCGCTACGGCCAAAACTAAGCTCGAAAGCGCTGCCGCCATCTGCGAGAAGCTGTCCCGTCGTTTTACCTGCACCGTTGCGAATCCTCCGTATATGGGCAGCAGCAGCTTTAATCCATTCATGAGCAAGTGGATCAAGAAGAACTACCCCGACGTGAAGAGCGACCTCTGCACGTGCTTTATCGAGCGCGGTTTTAACCTTGTCGAGGATAAGGGCTACGCCGCAATGGTTACCATGCAGAGTTGGATGTTCCTGGGCAGCTTTGAGAAGATGCGCGCCAAGGTTATCGACAACAAGACAATCGTTTCCATGGCCCATCTGGGACCTCGCGCGTTTGATGCTATCGGCGGCGAGGTCGTCAACGTTACAGCTGACGTGATCTACAGCCAGCATTCGGGCGCCGAGGGCGCCTATGTGCGCCTTGTTGATATCAACGGCTCTGAGGCCAAGAGGCTCAAACTGGTCGAGGCCATCCAAAACCCAGATTGCGGCTGGTTCTACCGCCGCGACGCCGACACCTTCAAGCAGATTCCCGGCACCCCCATAGCCTACTGGGCCAGCGACGGGCTGATTAATTCGTTTGAGAATGGAAAGCGGCTCGGAGACATAACGGATACTCATCTCGGAATGGCCACATGTGATAATGAACGTTTTCTTCGTCTTTGGTGGGAGGTAGGAAAAAAGAAAAGAGCCCTCCCGGAGGAGTATCCCTATACGTTCACTGACGTATCGTGGGCGCCTTATAACAAGGGCGGCATATTCCGAAAGTGGTATGGAAACGACGAGTATGTTGTCAACTGGTCAGGCGACGGCAAAGTCCTGGCTGAAGCGGGCGCAGTTATGGTTAACGAAGCCTTACGCTTCAGGCCAATGATATCGTGGACGCGGGTTTCCAGTGGGTCTCTCGCTGTTCGTCTAAAGCCCTCTGGGTTCATGTTCGGTATGACTGGTCCAGCTGCGTTTGGTTTAGCCAACAAGCTGAAATTTAATGCAGCATTTCTTAACTCATCTGTCGGGCTTATGGTCGCGCGGTTTCTTTCTGCGAGCCTTGACTTTCAGCCGGGCCAAATCGCAACCTATCCAATCATTCAGAACGAGGAGCGCGAGCCGTCGGTCAACGACATGGTCGACTCGTGCTGTGGACTGTCAAAAACCGACTGGGACTCGTTTGAAACCTCCTGGGATTTCAAACGTCATCCCTTGGTGTAGGTGGCAAATGTCTACGGATCGGTTTAATAGGCTTAAAGACAATTTGTCTCGCGTTGACAGCCTTCTCGCTCTTTATGAAATTTTACAAAAGGAAGAAGCCAGACGTCTGGTTAGCAGCAAACAAGATGCACGTTCTGCTGACATATTGAGAGCCGCCGTTGTTCTACTTCACGGATCTCAGGAAGATTATGTTCGGGGGATGCTATCCGATTGGTTGTTCGATAGGGCGGATTCAAGAGAACTCGAAGGCATTTCGTTGCTTGGTTCTGCTCAAAAGAGAGCCCAGAAATTTACGCTTAGGGATTTGGCTCAATATAAGAATGAACAGGTTTCAGATTTGATTCAATCGTCAATCGAATCACAGCTTTCATTGGTCTCTTTTAACCAATACTCGGAGATATGCAGCTGGCTTTCCAAAATCGGGATTTCGCTAACTCGGTTTAAGAATCAATCATTAATTGAGAACCTGATTAAACGTCGACACAAAATAGTTCATGAAGTCGATTTAAACAAGAAGTCTGGTAAGACCGAGAGTATTAAGGCTAGTACGGTCAGATCGTGGCGAGAAGCGGTCGAGAACATGCTTCGAATTGTAGATGAACAAATTGAGGGATGGGACGCTTCGTGATGCGCGCCCTGAGTTCGTTTGTATTTATCACAAGAGAGAGGCGCATAATACGCGATTTATTCGGCTTCTATCTGCAATTAAGGCTTCAATTCGTTGCCTCTTGAGTGCGGTTTTCGGGTCAACATTAGAGAAGGACTACCATGGCCACTTTACTTCAAGATAAATACGAGGCTCGTAAGGCCGAGGTCAATGCTCGCTTCGAGCAGCTTCGCACTAACGAGGAAGAGCTCAACCGAATCTTTGCCAAGATCTACAAAATGGAGGGTGAGGTGCCCATCGAGGTCGAGGATAAGTTCGTTTCGGTGGCGCGCATCTTCGATACCGCAGATGAGATTCCCGAGAGCTATAAAGGCAACAAATACGTGCGTACCAAGCGCGACGAGATCACCTCGCTCATAAGCTATGCCGTGGGGTGCATGTTTGGTCGCTATTCGCTGGATGTGGACGGACTGGTCCTGGCCGATCAGGGCGCCACGGTCGACGACTATCTGTCAAAGATGTCTGATCCCGCGCACGTGACCTTTATGCCCGATAGCGATAACGTGCTGCCCATCACCGACGATGAGTACTTTGACGACGACATCGTGCGCTACTTTATCGACTTTGTGCGTACCGTGTACGGCGAGGAGACGCTCGAGCAGAACCTGGTCTTTATTGCCGAGGCGCTCGGCGGCAAGGGCACCTCGCGAGAGGTAATCCGCACCTACTTTTTGAAGGACTTCTTTAAGGACCACTGCCAGACCTATAAGAAGCGTCCCATCTACTGGCTGTTCGACAGTGGAAAAAAGAACGGCTTCAAGTGCCTTGTTTACATGCATCGCTATCAGCCCGACCTGTTGGCTCGCATCCGCACCGACTATGTGCATGAGCAGCAGGAGCGCTATCGCTCGCAGATCGGCTATGCCAACGATGCCCTTGCCAGTGCCGAGCGCGGCGAGCGCGTGCGCTTGGATAAGCGCGTCAAAAAGCTCAACGACCAGCTCAAAGAGACCATTGGCTACGAGGAGAAGCTGCATCACTTGGCAGACCAGATGATTAAGATCGACCTGGATGACGGCGTCAAGGTCAACTACGCCAAGTTTCAGGATGTGCTGGCAAAGATCAAGTAACTGCAGATACGGTAAGGATATTCATGCCCAAGATCGATGTAGAAGAACAGCTCAAACTGCGGTTTTTGCAACCGTTGCCCGCATGTATGCCCCGCCGTGTGGTGGTTTGGCACGATGCGGACGGCGAGTTTGCCCCTGAGTTTGAGCGATTGGCCGCCGAGGGTTTCGACGGCGCGGGTGCCGATGCTGGCGTTATGCCCGCTCACGGTGACTTTGAGCGCCCAGTGCGGTTTGTTGAGGCCTGCGAGGGCCGCATGTTTGCCGTTAAGAAGCTTATCAACCGCGATGACCTTGCGAGCGATATCTTGCTGTATCGCCGTTGTCCGCGCGGCAGGCTTGAGGGCGATTGGCTTGCCGATGTCGAGCTGTATGCCGATCGGTTCCAGGCTGACTATCTTTCGCTTTTGGCCGATCAGCTTGGTATCGAGAACATCGATGCCGTGCGCGAGAGTCTGCGCGAGCACAAGGCGTTCTTTGATGCCAAGTCCCGCTGCGCTAAATTTTCCGCGTGTGTTCCACATGCCTTGTGCGCATCCGATATCGAACTCGGTATCCTTACGGTGATTTTTGGCGGTAAAGAGGTTGGCGACGCGCGGCCCGCGTTTGTACTGCGCGGTTGTATGACCACGCTGCTGCACGAGGGCCCCGAGGCACTGGACGAGTTGGCGGACAAGTACTGTGTGCGTGATGTCATCTCTGCCTTCATTTTGCGTTGCTATGGGTTTGAGGGGCCGCTGTATGAGCGCGATTCGCTGCTTGCGCTGGCATCCCATGTGCTCATCACGGCGGCATCCACCGCGCTTCCCGAGGGGGCGCTCAAGGGACTCGAAAGCTATGTAGCTCCCGCCTACGGCCCCTATTGCCTTGAGGCGGTGCGCACGTGGGACCAGGCCGCCGATGCCCGGGCATCGTGCGAGGACCTATTTGAGATCTGCCGTTTGGTAGAGGATGCCCGTGGACTCTTTGCGCGGTTCGAGACCTTGCCGATCGATGTGCTGACCTCGCTCGATGTGTTTCCGTGCGTCAATGAGGCCGTGCTCTCGCAGCTGTTCTGCTCGTTTGCCCAGGGCGCGGACCGTGTTGAGGATGCGCGCACATTTGCTGCGCGTCGCTGCGACCTAAGCTGGTACCGTCGTGTCGAGAGCTACTTTGACTTGCTTGCCGCTGTGGCCGATATGTGCGCGTTTAGGCAGGCACACGCGGGCGGGTTCCATCTGGCGCAGCCCCAGCAGGTGTGGGATGCCTACACGTCCGATTGGTATGCCATGGATGCCGCCTATCGTCATATGTGCACCGCGTATCTGCGGGCGCGCTCCGTCGAGTGCGATGTACTCGAGGAACCTGCCCGAGCCGTGGTGGACTGGGCGGAGAATCTCTACAGCAACTGGTTTTTGGCCGATGCCAATGCCTGCTGGACATCAGCTGCGCAAGGGGAGTGGGCCGATTGCGGCTACATCGATGGCCCTGCACGGCAGGATGAATTCTACTGGCATGTGCTGCCCACCTTTGTGGGGTCTGCCAAAACGACGGTCGTTATCGTAAGCGACGCGCTGCGCTATGAGGTGGCCCGTGATGTCGCGGCGCTTCTCGAGCGCGAACGCGGCGGCAACGTCAGGGTTTCTAGCATGCAGGCGGTCTTTCCCTCCATCACCGAGGTGGGCATGCCCGCGCTGCTGCCGCATCAAGCGCTTGAACTTGCAACGGATGGCTCGTTTGTGTTGGCTGACGGCATGCCCACTGCGACGACTCCGCAGCGCGAGGCCGTACTTACCCACGTTGAGCCCACGGCCCGCGCTTTGCGCTCGAGCGCATACCTCAACATGGCGGGAACCGAGCGCAAAGCGCTGCTCAAAGACTCCAGGCTCGTTTATCTCTACCACAACAAGATCGATACCACGGGCGAGAAGGCAGCTACGCAGGATGACGTTTTCGATGCCTGCGCGGACACCGTGGAGGAACTTGCCGCTTTGGCGCGCCGCGTGTGCACCGACGCCCCGGGCGCGCGTGTTGTTATGACGGCGGATCACGGCTTCATCTACACGCGTCGTGAGCTCAACGAGTGCCAGATGCTCGGCAAGCCAGACCTTCCCTTCCTTGACGCTCCTGTCATGCACGGCAAGCGTCATCTGGTGGTGCCCAACGAGGCCGTGGCCAAGCTTTCGGAAGAGGCATGCGGGGTGTTTGTTAATGTTGGCATGGGACGTTTGGGTGCCGGTTTTGAGGGATTTGCCCCGCGCGAGAACGTGCACCTCAAGCGTCCCGGCGGCACTAACAACTACGTCCACGGCGGCATGAGCCTGCAGGAGCTCTGCGTGCCCGTTATCGGTTTTTGGCGTGCGCGCTCGGGTTCCAAGGACTTTGTCGATACGCGCGCAGCGACGCTGCGCGTGCTGAGTGAGGGACGTCGAGTGACCAACTCGCTCTTCTCGGTCAACTTGATCCAGGAAGAACCTGCCCAAGGTAAGGTCTTGCCGTGCGAGTACGAGCTGGTGTTTACCGATGCAAGTGGCAACGAGGTGAGCGATACGGTCAAGGCGCATGCCAACAAGACTTCTGTTAACTCGCAGGAGCGCGTGGTGCATGCCAAGTTTGCGTTGCATGCAGCGGATGGATTCTCGGCCAAGGGTCCGTACTATCTGGTCTGCCGCGAGCGCGAGACGGGCAAGATCGTTTGGCGCGAGACGTACACCATCGCTGTTTCGTTTGCCCCTGTTGCTGACTTTGGTTTTTAGGAGTGTGCCCTATGTTTGATAGCCATGACGACGATCTGTGGGAAGTTCCCTCGATTGATGTGGATGTGCCGGCGCAGGCTGCGGTGCCTGTAGGGGAGGCTGTGCCTGCCCCGGAGGCTGAGACTGCCGCGGAGGCCGTGGCCGCCGCGCCTGTTCCGGAGCCGGTGGCGGCCACTGCACCCGATGATGTTGCAGCGACCGCCGAGGACGAGTCCTCGACCGATGGCTATGCCCAAGCCGTGGCCGAGGCTCCCGAGGACGACGGCTACGACATGGATGTACTGGACGGCAAGCTGCTCGAGCACTTTGGCGGCAAGATCGTGCGCAAGGACCTCACGGCCCTTATGAAGCGTGGCGCCAACGTGCCTACCTTTGTGCTGGAGTACCTGCTGGGCATGTACTGCTCAACCGACGACGAGGACGCCGTGGCGGAGGGCCTGGGGCGCATCCGCAAGATCCTCACCGATAACTACGTGCGTCCCGACGAGTCCGAGCGCATTAAGTCCAAGATCCGCGAGCTGGGTCGCTTTACCATCATCGATAAGGTGACGGCCAAGCTCGACGAGTACAAAGACATCTACGTGGCATCGTTTGCCAATCTGACCATCGAGCCGTTTGTAATGCCGGCCGAGTACGTGCGCGACTATTCCAAAATTCTGCAAGGTGGCATTTGGTGCATTATGAGCATCGAGTATCGTCACCCCTTGGATGAGGAAGACGAGTTTGGCATGGAGGTCTTTGGCGACGATGCACCGCGCCGCTCCAAGGCCAAGCGCAAAAAGCGCGGACCCGAGGACTCTCCGTTTAGCGTGGCGTCGCTCACGCCCATCCAGATGCCCAACCTGGACCTGGATGCCATGGTCGAAGAGCGCCAGTATTTCTCGCGCGACGAATGGCTCAACATGCTGCTGCGCTCCGCTGGCTATGAGCCCAGTGAGCTTTCCGAGAAAGAGCGCCTGCACTTTATCGAGCGCATGGTGCCGCTGATCGAGCGCAACTACAATCTGTGCGAGCTGGGTCCCCGCGGCACCGGCAAGAGCCATATCTACAAAGAGGTCTCGCCTTACGCCATCTTGCTTTCGGGCGGCCAGACCACTACGGCCAACCTGTTCGGCCGCATGAACTCCATGCGCGCCGACCGTGTGGGCTTGGTGGGTCACTGGGACTGCGTGACGTTCGACGAGGTCGCCGGCATGCGCTTTAAGGACACCAATGCCGTGCAGATCATGAAGGACTATATGGCGAGTGGCAGCTACGCGCGCGGCCGCGACCAGATTAACGCCGATGCCTCCATGGTCTTTGAGGGCAACATCAACGACACCGTGCAAAACGTTCTTAAGACCACGCACCTGTTTGATCCGTTTCCGCCGGAGTTTAACAACGATTCGGCCTTCTTTGACCGTATCCACTATTACCTGCCGGGCTGGGAGATTCCCAAGATGCGCTCGAGCCTGCTGACCGGGCATTATGGCCTGATCACCGACTGCCTGTCGGAGTTCTGCAAGGAGATGCGCCGCAAGGACTTTACGCACCATATCGACCGCTACTTCCGCTTTAACAGCGATTTTAACAAGCGTGACGAGATTGCCGTGCGCAAGACCTTTAGCGGCCTGGCCAAGCTGCTGTTCCCCGACGAGGCCATGGACAAGGACGACGTGTGCTGGCTGTTGGACTACGCCATCGAGGGCCGTCGTCGCGTAAAGGAGCAGCTCAAGATTATGGCGGGCGTCGAGTTTATCGACGTCAACCTAGGTTATATGGATGCCGACAACCCGCAGGACGTTCACGTGGTGCGCGTGCCCGAGCAGTCCGAGGACACGCTGATTCCCGATGGGCCGCTGCTGTCCGGCCACGTGTTTGGCGTGGGCAGATCACAGGGCGGCGAGGTTGCTGTGTACAAGTTGGAGAACAAGGCCGTTGCCGGCGAGTGCAAGTTTAAGCACGAGGGCGTGGCCTTTAACAAGCCGGTGCGCGATACGCTGGAGGCCGCGTTCGACAACTTTGTGAACCTGGCGAACCGCGTGGCGCCGGGCATGCACATTGGCTCCAAGGATTATTTGCTGTTCTACAACGACCTGCAGAGCAAGGGCCTGTCCGAGGAAGTTTCGCTCGCCGAGTTTGTGGGCCTTTGCTCTGCGGCGTGCAACCGCCCGGTGATGCCCGCGCTGGCGATTCCGGGAATCTTGCGCATGTCGGGTTCTATGGACGAGATCCGAGGGCTCGAGGACATTATGCGCGTGGCCAAAAACGCCGGCGCCAAGCGCGTGATTTTGCCGCTGAGCGCCATCGCGGGCTTGCAGAGTGTTTCGTCCGAGATTATTTCGGGACTGAGTCCGGTGTTCTACATGGATGGTGACCCGGTTGATGCCGCGAAGAAGGCGCTGGATCTGTAGAAGTGCGGGCGAGCGGGCTTGCGTGCGCGTGGGTTCGCGGGCGTGTTGGCGTGTTCGGGTAAGGAGGCCTTGCCATGGCGGACGAACGTTCGGTTGGTGAGTTGCTCGACGAGCTGTTTGGCTTTGAATCGGTAGCCAAGCGCCAGACGGCGCTTGAGCAGTACGATCGCGGGGAGTTGGTGCGCAAGGCGCGCTCCCGCGAGCTGCTGGGCGTGCTTAGGGGCGTCGAGGCCGCCGAGCACGCTGCGCGCGAGTCTGCCGTGTGTGCTGTTGATACGTACGTGCGCCGTGTTGAGGGTGCGGCCCTTGCGCGCGCTCGCAAACAGGCGGGCATTGTTGGTCCACTGCGGATGGAGTGTCGCTATGCTGCCTTTTTGCGCATGGAGGACAAGGCCGAGCTGCTGGCCCGTTTGGAGCAGACGCTTGCGTTTATCGAGGTAAAGCTGCGCGCCAAT
The DNA here is from genome assembly GCA_900540905.1 of uncultured Collinsella sp. Taxonomy (GTDB): domain Bacteria; phylum Actinomycetota; class Coriobacteriia; order Coriobacteriales; family Coriobacteriaceae; genus Collinsella. The sequence continues at coordinate 16,459 of UQHR01000010.1, read as the reverse complement.
ACGGCGGACAGGGTTCGTGCGGCGTACGATGCTGCGGGGGCTATGGTGCTGCTGGACGTGGCGCGTCTGAGTGACGTGCGCATTGTGGATGCCGTGCCCCTAGATGCCGATCTGCTGTGCACGCAGCTAGAGCAGTTGCGTTGTGCCGCCGACGCAACGGACCTTGCGGGTATGATCACGGCGACGTTTGAGTCCGAGCTGAGTGCGACAGGGTCGCAGGACGCTGACGGGCTTACGGGCGATTTGGCTGGCGATGTGGCTGGTGACGTGGCGTTGGAGCGTGAACTTACGAACGTGCGCGGCGCTGCGCAGCGAGCGCGCTTGGCGGCGCAGGCGTATCGGGCCCAGCGCGCCGCCCGCGTTGCGGGGAGCACGGTTGAGCTTTCGGGGCTGCCGGAGCCTGCTTGCGTTGCGTGCGAGACGGCGTGCGATGCCGGTTTGCTTTCCGAGCTGTTCGTTCAGGTTAAGAAGGCGTTTGAGACCTACCGTCGCGTTGTTGCCGACGGCGGGTTGTTCTGTGAGTTTGGCACGGGCTCCCCGCACGGCATTTGTTGTGGCACCAGCTATTTGGACTATGATTCTCGGCTTGATGAGGACGTGCTGGTGGGCGAGTACGATGGTGCAACCAGGCATACTGTTCGGCGTGAGGTTCCGATTCCCGAGCTTGTGGATGAGGCTTCGGCCGAGGGAGGCGACTCGCTCGAGGTTGCCGTGGTACGCATGCGTGAGTTTAACGGACGCCGTTATGATGGAGTGCTGGATGAGGATCCCGCGCGTCATGTGAATGCGTTTTGGTATGGACTCAAAAAGCTCAGCCAGTATTGCGAGGCCGCCGTGCGTGTGGACGAGCGTGCTTGGGACTGCTTTATCGATAAGGTTCAGTATGCCTACGACGAGCCAGTGGGGCGTTTGGCTGCGCAGATGGACGACAAGCAGGTTGCGGCTTTTGTTACTGCTGTGGACGCGCTCGGTGCTAGTGAGTAGGGGCTTGGCTCGATAGGAGGTTGCACCATGAAAATCGAAGTCGATGTAGATCAGCTGCGTGAGAGCCTGATCGACCATGCGGGGAGTGCCTCCGGCGTGGGCTTTCCGGCCGCTATGCTCGACGTAGTGGATATCGAGGATGAGTCGCCCCAAGAGCTCCTAGCCCGAGCCGAACGCGAAGGCCTCGACCTCCGCGACTTTGCCGTCGATGACGACTGCGGAGCGTCTGACGACTGGTGACCCCGGGTCAGTTCATCCTTTTCTTCCTGAGATATAAGAGAAATCCCTTTTTGAACGTCCTTCGGGTTCCAAAAAATAGCCGATCAGTCTTTGTATCTTCCTTGCTGTCAAACTTGATAGCCGTTAGCTCGATCGTACAGATGTAGTCAGCAACTTGGAATAGCCGGTAGGCTCGTGGTGTGGCTTCTCGGTATACGATGACATCCCTTGCTAGAACGTACTCAAGCGCAGAATGAATGACCTCCGTTACAATCGGTTGGTCGTTGTCGTAGTAAATCTTAACGGTGTCGTATCGCTGGAAGAATTCCAGATGGTCGAAAAGTTCAACTGTGAGGTCTCGCCTCATTCTCTCCGCGAGACCGTTTTGATTGCCGGCGAATTCGCTCATTCGGTATTGCAGGCAGAGATAGCGTATGGGGAGATGCTGAATGAACGCGCGAAATGCGCTCAACATGTGCCTTCGCTGCTCCTTGGGAAGATCTTTGTAGTCGCCGTTTCCATTCAGTAGGGGTCCTGCATGAAAAGGCGTATTGGGAAGCGAGGACTGCGACAGGGCGCGCTCGTAGCGGTCAATGCGTTCAACGATTGCATCGTTTTGATCGTGAAAAACGAGGGTGACGAGGTAGTAGTTGGAGACGCCTCCGAGGTCTCCAGATTCGTCAACAAAGACGGAGAGTTCGCTCATGATGGGCCTCCATTTTTGCAAAAAAAATGCCGGGGGTAAGACCCCGGCTCTTGGAGGCCCCTCTTTTGGAGGGAACCGTATTCTTTATACCATGAGATAAGGGGTGCTTTCAAGTAATATTATAATAAGCAAACATATGTTCGTCAAACTACCTGCGAAAAGTCCTTAGCCGTCCAGAGGTGGGTAGAGCGGCTCGTAAATTGCTGACGCAATGGGCCGGCGTTTTCCCGAGAAGTATTTAGTCTTGACTCGCATAAAAAACGCCGGGGGACATCCCCCGGCTCTTGGAGGTCCCTTTATTCGAGGGTACCGATTTCTTTATAGCATGAGATCGGACGGCTTTCAAATGGCGCCATGTGGATGGGATGGCGCGCCTGATAAAGCCCTCAATGAATGGCATCTAACTAGCGTTCGTGATATAAAGAAATCGGTCATCTCAAAAGAGAGGGCTTCCAAGTGCCGGGGACGTTTTCCCCGGCTTTTTTCATTTCGGTGTCAATTCAAATGTTTTTCAACCCATCCCCTCAATAACTCGCGGTGAAATAGGGACTGAAATGGCTGTTCAGAAGCCTATTCAATCCCTATTTCACCGCAAGTTATGGGTGGGGATGGCTACGACGCCAGCGTGGCGATGACGGCTTCGTCGCCGGCATATATTAGGGTGTTGCCGTCGGGGATGATCGTTTGGCCGTCGCGCTTGAGCATCACGACGATAAACGGGTGCTTGCCTTGCGGCACGTCGCGCAGACGCTGTCCAGCTAAGCGACCGTGGGGCATCACGGTGACCTCGCGTAGCGTAACCTCGGCACGCTCTTCAAACGTCGGCGCGGCCATAACCAGCAGGTCGCCTTCTTCAATTACGGTATCGCCGTTGGGCAGCACCGGGTGCGCTCCATCGCGCAGCACCAGGACCACGAGCATGTCCGTTGCACTGCCAATATCCGCGAGCGAGCGTCCGGCAAACGGATGTCCAGCTCCCACCTTGAGTTTGACGAACGACATGCCGTCCTCGTCGCGGTAATCGTTAAACGTGCGGCGCACGTCGCCTTCTGCATCGATCATATCGAGTTTCTTCGCCACTGCTGGCAGCAGCGAGCCCTGCACCACAATGCTCGACACGGCAATCACAAACACCAGGTCAAATAGGTCGTGACCGCCGGGAACGCCGGCCACCACGGCAAAGAGACTAAAGACGACCGATGCTGCTCCGCGCAGGCCCGCCCAGCTTACGAGCGCTACCTGGCGAGGGTTTGTCTTAAAGGGCGCCAGCAGCAGACCGACGGCGATGGGGCGGCTCACGAAGAGCATAAACGCCATGAGTGCCAGGCCCGGCAGCAGCATTTGCGGCAGGCGGGCGGGCGTCACGAGCAGGCCGAGCAAAAAGAAGATTGTCATCTCGGCCATCTCGGTGAGGGTGTCGAAGAAGTGCGCCAGCTCGACCTTACCGGTGATGTCGCTCGCGCCTAGCACAATGCCGCCAAGGTACACGGCTAAAAAGCCGTTGCCGCCCAGGTAGCTCGGCAGCGCGTAGGCGACGATGGCCACGGCAAACAAGAAGATGGTCTGCGCACCCTCGGCTGTTGCCTGCGCGCGTTCGATCAGGCGGCTGGATGTCCAGCCGATGGCAAGGCCCAGGCCCACGCCCAGGATGATCTGCTTGGCCAGCAGCACGGGGATGTTAACGTCGCCGCCCGCCGCGAGGGTCGCGAGCACCGCGGTGAGCATGTAGGCGACGGGGTCGTTGGAGCCCGATTCGACCTCGAGCAGCGAGTCGGTGCCGCCTCTCAGCGAAAGGTTGTGCTCGCGCAGCACACTAAAGACGCTCGCCGCATCGGTCGACGCCACGACTGAGCCCAGCAGTAGGCCGCCGATCCAGTCGAAGCCCAGTACAAAGTGCGCGAACACGCCGGTGATGCCAGCGGTGATGACGACGCCGAGCGTGCTCAGCAGCACCGCGGGCACGGCGACAGGTTTGGCACGGTCGATGTTGGTGTTAAAGCCGCCGTAGAACATGATGAACAGCAGTGCCGTGCTGCAGACGGTTTCGGTGAGCGCATAGTCGCTAAAGTCGATATGCGCCGGGCCGTTGACGCCCAACAGCATGCCGAGTGCGATAAAGATGAGCAGGGTGGGGAAGGGGAGCTTTTTGCCGACGGGTTTGATGGTCAGGCACAGAATAATGACGAGGCCGATAAAGAGAAGTATCTGGTTCATGGATAGTGTCCGCTCCTGGGTGGTTGGCGTGGCACGGTCAGTTATCTGCGCTTATTTGTACCCAAAGATGGTGGGTTTATGGGCTTGGACTGCGGACGTGCGCATTTTCGACACGAGGCGTGGGCGCGAGCGGCGCTGGTCGGGGCGCTGGGCCTGACGGCGTGGCGTGAGCGGTGCGGGTTGGCAGGCGAGCGCTGGCGACCGTTAGCGGTATGCAACCCTTCCCAGCTTTATTGCGACGGAGTACAATGGGTAACGTTTAAGTTCAACTTGAAGTTTTAGTTGCGACTCCGGGCTTCGGCCGCAATGTAAAGAGAGGCGTTTCATGGCGATCTATGTGACATCCGATGCTCACGGGCACGTGCGTGCGCTTGACGAGGCCCTGTCCAAGATTTCGCTGACGTCTGACGATGCACTGTACGTGCTGGGCGACATGATCGATCGCGGGCCCAATCCGGTTGGCGTTATTAAACTGGTGCGCTCGCTGCCCAACGCTCGCGTGCTCAAGGGCAATCACGAGCAGATTATGCTCGATGCCATCATTGGCCAAGATCCGCTCGATGCCGAGACCTGGGATATCAACGGCGGTTGGACTACCCGTCAGCAGCTCAACGATATGGAATTTGAGGCGTACGAGGAGCTCGTGCGTTGGATGGCGACGTTGCCGCTCTACGCGGTGGTCGAGACTGACGAGCGTCCGTACCTGCTGGTACATGCCGGCATCCAGACCGAGGCGGCCCGGGCGTTTTTGCTTGAACATGGGGTTGATTGTGCCGATGGTACGGGGGCGGTGGATGTTGATCGCGAACTGCTGAAGCAGATGCTTGCCGTGCAGTCGTCCGATGACCTGCTGTGGATTCGTCACGGCTATTGGGATGCGCCGACGGGGCTGCTTTCTGCCGAGGGCAAGGGTCCGGTCGTGGTGAGCGGCCACACGCCAACGGTGTCGCTCGGGCGTTATTGCGAGGTAGGCGGCCTGGCGGGGCTCGATGAGGAGTCGGGCCGCGGGCAGATTGTGCGCCTGGGCGGCGAGGATACCGCCGGCGTTCCCGATCGCATCGACATCGACTGCGCCGCCGCAACGGGCTCCGAGTTCGGCCGCGTGGGCATCCTTCGCCTAGACGACGGGGCCGAGTTCTACGCGAACATCAACCCGGGCGAATAACCTTGTTCCGCCGTTCTACCGAACGGCGGTCACGTTGACGCTGCGCAGCCCCGAAGCACCCCACCTTGTCGCTCAAACCGTCGCTCGCGTACAGAAGTACGCGTCGCTCCTCCTTCGCGCCAACCTGGGGCACTTCGAGACTGCTCGCTGTCGGTGCCAAAACATCGACGTTTCTTTTCTTCAAATTGATTCGAATTAGGCGCCGTACGGGTTGCGGTCGCGCTCGATGCGCCGGCGGATGTGGGCGTACTCGATTATCAGCAGCACCAGGAGTAGGGCCATGATGGCTAGGTAGCTCACCACGGCGCCCATCAGACCCAGCAGGTTGATCAGGATCACCGGTAGAACTACGCTTACGGCGAAGCAGATCAGGTAGATCTTGGTGACGTCGCCGGCATGGCGCAGCACCGTGATGATGGCGTAGATAAAGTCGATTGCCGCGGTGACGCCGCCGGCGACGACCATCAGCAGCGCCAGCGTGCGGTAGCGCTCAAAATTGAGCCCGTACATAAAGCTCATGATGGGGATGCCGGGGCCTGCCATAAACGCGGCGCACAAGCCGGTGATGGCCACGATCAGTGCGATAACGGCAACAATAATCAGGTCAAAGCGGCGACGCTTGCGCGGATTCGCCCAAATGCTCGACAGACGCAGGAGCTGCGGTTTATAGATAAATCCAATGCTCAACAAAATGGCCTGCGCCGGAAAGAACAGGGCATTAAAGTACAGCTGATACTTGTAGGCCAGCGTGCCTTCCATCACGAACTTGGGCATGCTCTCGATAAGGTTGAACAGGAACAGCGCGCCAAAGAGCGGGGCGCACTGGATAAACAGGTGACCGATCTCGCGCAGGCTCACGCGGCGTGATTTTTCGGTTTCGAGCAGGGCGAGCGGCGCGGTGACCAGCACGAGCGAGGCGATCGCGGCGATGCCCATGGCCATGGCGGCGATGGGCATGCTGCGCGTGAGGAACAGTGCCACGCTAAAAACCACGATGACGCCGGCGGAACGCAGCGTTTGGCTCATGCCGGCCAAATAGAGCTTGTCGGCCTGCTGCAGGCGGCCCTCGTACACGTCGGCGATGCCGTCGATCACCTTATAGAGGTAGACCCCCCAGGCCGATCGTGGCCATCTGCGCATCGTAGCCGCGGGCGCTGCTGTATACCAGGCCGCATGCCAGCGCGAGCGCTCCGCAGAGCCAGCGGTTGAGCTGGTAGGAGGCGAAGGAGGTTTTTTCGTCGATGTCCGAGACCTGAAAGTTGCGCACGCCGTAGTTGCACGCGATCATGATGAGCGTGCCGGTGACAAAGGCGATGGAGAATTTGCCAGCCTCCTCGGCGCCCACGAGCTGTGTGGACACGATGGTGAGCAACGGAAACGCCATGCCCCACACGGCGGTGCCCAGGGTATTCCAAAGGTAGTCGCGACGGGTGGCGTGATCTTCGTACTCGGCTTCTTGTGTGGAGAAGCCGCCGCCGTAGACGGCTCCGAGCAGGCGGTTCCACCAGGCATTGACCATGCGGCGGATGGGGCCGGGCTCGCGATCGCGCTCGCGGCGACGGCGCGTGGCCTGGCTGCTGTCGGGGCCGCCGGCGTTGCGTTGGCTCAGCTCCTGGATGCGAGCGAGCTCCTCGGCGGTGTGCGAGGCGGGGAACAGGCCGTTCTCGATGCGTCCGCCCTGCCCGTGCGCCCCGCCCGATACGGTGGGGTCGGTGACGCCGTTGCGGCGGGCGATGGTGCGGCGGATGCTATCGAGGGGCGTGATGCTCAAGGCGATTCCTTTCTATTGCTGCGCTCTAGTATAGACGCGACGGTGTTCGCTCGTGTTTTTGAACGGAGTGTTCGATTATTTCGGCGGCGCCATTCAGTAGTCGGCATTTAGGGACGTTCCTTATGTGCCGGCGCTTTGGGAACGTCCCTAAGTGCCGGCATCCGGGGACACTCCTTGGTTGTTGCCTGTTCAAGAGTGTCCCCAACGACTAGTCGTTTAAGAACGTCCCCAATGACCAGGCCGCTTGTCTGCGATTTTTGACCGTTGGGCGGGCTTGCCGCCCTTGCCGCAAAAACGTTTTTGCATATCGGGTACAACGGGCTTTACGTGAGTAAAGTGCGCGCCGCGTCCACGTGTCGCGTTTTTAAAGGAGGCCCCATGCCTGGTGTTACCCCTGCAGAAGTTCTATCCAACTTTGGCATTACGCTGGTCGAAGATCCCGCTGAGAACCAACCCCGCCTGCTGGTCGACCTGCCGGCAGCCGAGCTCGTCGAGCATGCGATTCGCCGCGAAGAGGGCCGTATGGCCTCCAACGGCGCACTCGTGATCGAGACGGGGGAGCGTACCGGACGTTCGCCCAACGACCGCTTTATCGTTGACACCCCCGATGTCCACGACAAGATTGCCTGGGGCGCCGTCAACCGCCCGCTTTCTGTCGAGAGCTACGAGGCCATCAAGGCCGGCATCGTCGACTATCTCAACGAGCGCGACGTGTTCGTCACCCGCGGCATGGCAGGCGCCGACCGCAACCACACGCGTCGACTGCTCGTTGCCTGCGAGCGTGCCAGCCAGGCACTCTTTATCAAGCAGATGCTCGCCCGACCGCTTGCCCGCGAAATCGCGCGCACCGGCGAGCCCGACTTCTGCGTGCTCGCAGCGCCCGGTTACCAGTGCGACCCCGCCATCAAGGGCCTCAACTCCAGCGCCGCGGTGGTCATCAACTTCCAGGAACGCGTGATTCTGGTCGCCGGCACCGGCTACTCCGGCGAGATTAAAAAGTCGATCTTTAGCGTCATGAACTATCTGCTGCCCGTCGAGGACGACGTGCTGCCCATGCACTGCTCGGCCAGCATGGATCCCGTCACGCACGAGACCGCCGTGTTCTTTGGCCTGTCCGGCACCGGCAAGACCACGCTTTCGGCCAATCCCACGCGCCTGCTGATCGGCGACGACGAGCACGGTTGGTCCGACATGGGTATCTTCAACATCGAGGGTGGCTGCTACGCAAAATGCGAGGGCCTGGACGCCTTCCACGAGCCCGAGATCTTCAACGCCGTCCGTTTTGGCGCCATTTGCGAAAACGTGGTGCTCGACGAGAACCGCAAGCCCAACTACGACGACATCTCGATCACGCACAACACGCGCGTGGCCTATCCCGTTGAGCACATTCCTAACGCATGGACTAAGGGCATGGGCACCACTCCAAGTGTCGTGCTGTTCCTGACTTGCGACGCTTTTGGCGTGCTGCCGCCCATCTCACGCCTGACGGCCGATGCCGCCATGTATCACTTTGTGACGGGCTTTACGGCTAAGATTCCTGGCACCGAGGTCGGCGTCACCGAGCCCACGCCCACGTTCTCTTCGCTGTTCGGCGAGCCGTTTATGCCGCTCGACCCCATGGTTTACGCCAAGATGCTTGGCGAGCGCATTGCCGACGGCCGCACGCGCGTGTACCTGGTCAACACCGGCTGGATTGGCGGCGGCTACGGCGTGGGCCATCGCATCGAGCTTGCCTACACGCGCTCGCTGGTCGCGCGCGCCCTCGACGGCACCATCGAGGACAGCGAGTTCGTGCACGACGACATCTTTAACGTCGACATTCCCACGGCGTGCCACGGCGTGCCCGATGGCATCCTGGTGCCGCGCCAATACTGGCAGAGCACCGCGCGCTATGACGAGGCCGCGCACAACCTGGCAGTGATGTTCGAGGAGAACTTCGAGAAGAAGTACTCGCACCTGCCCGAGTCCGTCAAAGCCGCCGGCCCGCACGCTCAGGTGTCCGCCGAGGCCCGTCATCGCGGCCGCGGCCTGCTGGGGCTCCGCCACTAGCGTCGCCTCAGACTCAAAACCATCATAAAGGGGGCACCTTTATGGTGGTTTTGCTCGCGTGGATGACTCGGGTTACAATACGCCTGACATATCGTCCCCTTCTCCGGATGGGGACAGCGCAAGCGTTCTTGTGACGGCACCGTAGGACTTTGAAGGTGGCCGTCGTGAGGGCGCTTTTTGTTTAGGCGCCCTCACTCGGGCGCGCATAATGAAGGGAGAGCGTATGAAGAGCTTTATTGCCGAGGATTCATTCTGGGAGCTGTTTCCGCAGGCAGCGGTCGGTGTTGTGGTCGTGGAGGGCATGAAGCCCACGGCTCAGATTCCTCAAGAGGACGTGGATGCGATTGCGGCGTTGCTCGACCGCGCCAATATCGATGCGGAGCGTCATCTGACCAGCGACACTATCAGCGAGAACGCACCGGTCAAGGCATGGCGCGAGGCCTATCGTCTGTTCAAGACCAAGAAAGGCGCGCGCTGCTCGATCGAGAACTTGCTCAAACGCGTGCTCAAAGGCAAGCCGGTGGGCCACATTACGCCCGCGGTGGATATTTACAACACGGTGTCGCTGACCTACGCGCTGCCCGTGGGAGGCGAGGATCTGCATGCGATTGAGGGAGACCTTCGCTTGAAGGTGACCGACGGTGGCGATGCGTTCTTGCCGCTTGGCGAGGAGACGGACGATCCGACGCTGCCCGGCGAGCTCGCCTACATCGACGATGCGGGCGCTGTGTGCCGCTGCTGGAACTGGCGCGACGGCGTTCGCACGGCGCTGTCCGATAATTCGGCCGATGCGTTCCTGGCGATTGAGTGCGTGGAGCTCGAGCGGATGGGGGATTGCCAGGCTGCGATCGATCGCTTAGCCGAGCTGCTTGAGCGCTATCTGGGAGCGACGGTTGTCATTAAGACGCTTGTGACCCGCGACAATCCTTGCGTGGAGCTGTAGCGGCGCCTAGAACCTATTGATGCCCCAAACCACCACAAAGGTGCCGTCCCCTTTGTGGTGGTTTTTATGTTGATGGGTTAACAATTGGGATATTTGGGTACGGGGGTTCGGACATGCGACTAAGATGTTTACCCGTTAGCATTATGCAAGCGAAAGGCGGTCGTCTCCCATGCAGCAGAACGACGAGACACGTTTCGAGGACTTTGTCGGACTGATCAGCGGGCTCTACAAGGAGATCCAGCGCATTAAGACATCCGAGGGCGCAAGGCTGGGCCTTAAGGGCTCCGACGTTATGTGCCTGTACTATCTTGAGCGCAGCAAGGACGGCCTGACTGGCGCTGACCTGGCTCGCATGGCAGGCGTGACCCGCGCCGCCGTCTCGCGTACGCTCGCGCATCTGGAGGAGGGCGGCTACGTCGAGGTCGACGATTCGGGCGATGCTGCCGTTAAGTATCGTGCTCCGGTGCGCCTGACCGCTCTGGGTGGCGAGAGCATGAGCGAGGCCGACCGCATCATCCACGAAGTGCTCGATACCACCGGTAAGGCTATGGGTGTGGAGCAGCGCGAGCAGATGTATACGTCGCTGCACACGATTCTCAACACCCTACGCGAGCTGTAGGGCCGCCAAGGCTTTTGCTTCCAATTAACAACTGCATAGTCCTGTTTGAGCGCGTATACCGTGCCGGGGCCTTGCTGTCAAAATTCCCTGCGCGGGACCTGCGCAAGAAAGGATTCGCTATGTCCGTCCGCATTATTACCGATTCCGCAAGCGATATGTCGCCGGTCGAGCACCCAGCACTGGCCGTTTTGCCGCTGTCCGTCACCTTTGGCACCGATGTGTACATGGATGGCATCGACATCGATCACCAGCGCTTTTACGAGATGCTCGTGGAGCGCGATGAGCTGCCCATGACCGGCCAGGTCAACCCGTACGCGTTTTCGCAGGCGATTGCCAAGGTTCGTGAAGCCGGCGATGAGGCTGTGATTATTACCGTGGGCGCTAAGCTATCAGGCACCAATCAGAGTGCCCGTACCGCACTTGCCGAGGCGCCGGGCGGCGACGTGTACGTGGTGGATAGCAATAACGTCACTCTGGGCGAGCGTGTCCTGGTCGAGTATGCCCTGCGCCTGGTGAACGAGGGCCGTAGTGCGGCCCAGATCGCGGCGGCCGTCGAGGCCGTCCGTGACCGCGTGGTCGTCATCGGCCTGCTCGAGACGCTGGAGTACCTGGTGCGCGGCGGTCGTCTGTCTGCTGCGGCCGGCGCCGTGGGCACGCTGCTCAACGTAAAGCCTGTGGTGGCTGTCGAGGACGGTCTGATCGTGCAGCTGGGCAAGGCGCGCGGTTCCAAGAACGGCCGCAACCTGCTGAACCAAAAGGTCGAAAAGGCGGGCGGCATCGACTTTTCCATGCCGCTGGCGCTCGGCTATACGGGTCTTTCGGATGCGGTGCTCAAGAAGTATATCGAGGACAGCGCGGCACTTTGGGCTGGCCACACCGAGGGCGAGTTGCCCGTTCACACCATCGGCGCCACCATCGGTACCCACGTAGGCCCTGGCGCCGTAGCCGTAGCCTTCTTCCAGCCCGCCAACTAACTGACCTGCCATAAACCACCACAAAGGTGCCTGTCCCCTTTGCGGTGGTTTATGCTTTTCAGGGTGGAAGGGAGCGAGCAATGGCGTCTGAGGGCTTTTTTGAACGGGTGTACGAGGTGGTCGAGCAGATCCCCGAGGGGATGGTCGCCACGTATGGTCAGGTGGCGCTGCTTGCCGGTCGACCACGAAGTGCGCGGTATGTGGGGTATGCCCTGCATAGCAATCCGCGCCCCGGCGAGATTCCCTGTCACCGCGTGGTGTTTGCCGACGGCCGTATCTGTGAGGGCTTTGCCTTTGGCGGCCCCGATGCTCAGCGTGAGCTCTTAATGGGGGAGGGTGTGACGTTTACCGATCCCATGCACGTCGACCTGGCCGTCTGTCGTTGGCCTGCCGGACTCTAACAGCTCTGCCGTGGCCAGAACCACCACAAAGGTGCCTGTCCCCTTTGTGGTGGTTTTCTGTTGCAGGTTTACCGGGGCTAACTTATGGAGAAGCTATGGCGGCGAATATTGATGCTGCAAAGTAAACCACGGTGAACTATATTGTATTCAGCAACGGAGCAGGCAATAGGCGATGAAAAAGCCTGCCCTGTTGAGTTTGATTCGCATTCCTCCCCTCTGTGCGATTCAACGGTGTACTTCGGGAACGGGCCCGCCGGCAACTGACTGCCGGCGGGCCCGTTCCTGTTTATCGGGGGAGTGCAATGGGCGGAGCCGAAGCAGTCCGGCTCCGAAAAAAGGCGGACGTCGTAGCGCCCGCCCTAAAGCAATCGAAAGCTCAAGCCAGCAGATCGGTCTAGTACACCATGCCCATGGCGTCCTGAACCTCTGCCAGGGTCTGATCGGCGATCTCGTTGGCGCGACGGTTGCCCTCGTGCAGGACGTCCTTCACATAGTCCAGATCGTTCTCGTAGCGCTGGCGACGCTCGCGGATCGGTGCGAAGTACTCGTTGACGGCCTCGGTCACGTACTTCTTGAGCTGGCCGGAGCCGCCCATGCCAATCTCCTCGGCAATCTCGACCTCGGAACGGCCGGTGCAGATGGCGGCCGTCGAAAGCAGGCCGGACACGCCGGGGCGGTTCTCGGGATCGAACGTGATCATGCGCTCGGAGTCGGTCTGGCTCTTCTTGATGCGCTTGGCCGTCTCCTCGGCGGTCATCGAGATGTTGATGGCGTTGCCGTAGCTCTTGCTCATCTTGCGACCGTCAAGGCCGGGCAGCAGCGGGGTCTCGGACAGAAGCGCGTCGACCTCGGGGAACACCTTGCCGTAACGGTTGTTAAAGCGGCGTGCGATGGTGCGGGTGAGCTCGATGTGCGGCAGCTGGTCGCGACCGACGGGCACCACATTGCCCTTGCAGAACAGGATGTCGCAGGCCTGATGCACCGGGTAGGTGAGCAGAAGGCCGGTGAGCTCGTGGCCCGAGGCCTCCATCTCGGCCTTGACCGTGGGGTTGCGCGCCAGCTCGGCCTCGGACACCAGCGACAGGAACGGCAGCATGAGCTGGTTTGCGGCGGGCACGGCGGAGTGCGCGTAGATCATGGTCTTGTCGGGGTCGATGCCGCAGGCAAGGTAGTCCATGACCATGTTGTACACGTTGTCCTGGATGTGCTCGGTGGTGTCGCGGTCGGTGATGACCTGGTAGTCGGCGATGAGCACGTTGGTCTTGGCGCCCATGTTCTGCAGTTCAACACGGCCCTTGAGGGTGCCGAAGTAATGACCCAGGTGCAAGCGTCCGGTCGGGCGGTCGCCGGTGAGCATGGTGAACTTCTCGGGCGTCTTTGCCAGGCCCTCGCGAATGGCGTTGCTCTTTTGCAGCGCGACTTCGTAGCTGTTCTCGTTTGGCATGATTGCTCCTAACGTATGCGTATTGATCAAGATGATAACGCGTTTATTGAAAGGGGTAGGGCGTAAGTGAGTGAGGTGCCGGTAGGGCGAGGGCTATGCGGCGGTCGCGGCACGGTCGCGAGCGGCCAGCGGCAATGAGTCGCTTTCTCGGCAATAAAACCTAGCGCCTGTGGTGGCGCTCTTCCTTGCGCTCCTCGGCTGCCTGCTCCTCCTGTTTAAAGGCGGGGTCGTCGGGGGTTACCAGCTCGTCTTCGTGCGTGCGCTTGTTGTAATGGTGAAGCAGGACGGGCTCAAACAGGTGCAGGTGCTTGGCGAAGGCAGCCGAGCCAATGGCGAGCACGACAAAGATGAGCACGCGCATGGGCACCTCGACCTGATTGATCGCGGCGGCGCCGGCCGAAAGCATGATGCACCAGGCGTAGATGAGCAGCACGGCCTGCTTTTGGTTGTAACCCTCTTGGATCAGGCGGTGGTGAATGTGGCCCTTGTCGGCCTGTCCAATGCTAATGTGGGCACGCTTGCGGCGCACGATGGCGCTGAACGTGTCGATGATGGGTACGCCTGCCACGATGAGCGGGATGATGAGCGAGGTGAGCGCGGCGGTGCGGCTCACGTTGAGCAGCGAGATGGAGCCCAAAGCGAAGCCCAACAGCAGCGACCCCGAGTCGCCCAAGAAGATGCTCGCGGGGTTGAAGTTATAGCGCAAGAAGGCGAGGCACGAGCCAAAGAGCGCGATGGAGAGCGCGGCGGCGTCGATGCGGCCCGAGAGCACGGCGACCGAAAACATGGTGAACGACGCGATGCCGCAGATGCCCGTGGCCAGACCGTCGAGGCCGTCGATAAGGTTGATGATGTTGGTGAACGCCACTAGGTAGATCACGGTGATGGGGTAGGTGAGCCATCCGAGCATAATCTCGCCAGGGGCAAACGGGTTGACGATGACGCCGATTTTTAAGCCGCCCACGCAGGCGATGAGCGCGGCGAGGACCTGGCCGGCCAGCTTTTGCTTGGGCTTGAGCTGGAAGACGTCGTCAATCGCGCCAGTCGCAAAGATCACGGTAAAGGAGAGTGCCAAAACGGGGTAGCTGATGTGCAGGCGCGGGTGCGGTACCAAAACGGGCGGCCAGCCCAGGTACCAGGTGCCCAGGATCTGCACAATACAGGCGACGACGAGGCCCAAAAAGACCGCGGTGCCGCCCATGCGTGGGATGGGCTTAGTGTTGATACGGCGTTTGGAGGGATAGTCGACGGCGTCGAGCTTGATTGCCAGGCGCTTGACCAGGGGTACCGTGAGAAAGGTCGTGATAAAGGCAGCGGCCGCCACGCATAAGTACGGTATGAAGCTCGTGGATGAAGCCATGAATCAAAAAACCGCCAAGCGTCGAAGGAAAAGGTCAAAGGGCGCTACGCGCAAAAGGGCATAGCTGACCCATGATACTCGACCGAGGGGGTGCGGGGGTTTACGCCGTGCGATTATCACGCGCTTACCAGATATTGGGATGTTGGCGGGGGTTCTGCCGAGTGCCGTTGGGTGTCATACGGGATCTGCGATGGCAATTTTTGGCAAAATCGGCAAAAGAAAACCACCCCCCACGTTACGAAAATGAACCCACCTAAAACAGGTGGGTGCCCTCATCGACTGTTCCAGCGTCCTTAACAACGAAGGATACCTGTACTAAGTACGACTGTGTGGGCTCCCTAAATAAACGCGACGGTTCACCCAGTTGCTCCGCGGGGGGCGGAATACCTACATCATAAAGCGGCACTTTGTTGATTCCAGTCTTGACATTACAAAATTCGTGTCGGACGATTACGGCGCCTTGGGCTTGGAGCCGTCTGTGCGGTCCGGGCCTTTACGTTTGAGCTGCTGAATCGTTATTTTGGAGCATGTTTTTATGCCGACGTCGTTGACCGAACTTTTTTCGTCTGCCTGTCATTTGTGTCCACGCCGTTGCGGTGCGGCGCGCGATGAGGGTGCGCACGGCATATGCGGCGCCGACGACACGCTTAAGGTCGCCCGCGCGGCGCTCCATATGTGGGAGGAGCCGCCCATCTCGGGTGAGGCCGGCTCGGGCACGATTTTCTTTAGCGGCTGTTCGCTCAAATGCGTCTACTGCCAAAACCACGAGATTTCGACGGGAAATTTCGGTCTTGAGATTACGCCCCAGCGTTTGGTCGAGATTATGCTGGAGCTGCAGGACCAGGGCGCCAACAACATCAACCTGGTGACTGCGACGCATTACGCTCACCTGCTGCCGGCCGCGATTGCCGCAGCGCGGGCGCGCGGGCTGGACATCCCGATCGTCTACAACACGAGTGGCTATGAGCGGGCGAGTGCCGTGGCTGCGCTCGGCGATATGGTCGACGTGTGGCTTACCGACTTTAAATATGCCGATGCCGGGCTTGCGCAGTCGCTTTCTCATATTAAGGATTACCCACGTGTGGCCGTGTCTGGCCTGGCTCAGATGGCGCGCGAGATTGAGCGCCGCGGGGGAGAGCTGGTGGACGACGAGGGGCTCATGAAGCGCGGCATCATCGTCCGTCACCTGGTGCTGCCGGGTCATGCGGACGATTCGTGCCGCGTGCTGGACCTGGTGTGGCAGACGGTGGGTGACGTGCCGATTTCGGTCATGAACCAGTACACGCCCAATGCGCTCATGCGCGAGCAAGGCGGCGAGTTGGCGCGCGCCGTGACGCGCGAGGAGTACGAGCAGGTGCTCGATCATGCCGACGACTTGGGCTTTACGACGATGTTCTGGCAAGAAGGCGGAGCGGTAGACGAGAGCTTTACCCCGGCGTTCGACACCACCGGCGTCCTCACCAGCGCAAAGTCGTGCGTTTGTCACTGATATTTCTGGGACGGGGGATAAATAATCATCGGGTGGCTCGGGTGTTCGAAAAGTAGTCAAAACAGCCCCATTACAGTTTGAGTCGTCCGAAAGGGCGGCTCTTTTCCGTTGCATGGTTATA
>UQHR01000009.1 GCA_900540905.1 uncultured Collinsella sp. | reverse complement strand
CTGTCGTTTCCGTGCCCCTGGATTGGGTCATAGTGTCTGACTTATGCTCAACCTGTAATGCAATTCAATCCCAAGCAAGAAGGCCGAAGCCCCAACCAGGGCTTCGGCCTTCTTTATCTCAAGGTTCCGTCGTATTCGACCATGGCTGGATGCTTCGACAAACGATCAGCAGCCGTCTTATAGACCTCTGAACGGTCGCGTCGACCTATTGCAACGATCTCGGCAATCTCAACCGTTCCGTCCTCTCGAATTCGAAATACCATTCGGAGTCCCGCCTTTCTCCATTTAATCTTTTTGCAGCCGGCAAGCTCACCGTGAAGCGGCGTTCCGATTTCATCGGCGCGCGTCTTTAATTTCGCCACTGCAATGCGGACGAGGCTTCGCTGAGAACCATCTAGTTTTTGATATTCCTTCTCGACGTCTCGATTCAAAAAGCCGACGACAAAGTGCCCGCTCATTCGAAAAGATCCTCATCCGAAATCGCGTCGGAGTCCATCGATTCGAACTCCGCGAGCTCCTCAGGAGTCAGGGTATCTTCAAACGGAATAAACTCATGCGGTCCGTTTTTGATTCGATCTGCCGCAATACGATCAAGCTCAAGTTCGCGAAGGTACTGTAGGGCGCCGTACATTTCCTCATAGGCGGCGTAGTCGATAATCACGGTATCGATATCGTTATGATCGGCGATAAACTGCGGCGCGCGCTTAGCGCGCTTGCGAACGGCAGATAAGGACTTGCTCGCTTCGGTGGCAGAAACTACCTGATCTTTTGTAAACACCGGCTTTTCCAGAACAAGTGGGGACATTTGTACCTCCAAAAAAATAATCTGGATTATATTTCAAAGTATACTTCAAAATATAATCCAGATTTCTCTTTGGAAGAAACTATTGCGCTATCGGTTCTCGATGCTTCCGATGTTCTTGAGCTCGATGGAGATGAGGCCGTTGGGCTCGTTGACGAACTCGATATACTCGGAGTTCGAGCCCATCTCGGCCGGGAAGCTGATCTCGATACCCGTATCGGTTCGAATCTTATGATTGCGCACGGCCGCACGCTCGACCTGTTTACGCTCCACGGGCACGCGCTCGGGCACCTTTTCCTCGGTCAATGCCGCACGAACGCTCTCTTTGATGACCGGCTCGTCCTCAAAGACCTCGTCGACGATATCCCAAGGCGGCAGTTCCTCGTCGTCTTCGACCTTCTCGGCAACAGCGGCTTTGACCTTGGCGAGCGCCACGGCCGTATTGGCGCCGTGCTCCTCGGCAACCTCCTCGACCACGCGCGTCACGGTGTCGATAATCTCCTTGCCCGACACGCCCGTATCGCACTGCAGCAGGCCGTCAGGAATAAGCATGCGGTCCTCGCCGGCGATCTTGCGCTTTTTGTCCACGTAGCCGATCTCCATGGTGCTCGCGCGCACGATGGCGTAGCTCGGCACCTTTTGGGAAGGATTCGGCAGGATAGCGTAATGGCGTGCGATATCGTTGCGCACCTCGCCCTCCTCGCGGCCTACCTCGTGCATAAAGGCCTGCTTGGAACCCAACAGCATGACGGCAAACCAGCGTGCGTCCTCGTCATCGTCAAAGTCGGCAACGAGGACATCGGTGGACTCGGCCTTTTCGGCCTTGGTAAGCTCCGAGGAGATAAACTCCGCAATCTGCTGCGACAGGTCCACGAATTCGCGCTCGCCAAAGAAATAGCCCTTGAGCTCGCCGCCGAATGCGGAGTTCTCGGCAAACGTGGCGCGCTTGTTATCGGCAGACGTGCGGGCGCGACGCAGATGCGTGGTCACGAAGTTGCGCACGGCGCGGCTCTCGATATCGAGCTCGCGCTGGCTCATGACGTTGACGGCCGAGTCAAAGTCCAGGATATGCAGGATTGCGTGATTGATTTTCATATACGGCATTCCGTTCTAGATCGATTTCAGCACGAATCAGTATAGCGGTCGTGCCCGCCCCAAGCGTATCGAAGATTGGTGCATCGGGGACAGGTTGCTTTGCACCAATGGCTAGCGCAGGAGCTCGGACTGCCAAGCCTCGAGCTGTTCTGCCAAGCTCTTGCCGGCAGCGGGCATGTCGATCTGGGGACGTTTGGGCAGAAGCGCACATTTTAGGATTGCCGCGATGGTCTGCGAGACAAAGCGTCGCGTATCCTTGTCAAAGCCTTGCGCAGCCTGGAGCATCACGGGCAGCCTCTCGCGCAGATTCCCAGCGATATCCGCAAACCGCTCAGCACCCGTTGCCTCAAACACGGAGAACAACGCATCTACAAAACGCTCGCGCTCGCCAGGCGACACTGCAAGCAGCATCTCGCGAATGGAGCCATCAACATATCGAGCACCGGCGGACAGGCGCTCACAGTACACGAAGTCGCGACCATCAACCACCCAGCTAAAGGGATTGTGCTGCAGCAGGCTGAACTCGGTGCTCTCAACGATGGCATAGTCCTCTTGTGTCTCGAACATCATGCCAAAGATCGACGACCGAGGTAGCGTCTTGTCGATTCGACCGGAAAGATCGGCAAAAGCGTCGCCGTTCAGAAACTCCTCGACGAAGCCCGGACCATCATGGGAATATGCCCGTTCAATTCGCTCACGAGCGACATCGGAGCACATCGCCGCACCGTACACCGCAAGGTTTCCACCCTTGGAATGACCTCCGCACAAAAGCGGCCCGTCGATCGCATCCGCCGCCTCGTCCACATAACGCGCCGCGGATTCCTGGGCCGGCACAGGACACCGGAACGCCATGTTAAAGTCCTCTTTCCAGCCCACAATCGTGCTGTCGGTCCCCCGGAAGGAAAGATAACTAAACCCCGCCGGAAACCGGAACGCCATGGCTGCAAACTGCTCTGTCGCCACCACATCGCTCACGGCACGATAGCCGCAAACGTGCACGCCACGGTAGCGAGGGCTTGCCGGCACGGCCTCCAGCAAGGCCCTGCTCCCCTCTGGGTCCCATAGGTCGCCAATCATGTCCCGGTAGCATTCGGCACGCAGCAGCTCTCGTACGTCTAGGCCCTGCCAGTTCGTCAGCTCCGCCATATCACCCGGCAAACGCAAATAGGACAACCACGCAAAGACCAGGCTATCCACCGCGCAGAACGGCCGCTCCTCAAACGGATCAAACGCCGTCTGGGCATAGGTCAAAAAATTAGGCGAATCCGACATGGCCCTCCCATCAACTATGGTGCATTGGGGTCAGGTGACTTTGCACCAAAAAGGCGCCCGGGCCGCGTGGTCCCGAACGCCTTCATTGTAGCTTTTCGCTCTAGCGAGCTTGATTTAGCAGGAGAAGTCGACGCTATCGATGATGTCCTTGAGGGCCTTGGCGGAGGCGGTGAGCTCATGCTGCTCGTCATCGTCCAGCGGCACGGGGACGCGGCAGACAACGCCGTCGCGGCCAACGACGGTCGGCATAGAGATGGCAAGATCGGACAGGCCATACTCGCCCACCATGAGCGAGGAGACGGGCAGAACGGTCTGTTCATCGCGCATGACGGCGGTGCAGATGCGCTTGACGGCCATGGCGACGCCATAGTAGGTGGCGTGCTTCTTCTCGATGATGGTGTAGGCGGAGTTCTTGACGTCCTCGGCGATGCGCTTCTCGGCGGCCTCATGCTCCAGATGGCCGTGAAGCTCGCAGAAGGTGTTCAGCGGCACGCCGGCAACCTGGGCGCTGGACCAAGCGACGAACTCGGAGTCGCCGTGCTCACCCATGACATAGGCCTGAACGTCGCGCGGGTCAACCTCGACGTGGGCACCAAGCATCTGCTGCAGACGGCCGGTGTCGAGCACGGTACCGGAACCGATGACGTGGCCCTCGGGCAGGCCGGACATCTTGATGGCGGCGTAGGTCAGAACATCGACCGGGTTGGAGACGATGAGCAGAATGCCGTCGAAGCCGGACTTCTTAATCTCGGGGATAATGGACTTAAAGATGTTGACGTTCTTGTTGACCAGGTCCAGGCGGGTCTCACCGGGCTTCTGGGCAGCGCCAGCGGTAACGACAATCATGGCGGCGTCGGCGACATCGGAATAATCGCCGGCGTAGATCTTCATCGGCTCGGCAAACGTCATGCCGTGCGCGATATCCAGGGCCTCACCCTCGGCGCGGTTCTTGTCCACGTCGATGAGGACCATCTCGGAGAACAGACCACTCTGCATCAGCGCGAACGCCGAAGACGAACCGACGAAACCGCAGCCGACAATAGCGACCTTCTTCTCGTTAACCATTAGAAACTCCCATCTCTCTCCACAAACAAGCCGCCCGGGAACGACCCGAGCGGCTTGTCGAAATCCCAATACATCCAATCGGGACTTTGATTATGCTCCTATTCGCAGCCAAAAATCGACCGTTTACCGAAATTGTTTGCAGGATTCGTAAAATAACTGCACGAAATCGGTTTCGATATATTGACGAGGCGAAATAGCTTTCTAATACAGGCCCGCCTCGCGAATGGCCTCGACAGCCAAAGCAATCTGATCGGGCGGCAGGACCAGCGCCATGCGCACGTGCCCCTCGCCCGAAGGACCAAAGCTCGCGCCCGGCGTCACCACAACGCCGGCCTTCTCCATGAGCTCCTCGCAAAACGCCATGGAATCGGTGCGACCACCGGGAAGCTTGGCCCACACAAACATGGAGCCATGCGCGTTGGGACGCTCCCAACCCAGGTCCTCAAGACCGTCGCACAGGGCATCGCGGCGCTCCTGGTACTTCAGACGCTGCGCCTCGACCTCATCGCGCGGACCGTTCAGGCAGGCGATAGCAGCCTTCTGGATCGGGAAGAACATGCCAAAGTCGATCTGGCCGCGCAGCTTGGCAAAGGCAGAGACCACGTCCTCGCGGCCGACCAAAAAGCCAATGCGGGCACCGGTGACGTTAAACGACTTGGAAAGCGAGAAGAACTCCACGCCCACCTCGAGCGCACCGGGATACTGCAAAAAGCTGCCACCCGGCTCGCCGTCGAACACGATGTCGGAGTACGCGTTGTCATGGACGATGAGCAGGTCGTGCTCGCGGGCGAAAGCGATGATCTCCTCGTAGATCTCGGGCGTGCCCACCGAGCCCACCGGGTTCGCGGGCAGCGACACGATCATATACTTGGCACGATCGGCCACCTCGGGATCGATACCCGCCACATAGGGCAGGTAATTGTGCTCGGCAACCAGCGGATAGTACTCGAGCTTGGCATCGGCGATCTTGGCACCCGCCTCAAAGACCGGGTAGCACGGATCGGGAACCAAAATAGTGTCACCCGGATCGAGCAGGGCCAGGCCCAAGTGGCCCACGCCCTCCTGCGTGCCGTTGCACGACTGCACCATGGACGGCGTAATGCCCGAAACGCCAAAGCGGCGCTCATAGTAATCGCACACGGACTGCTTGAGTTCGGGCAGGTCGCGCAGGGCATACTTCCACATCTCGGGATCTTGCGCCGCTTGAGTGAGCGCCTCGACCACGTGGTCGTACGGCTTAAAGTCGGGCGTGCCCACGCTCATGTTATAAATGGTCTTGCCCTGAGCCTTCAGCGCAAGCAGTTTGTTGTTGAGCGAGGCGAAGACCTCCGCGCCAAAGCGGTCGAGACGCTGCGATGCCTGCATGGTGCCACCTTTCGATATAAAAAACGCGGCGCTCCGACAAGAGCGCCGCGCGATACGGGCCATCAGATTGCAAAAGTGTAACGCTTGCAACCCCCGTATTGGTTCAATTTAGCCAACCTTAGTCAACTGGATTGAGCGCGTCGATCTGCGCAAGCCACAGACGCGAGCTGGCGTCACTCGGCATACGCCAATCGCCGCGCGGACTGAGCGTCACCGAGCCCACCTTGGGACCATCGGGCAGGCAGCTGCGCTTAAACTGCTGGGCAAAGAAGCGACGGTAGAACGTACGTAGCCACGTGTGGACGGTCTTGGCGTCGTAGACGCCCTCGAAGCTCTTGAGCGCCATGCGGTAGATCTTGCCCGGCTCAAAGCCAAAACGCAGCAGGTAGTAGAGGAAGTAATCGTGCAGCTCGTACGGGCCCACCAAATCCTCGGTCTTCTGCGCAATCTCGCCGTCGCCCGTGGGCGGCAGAAGCTCGGGAGATACCGGCGTATCGAGGATGTCGAGCAAGACCTCGGCAATACTCCCGCCAAAGACATCAGCCGCATAGCGCACCAGATGGCGCACAAGCGTCTTGGGCACGCTCGCGTTGACGGCGTACATGCTCATGTGGTCGCCGTTATAGGTAGCCCAGCCGAGCGCCAGCTCCGACAGGTCGCCCGTGCCGATGACAAAGCCGCCAGCCTGGTTGGCCAAATCCATCAGAATCTGCGTACGCTCGCGGGCCTGGCTGTTCTCGTAGGTCACGTCCTGCACGGCCGAATCGTGCTCAATGTCCTTGAAGTGCTGTTCCACAGCCGCGTGGATCGAAACCTCGCGGAAGCTCACACCCAGGTCGCGAGCGAGCGACTCGGCGTTCGACTTGGTACGATGCGTCGTACCAAAGCCGGGCATGGACACGGCCGTGATACCGGTGCGCGGCAGCCCCAGTGCATCGAAGGCGCGAACTGTCACGAGCAGTGCCAGCGTGGAGTCCAAGCCACCCGAAAGGCCGATGACCGCAGCCTTGGTACCCGTATGGGCAAGGCGGGTCTTGAGGCCCGCAGTCTGCAGATTGAGGATCGTCTCGCAACGCTCGGCCAGGTCGCCATGGTCAGCCGGCACAAAGGGCGCGCGGGGGAAGACACGGTAAATGTCGAGTGCATCGCGCAGGACAGGCTCGTCTGCCAGCACGCCCTCAAACGAAAATTCAACGGTTGTGGCCTCCGGCGCATCGTCCGCGCGCGTCCACGTCGTCGAGCGACGGCGCTCGGCAACCAGACGGTCGAGGTCAACATCGGCAACCGCCATATCGCAGGTAAGGAGCTTCGTCGCCGCCAGCTTAGAGCCGTTTTCGTAGACGAGGTTCTCGCCCGCAAAGACCATATCGGTCGTGGACTCGCCCTCGCTCGCGTCCGCATAGGCATAGGCACAGTACAGGCGCGCGCTTTGATTAGAGATAAGGCTGCGGCGGTAATCTGCCTTACCGATAATCTCGTCCGAGGCCGACGGGTTGAGGATCACCGTCGCACCGGCAAGCGCCATCTCGGTCGAAGGGGGCGCCGGCACCCACAGGTCCTCGCAGACCTCAACGCCCAGCACCATATCCTCGGCACCCTCGTCACAGCAGCGGTAGACAAGCCCCGAACCCAGCGGAACCGGACCCTGACCGGCAAACTCGACCCACACGGGATCTGCGGGCGCCGGAGCAAACCAGCGGCGCTCGTAGAACTCGCCATAGTTGGGCAGATACTTCTTGGCCGTGAGGCCCAAAAGCTCGCCCGCGCAGCACACGGCGGCGCAGTTGTAGATATTCTCGGCAACTGCAACGGGAAGACCGATGGTAAAGACAATCGGCAGCTCACGAGTCTCATCGAGGATATGCACCAAAGCAGCCTCGCAGGCATACAGTAATGTGCGGTTATGGAACAGATCGGCCGCGGTATAGCCGCACAAGTTGAGCTCGGGCAGCACCAGCGCGCGAACGCCGCGCTCAACAGCCGCGCGAACAGCCGCTAACGCAACCTCGGCATTGCCCTCGACATCGGCCACGCGAATCTGCGGCGACGCCGCCGCCACACGCAAAAAGCCATCAGACTGAGAAAGGTGAAGATTCATAAGAATGCTCCCGTGCGTAGACGCCATTCACAACAATTAGCAAGCCCTATTGTAGTTCAACCGCCGGGTGTAACCGCATCCCACCAACTTGGTGAGCTATTGATGAGTTGATGGTATCTGTTAAACGTCACGCACGATTCACATCTGGTGGGTACCCTGAGGGCTACACGAAACGAAGCAGATTTACACCGGGAGGACCCCGTATGACAACCAAGTACACCGACGCGCCGCGCACGCGCGTCATGACGCCGGCATCGCTCAACAACGGCGTGCACGAGAACCATTCCATCGGACAGACCATGGCCATCGCGCCCAAAAAGGGCCTGTTTGACGACATTTCCATTCCCCAGATCATCGCCGGCGCCGCAGCTGCCGCCACGAGCGTTGCGCTTGCCTCCAAGATTGGTATCGCTGGTTCAGTAATTGGTGCCGCTGTGAGCTCGGTCATCACCGTTGTGTCCTCGCAGGTCTACCGCCACTTTATCTCTGCCAGCGCCGAAGCCCTCAAGGGCACGCACGCCGACGTCGACTACCCCGCCGGCGCCTACGAGCCCGTTGAGTTTAATGCCGAGGAGCACCTGGGCGGCGCCGCGACTACGCAGGAGATGCGCCAGATTGCGGGGCGCGCGACCACGGCGCGCGTCGCTCCCGACAGTCTGCGCGCCAAGGCGGCGGCGGAGCGCAGCCAGACGCAAAAGAAGGTCATCATCTTCTCGATCGCCATCGCCATCGTCGCGGTCATCGCCTGCGCCGGCGCCATCCTTATCACCACCGCCGGTGAGGGTCTGGGCGTGCGCCCCGAGCCAATCCTTTCGTCGCGCACGACCGAGCACGACGCGGATAGCTCCGGTCAATCGCAAAGCCAGCAGGACGATCCGCAGGACACCCCCGCATCCGCCGACTCGTCCTCGAACGCCCCCGATCAATCGCAGGGCGTCGATTCTTCTGTGAACAACAGCGGCACGCAATCCGGCACGACCGACTCAAGCCAAACGACTGACGGCTCTCAACCGAGCACGGGTGACCAGACGAACGGCAATACATCGAGTACGGGATCTACCGACAACAGCAACACCAACAGCTCGAACAGCTCGAGCGGAACCGCGTCCGGCACGGCATCTGACAGCTCGAGCCAAGGCACGACGTCGGGCAACTAAGCACGTTTGCCTCTCATAGATAACCGACCTGTATAACGGGCGCGAACCGGCAACGGTCGCGCCCGTTTGCCTTGGGCGCCGAGGTAGCAAGCCCCGCGCGATGGTAAGATGCTTTGGTGTGTAAAGAGGAGATTTGCCATGAGCAAGACAATAGTTAGGCCCACGCTTTCGCTGGGCAACCACATCTATCTGTATCGCCTGCTGCGCGACGCAATCGGATGCGGCAAGCAAACGTTTATGACGCAGGTCGAGCAGGCACTCGCCGCTGGTGACATGGCCGCTTATGACCTGGGCTTCGAGTCCACGCGCGAGCTGCTCGAGGAGCTCGACGACTGCATTAAGCTGACCGTCTTTAAGGGCGGTCGCCTGTATGCTACGGTCATCGCCAACGATGCCTGGGATACCGCCCTTGCCAAGGGCGAGGACAAGCCCAAGGCAGCCAAGGGAGCCAAGCAGTCCTACAAAAAGAAAAAGCGCGGCGAGAAGGACCTGAAGGCTGTGCGCCCCAAGCACGTTAAGCGCGCCGAGCCCGAAGCCATGGTTGAAGCCGTGCCGGAATCCGAGCCCGAGACAGAGACCGAAGTCGCTATTGAGGTAACAGCAGAAGCCGAAACCGAAATCGCCGCCACGACCGATCCCAAAGTCATATCCGAGCAGGAAGCCACTGCCGAGCTCAACGAGGCTCCCAAGTCGACAACCGAAGAAGCCGCTGACCAGCCCGAAACGCCTGCATTCCAAAACAGCGATGTCTTTGGCGACGAGGCCGAGGACGATCAGCCCGACGAGCCCGACGATCAAGACGCTACCGAGTCGACGCCGGAGCCCGAGACGCCGCAGCCCGCCATCTCGCTCACGGTCGTCTATGACCCCGAGAACGCCAACGCCGGCATCACCACCATGGCATCCACGCCCATCGAGGCAAAGTCGAGCGTCGAGAACGAGAACGCGACGCAGGTTGAGGTTGAAACCGCAGCTGTAGACGCGCCCGTCACCGAGGAGCCCGCAGATTCCACGATCAAGCCGGAAGCGACGCTGGAGCCCGCACCCGCCATCGAATCCGTGCCCGCCTCTGCTTGCGACCAAATTCCCGCACCGGCACCGGCTTCGGTACCCGCAGCGGCCCCAACCCCCGCACCCGCAGCGCCCGCCATCCCCGAGGACTTCCCCATCGATTTCGCAACCGAAGTCTTCTGCCCCGGCCCGCTTCTGCACCAGTTGTCGACCTATCTCCCCTACGGCGCCGACACGCTCGGCATCGTCGGCGAGTACTACTGGATCGCCCGCGAGCGCGGTACCATCGAGGCCGCGCGAAACCGCGCAAGCTTCCCCCTGCGCTACACGCAGGCCGGCGAGCGCCGCGAGGTTGCCGTGCGCATCCGCCGCAACACCGCCGGCGGCCTCGGAGCCGCCTGGGTCATCGATAAAGTCGAAGAACCCGAGCAGTAACGACAAACGGCTCAAATCCAAATCAGGATTTGAGCCGTTTTTATTTGTTGATGTTACGTAACCAAACCAGCAATAAACCTAGTCACGCGTGAGCTTGCGGTGGATACGATGCGGCTGGGCTGCGTCCTCGCCCAGGCGCTCGATACGGTTGGCCTGATAGGCCTCGAAGTTGCCCTCGAACCAATACCAGTTGCCCGGATTCTCGTCGGTGCCCTCCCACGCCAGAATGTGCGTGGCGACGCGGTCCAGGAACATACGATCGTGGCTAATGACCACCGAGCAGCCCGGGAACTCGAGCAGCGCCGCTTCGAGCGAGGACAGCGTCTCGACGTCGAGGTCGTTCGTGGGCTCGTCGAGGAGCAGCAAGTTGCCGCCCTGCTTGAGCGTAAGCGCCAAGTTCAGACGGTTGCGCTCGCCGCCGGAGAGCACGCCAGCGCGCTTCTGCTGGTCCTGGCCCTTAAAGCCAAAGCTCGCCACATACGCGCGGCTCGGAACCTCGGTCTCGCCGACCATCATGTGGTCCAGGCCATCCGAGACGACCTCCCACAGGTTCTTGTCGGGGTCGATGCCGGAACGGTTCTGATCGACATAAGAGATCTTGACGGTCTCGCCCACCTCGAGCTCGCCCGAAGTCAGCGGCTCCAGGCCCACAATCGTCTTGAACAGCGTGGTCTTACCGACACCGTTGGGGCCGATGACGCCCACGATGCCGTTGCGCGGCAGGGTGAACGAAAGGTCATCGATGAGCACGCGGCCGTCGAACTCCTTGTGCAGATGATGGGCCTCGAGAACCTTGTTGCCCAGACGCGGCCCGACGGGAATGCGGATATCGTTCCAGTCGAGCTTCTGGCTTGCGCGCGCCTCGGCCTCCATCTCCTCATAGCGAGCCAGACGGGCCTTGTTCTTGGCCTGGCGAGCCTTGGGCGAGCTGCGTACCCACTCGAGCTCAGCCTCCATGCGCTTGGCGAGCTTGGCGTCGCGGTTGCCCTGCGCCTCGATACGGGCGGCCTTGGTCTCCAGATACGTGGAGTAGTTGCCCTTGTAGGGATAAAGGTGACCGCGGTCGACCTCGCAGATCCACTCGGCAACGTTATCCAGGAAGTAGCGATCGTGTGTGACGGCAAGCACCGCGCCCTGGTAGTTGTGCAGGAAGTGCTCGAGCCACAGGATCGACTCGGCGTCCAGGTGGTTCGTGGGCTCGTCGAGCAGTAACAGGTCGGGAGCCTCGAGCAGCAGCTTGCACAGGGCCACGCGGCGGCGCTCGCCGCCGGAAAGCACGTTGACCGGCATGTCGGAATCGGGCAGCTGCAGGGCGTCCATGGCCTGGCCGAGCTTGGAATCGATATCCCAGCCGTCGGCGGCGTCAATCTCGTCCTGGAGCTTTCCCATCTCGGCCATGAGGGCGTCCATGTCGCAATCCGGGTCGCACATCTCCTCGCCGATCTTGTTGAAGCGATCGACCTTGGCAATCATGTCGCCAAATGCCATGCGCACGTTCTCGATGACGGTCTTGTCGTCGTCGAGCGGCGGCTCCTGCTGCAGGATGCCCACGGTGTAGCCGGGGGTGAGCCTGGCATCGCCGTTGGAGACCTCCTCGATGCCGGCCATGATCTTGAGCAGGGTCGACTTACCCATGCCGTTGGGACCCACAACGCCGATCTTGGCACCGGGGTAGAAGCTCAGGGTCACGTCGTCAAGGATTACCTTGTCGCCATGGGCCTTGCGAGCCTGATACATCTGGTAGATGAACTCTGCCATTTGCCTGTTTTATCCTTTCTACCTGCTGTTTCCCTATTCTTGATTCGCTTTAGTGGAAACGAAATGAGGAAACCAGCTCTGAAACTTAACGAAAAAAAGGGGCATGGTTGCCCATACCCCCTAATACTACCTGGGAAAAGTCCCCCGGAACATACTATGAACTGCGTACGCTAGTTTTCCGCAACCTTAACGAGCGGCTCGCTGCGATTTGCGCCACAGCAGATACGAGTAGACGTAGACGGCTCCGACCGAACCAAACGCCAGAACCGCAATCACCGCGGCGACGACTTCACTCGAAAGCACGCTGCCCGCCACGCCCATCGCAATCAGGCCAACACCCAGCACCATAAAGCAGGCACCGCCAAAGCGCTGCGTACGGCGCCAGTTCTCGGGATCGGCAAGCGCCCAGGGCGTCTTGATACCGAGTGTATAGTTCCGCTTCACACGCGGCAAGTAGTTGCCTACGCCGATGAACAGCAGACCGACAGCACCGGAAATCAGCACGTTGACCGAACCGACCGCCGGCACCACGCCCCAGACCGTAAGCTCACCCAACCAGCTTATGGCGCACATAAACAAGGTGAAGGCGATTACGAAGCCCTGATAGAACTTGCCCGAGGTTCGATACGCCTCGCCCTTGGGGTCAATGCGTGGCACGACGTAGACATCGCAAGAAGTGCCAGAGGCAGCACGCCGAGCGCGGAGGCCATCCAGCTAGGACCCCAACCGTCGACGGCGCCGTTCGCGCCCCAGTGCGTAGGAATCTGCGCAGGCAAGCTCGGCATCACTATGAGGTGCGCTACGACATTGGCGACGCACAGAGCGATCAGCGCAATCCACACACGCCGCGATACCCCCGTGGCGTGAATGCCCTTGTTTTCGTTATTCATCCTTATCACCTTCATTGTTTGTAAAACCCATAAACCAGCCAATTAAATCCTGCATGACGGTGGTGTTTAAGCTGTATACGATGTTTTGGCCATGGCGCTCGTCGGTCACCAACCCGGCGTTTTTGAGCGTCGCCAAGTGATGGCTCAGCGACGGCTTACTGATATCGAAATGCTCGGCAAGCTCCCCCGCCGTGCAATTGCCCTCGCGCAGCAGTTCCAAAATGCGCCGCCGCGTAGGATCGGCCAGCGCCTTAAAACCCTCTCCCGGTATAAGACCTCCTCTCATCATCTCTCATAACGCGCACACTATACTCGATATTTAGATGTTTGTCTAATTATCTAACCGCAATGCTTCAAACCACATCAAAGCAAACGCCATCGCAGCCTATGGGCGATTACCTATAATGGCGATAGCTAAAACACGACCCGCTTCCCCATCGGAGGATGTCTATGACCGAAACCGCAGCCGCAATTTCCAACGAGACGCGCGACACCAAGCTCGAGATCATTATGGGGCGCGAGGCGCTCGATAAACTCGCCAGCTCCACAGTGCTGGTGCTCGGCTGCGGAGGCGTGGGCTCCAACTGCTGCGAGGCACTCGCCCGCGGCGGCATCGGTCATTTCGTCATTCTGGACAAGGACACCATCGCGCCCAGCAATATCAATCGCCAGGCCATCGCTTTTCACAGCACCGTCGGCAAGCACAAGGTCGATGTTATGGAAGCCATGATTCGCGATATCAATCCCACCGCCACCGTTATCAAACACACCGAATACCTGCTAAGCGACAACATCGACGAGTTCTTCGCGAGCGTTTTGGAGCAGACGGGTGGCAAGCTCGACTACGTCGTCGACGCCATCGACACCATCTCGGCCAAGCTCACCATTGCCAAATATGCTCAGGACCAGGGCATTCGTTTGGTTAGCTCCATGGGCGGGGCCAACAAGCTCCATCCCGAGTGCCTCCGCTTTGCCGACATTTTCGATACGGTACGTGACCCCATGAGCCGCATCATGCGCAAAGAATGTAAGAAGCGCGGCATCAAGAGCCTACATGTACTGTTTAGCTGCGAAGAATCGGTTAAGACACAGCCCCGCGACCCTTCCAATATCCACGAGCGCACCGAGTTGGGCACCGCCAGTTTTATGCCGCCCATCATGGGCCAGATGATTGCCGGCGAGGTTATCCGCCAGATCAGTGGCCGCGGCACCGAGCGCGTGCGCGCCGATGGCCAGCGCCTGGACTAGCGGAGCGCGCCGAGATGGAGCCCCGGTTATTTGATGCACACTGCCATCTTGATTTGATGACTTACCCGAATGCCGTTGCCGACGAAACCGCGGCTATAGGGCTGGGGGTCTTTGATTGCGGGGTCGACCCACGCGACTTCGCGGCAGCAAAAAAGCGTGCCAGCCGCTACCCAAACATTATCGCGGGCGTCGGCCTCCATCCCTGGTGGCTCGCCGACGGCCGCTGCGGTCCTGCCGAAGTCAATCTGCTTTGCGAAGTTACCGTCCAAGAGCGCTACATCGGCGAGGTGGGACTCGACTTTTCCGCGCGCTTTGCCGGAAGTGAGCCGCTACAAATGCAGGCACTTGACCGGCTCTGCGATACTCTCGTGCAGCGTCCTCTTGCCGGGCGCGTGATATCAATTCACGCCGTTCGTTCGGCAGGAACCGTGCTGGACGTGCTCGAATCGCATGGACTACTCATCCCAAACCCCGACTCCCCCGTTATCATCTTCCACTGGTTTAGCGGTACTTCGGACGAACTCGTCCGCGCGCGTAATGCGGGCTGCTATTTTTCCGTCAACGAACGCATGCTCGCGTCTAAACGAGGACGCGAATACGCACGACAGATTCCACTCGATCGTTTACTGCTCGAAACCGATGCACCGGCGGAGGCAAACGCAGAAACAAGCGCGCAGTCGCTCATCAGATCACTCATAAGGACCTCAGAACGCATCGCCTCACCCAAAAACTGTGCCGCAAAGCACATCGAGTCGGAGGTTTTAGCGAATGCACACTCTGTTTTTAGCCTTCGCTGACCCCTGTGGTCAAAAAACGTCAAATATGAGTACTGCTAGCGAAATGGATACATTACTTTGAGCTTTACGACCACCAGAATAATCTACGATTGTCCATTAACTAACACTTTTACAGTCATTCCTCCTGCATTTTCGCAAGTTTAAACCCCTCCAAACGCTTAAATCACGTCTGAAGGGGTCAATTATGCTGCGACTAAATTAGTCACAGTACTCATATTTGGCATTTTTTGACCACCGAGTCACAGGGAGGCGCTAATGCAGCTCCCTGAGCCCGCTCGGCTATTCGCAAATCGGCGCTCCATGGCCCCAAGAGCCTTCCATGCCGCATACGGTCGAGGCAAACCCCGCCGCAAAGTCGAGTGCGCGCTCGATGGCCTCGGCGCCATCCTCGCCACGCTTGACAGAATCGAGATAGCACATCAGGAACGAGGTAAGGAACGAGTCACCCGCCCCCATGGTGTCCTTCATGTCTGCCACGGGTTTGGCATGCTGCCGATAGTAACGCTCGCCGTCATAGGCAATACAGCCCTCAGCGCCAGCCGTGGCCGATACAAAACGCGGACCCAGGCTCTTCACCCATGCCAGGCGCTCGCGAATCTCATCCTCGCTCGCGGCGTCTGCCGCGCTAAAGAATGCGAAGTCAACGTAGGGAGCAATCTGCTCGTAGTACTCGTCGGTCGAATCGTCCGAGAAGTCAAACGAAACGGTAATACCCGCTGCCTTCAGCTTAGGCAGCTCGCGCTCGGTAAAGCAGTAGTTACCCGAATGGACCACATCAAACTGTTTCATATACGCCAAATCAAAACGATCGAGCACATAGCGCGCATCACCACGGATGCCACCCTCATTGGAGCCAAGGAAAACACGGTCGCCGTTAACGACGGTCACGCGCGCAGCACCATTCTCACCGATGAGCTGCTTGCATTTGGCTAGTTCAACGTCCTCATCCTCAAGACTCGCAATCACATGCCCGGCAGCAGCATCATTGCCAAAGATGCCCATATACGCGGAGCGCGCGGCTCCGCATTTCTTGGCATACACGGCAAAGTTCACCGCATTGCCACCCGGATACATAGTGTGGATATGCTCGTAGCGGTCGACGACGTTGTCGCCAAACCCAAGAGCATTAACGTTGAATGTCATAGCACCGCCCCTCTCTTGTGCCAACGGAACCATTGTTGTGACAACGGTACCGCCCAGGATCTACGCGAGTTCCAGCAGGTCCGGCAGCCGATCGATGATCTTGTCCGCGGCATCCTGGCTAAAGCCAAAGCGCTCCTCGCGCTTGGCGATTACCGTCAGACCGGCACGCTTACCTGCGGTAATGCCATACAGAGAGTCCTCCACACAGCAACAGCGATCCGCGGGCAATCCCAAACGATCTATAGCATGCAGATAGATATCAGGATCGGGCTTGCTGCGCTTGAACTGCTCGCCCGAGACCAAAAACTCAAAGTAATCACGAATGCCACAGGTACCCAGCACCTCTTCGATATTGTTGAGAGGAGACGACGATGCCAGCGCAACGCGAACCCCACGTTCTTTCAGCCCCGCCAGCGTCTCGGCAACGCCGGGGTTGAGCAGTTTTCTATAGTCGCAGGAATACGCGCTCGCCCATACCTCATAGCGTGCCTCGGCAGCCTCGACGCTGAGCTTGCCCAAACCCGCACGCTCATGCCAATCGACGAGCACCTGCTGAAAATCACGGTGCGATGAACCAACAATCGCATTAAGCTCGTCGCGCGTCACAGAAATCTGCAGGTAATCGATAAACTTCTCGAGTTCCTTTTGATAGTAAAACTCGGTGTCGACCAAAACGCCGTCCATGTCAAAGATAACGGCGTCAAACGGAAATGCGGACACGGCACCCTCCCTAACAAAAGGACGCCCGCGAGCAGGCGCCCGAACCATGCATTAATCGGCGATTCTAACCCAGCAGCTTATCCAGCGCCACCGCAATGCCGTCTTCGTTGTTATTGGCGGTCACCATCTGGGCCACGGCCTTAACCTCGTCGACCGCGTTGCCCATGGCAACACCAGTGCCGGCCCACTCAATCATGGACTTGTCGTTCTGGCCGTCACCAAACGATACGACCTCGCTGGCATCGATACCCAACTTGGACAGGGAGCCCTCGAGCGCGCGAGCCTTATCGATGCCGGGCGCCGTAAACTCAAAGTACCAGTCGGCCGTAAACATACCCGAAAGCGTCTGAGTAAAGGGCGCGTACATCTCCTCGTAATGCGCTTGCAGATAGGCCGGGTCTCCCGCGGTGAGCAATTTGTCCACCGGATAGGCATCTACAACCTCATGGAGGCTCTCGACCTCACGGATCTTAAGGTCGCACGCATCGCGCTCGTATTTGACGATATTCTTCTGCGAACCGTCCGGCAGTGTGATCATGCAGCGATACGAGTCCACGACGTGCAGGTCCCGACCGAGCGAGATCATGGGAATCACGTCAAAGTTGCGCAGGTGATCGAGCAGACGATGCAATTCGTCGACCGGCATGGCCTGGTCAAACAGTACCTCGTCGGTCTGGGCATCGACTACGTGTGCACCGTTAAAGGCCACGAGCAGGCCATCATGATTGTGTAGGTCGAGCTCCTGACCAAGGGCGCGAAGGCCCCATGCAGGACGGCCCGAAGCCAGAATGAGCTTGATGCCCGATTCCTGTGCCGCGAGCAGCTTCTCGCGCGTACGCGGGCTGATGACCTTTTGGTCGTTGGTAAGCGTACCGTCGATATCCATTGCGATGGCTTTGATTGCCATATATGCCTCCCTGTCATTGAACAGCCTTGTCTGAGCCATCATACAGAACACCCGCGGCGGCGCTGTTTGCAACGGGAAAAATGTCATATTGTCCCGAACATGAACGGCGCGTGGTCGTGAAGCTTTATCGCTCAGGTCAAATACGTCTGCTAGCGACGCTCATCCGTCGGTGCACCCTCGACGATCGCGATGCCCGCCGATGCACCCAGGGCGCTGGCGCCGGCCTCGATGAATGCGCAAGCCTCTTCGTAATTATGGATACCGCCCGCCGCCTTGATTGCCACGGCATCGCCGAGCACCTCGTGCATCAGCCGCACGTCCTCGAGCTTAGCACCGCCATAGCTTCTGCCGGTCGATGTCTTAAGGAATCCCGGCTTAGCCTCCAGCGCAATCTCACAGACGCGACGCTTGGCGACATCGTCGCCGTCCAGCTTGCACATCTCGACGATCACCTTGTCAGTGATGCCATGTGCGCGACAAAAATCAGCGACGGCAGTCATCTCGCGCTCGATGGCAACAAAATCGCGGTTCTCGACCGACTCCTGATTCAAAACGTAGTCAATCTCGGTAAAGCCGCGCGCAGCGTATTCCTCAAACCTCGCAAGCTTCTCCTCAAGCGTCATAGTGCCCTGGGGAAAGTCGATAGCACCGGCAAGGATGATGTCAGAGTCCTCGAGCATGGCGCGACCCGTCTCGTACTCCTGCAGGTTCGCAAATATGCAGCGGAAGTTGTACCTTAACGCCTTCTCGACATACTGCTCAAACGTGTCCTCGGGGGCATCGATATAGTCGATGTATTTATTGATGGGTTTGGCAAACGTCATGCTGGGCCTCCTTGTTCAGGACCGACAACCAATCCGTGGGTTCACGCGAAAAACCACGTTCAATGTACGCCCGATACGCAAGGGCAGCGTCCTCATTCCGACAAGCGGTATGAAATTAGCCTTAAAAGTATATTCATGGACAGCGAATGGCGCCGCACGCGGATGCCGACAGCAAGACATCTCCCCCTCTCAATACACCCTCATGCCCATTCAGAATAGCAAGGGGCCCGTATCCCAACGGATACGGGCCCCTTTCGGCCGTGACCTATCTCAGCAACAAAGACTACTTGCAGTGAGCGCGGTAGAACTCGATCGCACCATCTTATCCGAGCCGGGGCACGTTCGCATAGCGTGGCGCGTGACGGTTGCAAAACCACCCCATTTGAAACAAAGGCAAAAAAGTACTTGCAAAGACGCGTTTCGACATATAAGTTGATAAAAGACCGCCGTTGCGGTTTTAAGTAGATCGAGCATATGAAGTTTCAGTTTTTAGCGTGTAAGAGAAAGAAGATCGGCAAAGTACAGCCCCAAACGCAATGACAACTTAATGAGGTAACTGCCACATGTGAGGCACCCGGGGCATTGCTGTCTCGATTTTGAGCACGATGCCTTCCGCCTTGCATGGGCCGTTCCATCCCGCCCCTGCAGCAACTGCCTCACGGGCTCATTGAAAACCGCATAGCACCCCAACGTCAGCACATCACCCACGGCAAGCACATCACTCACGACAACCAACACATCAACAAACAGCACGAACATCAACCGATTGGAGAAGCTATGACAAACCACCACGCTGAAGACGGCGATAAGAAAAGCATTCTGGATGCCCGCATTGAGCGAGCATATGCAAACGAATATGACGCTGCCTTTGCCGCCGCGACCATCAAGAACTACGCGTCGCTACCGCTCGCGACGATCTTGGCCGACCACCCTCAACTGCTGAAGCGCTGCACAAAGATCATGGGCGACCCCGACATTCGCAAGCTGACAGACCCCTATGCCCCAAAACGCGACAACGATTCGTACGTTCTTACCGTAGGCTGCCTAGCCCATATGCTTACGGCGCTCGACACGAAACTCAAGCTCGAATGGGAACCCGACGAGCGTCATGAACTCGAAAGCAAGCGGAACACCCTGCGCACCGCACTGTTCCTTCCGTTGGACGGCCTCAAGCGCTGCAACGTCGAGCTCAATACACAGGCGCGGCAAAAGCCCGGGACCACGGGGCAGAAAACTCCAAGACCCCATGCGGCCATCGTCGACCGCAACCGATATAACCGCATGACCGCGCACTTTTCTGCCGAGGGAGCAGCCATAAGGACGCTGATCGACCTGCTGTGCCTCCTGAGCATCAACGAGCTATTTGAGGGCTATCTCGCCCTTGTTCCCGCGACGGCACCCAAGTCGGTAGCAAAGATCATCGAGATCTGCAGACGCCAGTTTGAGCGCCATCGCAATGGCAGCGAGATGAACGCCAGCATCGCGCAGTACTACGCGGCTCATTACAAAAATGACGGATGTGCCCCTATCGAGCATCAGCTGCGGCTCGCCTACACCACGCCCGTCGCAACGCTCCATCGCTTTGGAGCCCTTGGCGCTTGCGAGCCGCACGAACAGGCAGCCTGCCCCACAACCGAGCTCGATCTCAGGCTCGGACGAACCCTGTAGCCCGCCAGCCCCTCCGCGGGCAACAATCCTATTCCACAACACAACCAACAGAAAGGAGTCCTCATGGACACCAATCATTCCCCCATCATCAGCCCCCTCACCATGCGTGAATCCGCCCGAGGTATCACGCTCACCAGCATTTACGATGAGATGCTCGCCCGTCGCGAGCTCTCCGTCATGGGAAACATCGAAACCCCGATGGCCCACGACCTATGCCAGCAGATCCGCCTGCTCGATGCCACCGACCCCAGCCGCCCCATCACCATATTTGTCGCCAGCGCCGGCGGAAGCGTGCGATCAGGTCTTGCGATCTATGACGCCATGCGCCTCGCATCGTGCCCCATCCGCACCGTCTGCCTGGAATTCGCCGCGTCCATGGGCGCCGTGATCTTTATGGGCGGCGACGATCGCCGTATGGCGCCCCATGCAGAGCTCATGATTCACGACCCGCTGATCCCCCAGGGGGCAGGCGGCTCGGCACTTGCGCTGCAGGAAACCAGCCGGCGTCTCATGCAGACCCGCAAGACCCTCACGCAAATCCTCTCGGACCGCAGCGGCCTCACGCCCAAGCGCATCCAGTCCCTCACTGCAAAAGACACCTACCTTTCGGCCGAGCGCGCCGTCGAGCTCGGCTTTGCCCACGAAATCCTCTCGACCACCAAGGAGGTCGCCCATGTCTAACCTCGCCAGCCGCCTCGCCGCATCTGAGCCCGCATCGTCCACCATCCTCGCCAAGGATCGAACGCTTTCCTGCGACACCCGCCACACGGGACTCAACAACAATGCACTTGTGATCGGCCCCTCGGGAGCCGGCAAGACCCGAAACGTCCTCAAGCCCAACCTGCTGCAAATGAACGCAAGCTACATCGTGCTCGACACCAAAGGCACGCTCTGTCGCGAAGTGGGACCCGTGCTGGCAGCCCACGGTTACCGCGTGCAATGTCTCAACTTCGCCGACCTCAACACCGTCCCGGCCCTTGCGCCCGGCATCGAGCGCTGCGGCTACAACCCCCTGAGGCACATTCGCCGCAAGGCGGACGGCAGACCCAACCAGCAGGACATCCTCTCGGCAGCAAAGGTCATCTGCCCCATCGAGGACAACAACCAGCCTTTTTGGGATCATGCGGCGGCAAACCTGCTGTCGTGTCTTATCGCCTACGTCACCGAACAGCTACCCGCCGACGAGCAGACGATCAGCTCGGTCATCAAGCTGATCGAGCACCTGCAGGACGGTGCCACGGGTCGATTGTTTGACGACCTGATCACGACCGACCCCCAAAGCTATGCCCTCTCGCTATGGCGGCGCTACGCCATTACGCAAAATGCCGAGCGCATGCACGCGAGCATCGTCGGCATCCTTGCCGAAAAGGTCATGTGTCTGGGATTCGACGGTGCGGCACAGCTCTATCGTGAGTGCCATCAGGTGGACTTCGCTTCCATGGGACACACCCCCTGCGCCCTGTTTGTAACCGTAAGCGATATTGACCGCAATCTCGATCCGCTGACCGGCCTCTTTATTACGCAGGCATTTATGGGCCTCATTCGCGAAGCCGATAGGCAGCCCGACGGCAGCCTGCCCGTGCCCGTGCGCTTTATGCTCGATGACTTCGCAAATCTGCAGATCCCCCAGATCGACAGCGTGCTCTCGATTATCCGAAGCCGCAACATCTGGGCAACGCTGCTGCAGTCGACCAACCAGCTTGATGCGCTCTATGGCGAGGCACGCGCACGCTCCATCATGGGCAACTGCGACACGCATCTGGTGCTGGCGTTCCAGGATCCCGAGAGCGCCCGGGTGTTTTCCGACCGCGCCGACGCACTGCCCAGCACGCTCATGGCGACGCCGATCGATCGCTCGTGGCTCTTTGTGCGCGGCCACACTCCCGAACAGGTCGAGCACTTTAGGCTCGAAGACCATCCGCTCTACGGGGAGCTGCCCGAGGCGCAGCGAGGCCATGCGGAGGCCGAGCTCTAGACGCAGGCCCCTCGCAGCACGCGACGCTCCGGCGAAGATCCTTAAAGGCCGTGCGCCCCGGGGCCACGGCAAAGCAAAGGGGCCCGCATCCGATGGGATACGGGCCCCTGGCTATAAGGCGCGATGCGTTAACAGCAGCGACTACTTGCGGTGAGCGCGGTAGAACTCGATGAGCGCCTGGGTCGAAGCGTCCTGCTCGGCCTTGGCGGCGTCATCGTGGAAGGCCGGGGTGATCTGCTTGGCAAGCTGCTTGCCCAGCTCAACGCCCCACTGGTCGTAGGAGTCGATGCCCCAGACCGTGCCCTCGACAAACGTGATGTGCTCGTACAGGGCGATGAGCTCGCCGAGTGCGAACGGGGTCAGCGTGTCGCCGAAGATCGAGGTCGTCGGACGGTTGCCCTCAAAGCAACGGGCCGGGACGATCTGCTCGGGCGTGCCCTCGGCACGAACCTCGTCGGCCGTCTTGCCAAAGGCGAGCGCCTTGGTCTGGGCCAGGAAGTTGCCCAGGAACAGCTCGTGGACATCCTGGCCGCTGTCGGTTGCGGGGTTGGCAGTGTTGGCGAAAGCGATAAAGTCGGCCGGGACCACCACGGTGCCCTGGTGCAGCAGCTGGTAGAAGGCGTGCTGACCGTTGGTGCCGGGCTCGCCCCAGAAGATCTCACCGGTATCGGAGGTCACGGCGCTGCCGTCCCAGCGGACGTGCTTGCCGTTGGACTCCATGGTGAGCTGCTGCAGGTAGGCCGGGAAGCGGTGCAGGTACTGGCTGTACGGCAGCACGGCGTGGCTCTTGGAACCAAAGAAGTTGACGTACCAGACATTGAGCAGGCCCATCAGCGCAACGGCGTTGTTCTCGAGCGGCGTGTTGCAGAAGTACTCGTCGATAGCATGGAAGCCCTCGAGGAACTGCTGGAAGCGCTCGGGGCCGAGCACGACGATCAGCGACAGACCCACAGCAGAGTCAACAGAGTAACGGCCGCCGACCCAGTTCCAGAAACCAAAAGCGTTAGCGGGGTCGATGCCGAAGGCCTCGACCTTCTCGAGTGCGGTGGAAACGGCGACAAAGTGCTTGGCCACGGCCTCGGCGTTCTGCTCATCGGAACCGTCGATAGCGCCCTGGGCCTTGAGCTGCTCGAGCATCCAGGTCTTGACCTCGCGGGCGTTGGTGAGGGTCTCAAGCGTGGTGAAGGTCTTGGAGACGATGATCACGAGCGTGGTCTCGGGGTCCAGACCCTTGAGCTTCTCGGCCTGATCGTTGGGGTCGATGTTGGAGATGTAGCGGCAGTCGATACCGGCGTCGGCGTACGGACGCAGGGCCTCGTAGGCCATGACCGGGCCCAGGTCGGAGCCGCCGATGCCGATGGACACCAGGTGCTCGATCTTCTTGCCGGTAACGCCCTTCCACTCACCGGAGCGCACGCGCTCGGCGAAGGCACACATGCGGTCGAGGACCTCGTGCACGTCGGCGACGACGTCCTGGCCGTCAACGATGAGCTGACCCTTCTCGCTTGCCGGACGGCGAAGCGCGGTGTGCAGGACGGCGCGGTCCTCGGTGGTGTTGATGTGCTCGCCGGAGAACATGGCGTCGCGGCGCTCCTCGAGCTTCACCTCGCGGGCAAGATCGCACAGCAGCTTGACGGTCTCATCAGTCACCAGGTTCTTGGACAGGTCGAAGTGCAGGTCACCGGCGTCAAAGCTCAGCTTGTTCACGCGCTCGGCATCGGCGGCGAACCAGGCCTTGAGGTCGATACCATCGGCCTCGAGCTTCTCCTGATGGGCCTCGAGCGCCTTCCAAGCGGCAGTCGACGTAGCGTCGATGGGTGCGGCAACAGTTGCCATAAAGTCCTCCTCAGCATACGGGCGCACGCCTCCATGCGCCCGGACATTCAGATGCCACTATTCTAGCGCAGGTCAAGACCATAATCAGCGAGCGTTGCCAATCGGCCCCCAAACGGCGACCGGCCAAAAAGGGACAGGTTTGTTTTGGCAGGTCAAACGCTTTACCAATCAAATAGAACCTATCCCTTTATGGTAAATATTAGGCCGCGGCGCACACGCTGCCGAGCAACTCACGCAGAGGAGACCCAATGCCCTCCAGCAGTTCGGGCGCGATAATGGCGAAAACGGGAACCTCGCCGGCACCCACAACGGCGGGCACTTTTCCCTCGGAGACGATGCATCCATAAGGCACAAAGCCGTCCTCACCGGCATCGAGCGCCGCCATACGACGGGCGAGCTCGCGCGCAAAGCCGGCCGTATCGGCATCGCCGATCGCCAGGACAAAGTCCACGCCTTCGTCGGTCGCCAGGGCCACGGCTTCGTCGATCAGCTCGTCTCCCCCGTCGCCCCCGACCAAACCGCAGCGGAAAAGCACGCGCTCGAGCAGGGCGCGATCGAGCGAGCCCAGCGCCGCCGAAACGAGCTCATCACGCGTGTGCTTGTCGCCTCCCAGCACGACCAGTGCCTTGGTGCCGCCATAGTGGGCAACCAATCGCCCGCACCAGCGAGCCACATCCCCATCCGCAACCAAGCGCGTCGGCATACCAAACCCATAGTTGACCATTATCCCCACAACCCTTCCGTGCGTATAGGCGGTATCAATCGTTAGACTCATGCTACGAAGCGAGGTTTTCCGAGCTGTTTCGCGCTCTTTAGAGCTGCGTTAAAAAACCCGATGCAACCGCACGACCATACCCGCCAAAGAGGGACAGGTTTTGACGCTGTCCGCGCAAGCAGGTATTATCGAACATGTATTCGATAAGAACATGTGTTTGATGGAAGGACACGGATGGCGCACGAGCAGCACACCTATATCTGCATCGACCTCAAGACGTTTTATGCCAGCGTCGAGTGCGTCGACCGCGGGCTCGATCCACTCACCACCAACCTGGTCGTTGCCGACGAATCGCGCGGGCGCACGACCATCTGCCTCGCCATCACACAAGCCATGAAGGACCTCGGGATACACAACCGCTGCCGTCTGTTCGAGATTCCAAACGGCATCGACTACATTAAAGCCGTGCCGCGCATGCAGCACTACATGGAGGTATCGGCGCAAATCTACGGCATCTATCTGGAATACGTCAGCCCCCAGGACGTGCACGTCTACTCCATCGATGAGTGCTTTATCGACGTGACGCCCTATCTGGACCTCTATCACACCGATGCGGAAGGGTTCGCCTGCACGCTGCGCGACGAGGTCCTCGCGCGCACCGGCATCACGGCGACGGTCGGCATCGGCCCCAACCTATTCCAGGCCAAGGTAGCGCTCGACATTACCGCTAAGCACGTACCCAGCCGCATCGGCATACTCGACGACGAGACCTTTCGCAAGGAGATCTGGCCCCATCGTCCCATCACCGACATCTGGGGCATCGGCCCCGGCGTGGCAGCCCGACTCGAAAAGTATGGCGTCTACGACCTGATGGGCGTCGCCGCACTCGACGAGAACCTGCTCTACGACGAGCTCGGCGTCAATGCCGAGTATCTCATCGACCACGCCTTTGGACGCGAGCCGACAACCATCGCCGATATCCAAGCCTATCGCCCACAGGCAACCTCAACTACCACAGGACAGGTGCTCTCGAAGGGCTATGTCTACGAGCAGGCCTACACTGTCTTGCGCGAGATGGTCGACAACGCCGTGTTGGACTTAGTCGATAAGCACGTGGTCTGTGACAGCATCTCGCTCTTTGTGGGCTATGCGAGCGAGCGGGCCGACATACGCCGCCTCGACGCCAGCGGCACAGCGCAATATGTGGACGGATGTGGGCACCTGCGCTCGAGCACGTCGAGCATCGAGCCCACCGCAACCACCGGCCCCGAGCTCGCACCCCGTGCGCCCAAGCCCGTCCAGCGCGATGACGAACGGCGCCGCCTGGTGCGCGAAGCACAGGCAATCGATGGCATCTTTGTGGGAGAGCATGGCGGCAAACCGCGCGGTGGCTATGCCGCCCTCTTCGCGCACTCCAACGCTTCGCGAAAGCTGCCCGAGCGCACCAATTCGTTTAAGAAGATCATGGGCTATTTCGATGAGCTCTGGGCGCAGATTGTCGATCCCAAACGACCGGTCAAGCGTATCAACTTGGGCTTTGGCAACCTCATGCCTGAGGAATTTGCCACCATCGACCTATTTAGCGATATCGAGGCGGATGAGCGCGAGCGCGACCTGGCGCGCGCGGTCCTGGCCGTAAAGGGCAAGTACGGCAAAAACGCGCTCGTCAAGGGATTAAGCTTTACCACTGGCGCCACCGCGCGCGAACGCAACGATCAGGTAGGAGGACATCGTGCCTAAGTCCCAGCAACAGCCGATGCGGCCACCGACACCTTTTGAACGCCTAGCGGACCCCGAGGGAAGACGTCGATCCGCCGACCCCAAGCTCACCGCCAACGGCGCCGTCCGTGCCGGCCGTGCCGCGCAGTTTATGCCCTTTGCCGCGTTGACGGGATACTACGAACTCGTACGCAAGCAGGAGATCACCGTTGAGCCCAAGTGCGAATTGACAGAAGAAAAAGCCCTCGAGCTTTCACATAAGCTCGAGGGTCTCAAACGTGGCGATTTGGTTCGAGTCACCTATTACGATGCGTACGGCTATCGCGCCCGCACCGGCATCCTCGATGAGGTACTCCCCGCCTTCAAGTTGCTCAAGCTCAAAGACATCGTCATTGACTTCGACGATATCCAAGACGTTGAGCTGCGCGGCCGAGCCTAGCGACGTTTCCCGCGCCAAGCACGCGCTCTACAGCGTCATGACGTAGTAGCCAGCGTCCTTCACGGCCGCCTCAAGGGCACCGCGATCGATCGGCCGCTTAGCGCGCACGCGCGCCGTGTGGTCCGCATATGTCACCGTTGCCCACACGCCGTCCAGCGCATTGAG
The DNA here is from genome assembly GCA_900540905.1 of uncultured Collinsella sp. Taxonomy (GTDB): domain Bacteria; phylum Actinomycetota; class Coriobacteriia; order Coriobacteriales; family Coriobacteriaceae; genus Collinsella. The sequence goes on along the minus strand of UQHR01000009.1, from coordinate 33,008 downwards.
GGCATTGGCCACGTTCTGAGCGCAGCCGTCACAGCTCATGCCGCCGATGAGCAACTCATCGCCATAGGGATAGTGCGACGCATCGGTATCCGCCACAACAACCTTTTTGGCCTTCTTGCCGCGCGCGCCATCGCTGCAGCAACTTTTCCCACGCGTCGAAGCGGCAATGCGACGCAGTCCAAAAAACATGCCGATGGCAATGACAGCCAGCACGATGAGATTCGCAGGGTTGAGCAAGTCACTCATGCGTTCCCCTTTCAAGTAGCCCTATCTAGATACCCCCATGGGGTGTTCCCATCTTACTCCAAACTCGTGTCGGTTCGGTCAATTAGTTTCCCGCTTCAAACTTTTTTGTTGACCTTGGCTTACTTTCGTGTATAAGTTTTCCTAGGCTAACAGTTTAGATCTGTAAGGAGCGCCGTGACTCGAACCATAGACATCCCCACGTTTCAGGCAGCAGTCGTGCGCAACTGCTCTCCCACGCTCGCGGGCATCAAGCCGGCATCGCTCTTTACCTATCCAGGCACCTACGCCCACGGGGACGGCACGACCGCAACCGAAACCATCACAGAACGCCGAGCACGTCTGCTCAACGTTATCGCCCAGTGCAATCGCGAGCTTGACCCGCTCGGCATCCACCTGAGTGTTTTGGTCTGGCGGCCCTGCGGAGCGCTCGTGTACGCGTACCGAGCCAAAAGCCTCACCACCTATTTCGCAGACCCTCGCGTCCAAACGGCGCTCACCTCGGAAGGCTACGACACGAGAGACCTTTCGGCATGCCTTGTGCATTTGGCATCACGCATCACGCTCGCGAGCAATAACGTCGCGGAATGCGCCTGCAGCCAGACTCGATGCGCACTACCCCAGCAAGCTAGCTGCAGCAAAGACTGCACCTGCGAGTTTCCGCACGAAATAGGCTACTTCCTTGGATATCCCTACGACGACGTGCACGAATTTATCGTCCAGCGCGGCGAGAACTACAAGGTCTTTGGGGGCTGGAAGGTCTACGCAAATGTCGAGCAGGCGCTTGCGACGTTTGATGCCTACCGTGCCTGCACCCAATACTTCACTTTTATCTATCAGCAGGGCTGCAGCCTGGCGCAACTTGCCCAGGCAACCCGATAGAACGTACAAGCCGCGGCAAGCGCCGCACGACCGAAAGGACAAAACATGAGCAAGATCGCCGTCGTCTACTGGAGCGGCACGGGCAATACCGAGGCCATGGCAAACCTCGTCGCCGAAAGCGCCACGTCCGCGGGGGCCGAGACTGAGGTCATCCCCTGCGCCGACTTCTCTGCCGACAAGGCCGCCGAATATGATGCCTTCGCCTTCGGCTGCCCCGCCATGGGCTCCGAGGAGCTTGAGTATGACGAGTTTCAGCCTATGTGGGACGAGGTCAAGGAGACCCTCGGCGACAAGAAGGTCGTCCTCTTTGGCTCCTATTCGTGGGCCGAGGGCGAGTGGATGGACAACTGGAAGGCCGACGCCGACGAGGCCGGCGTCAACGTCGTGGACTCCGTCATTTGCTACGATGCGCCCGACGATGAGGGCGAGGCGGCCTGCAAGGCCCTCGGAGCCGAGCTCGCGTAACGAAACCAGGCCTCCAAAAGAGCCTGTATCACAGCGCATCCCCATCCCTACAAAAGAGCGGGGGCTGGATTCAAGTCCAGCCCCCGCTCTTTTGTAACGGCAGTTACATCAACCGGCTACGAGATATTTCCCAAGAACGCCTTGGTGCGCTCGCTCTTGGGGTGGTCGAAGACCTCGCTCGGCGTACCCTCTTCCACAATGACGCCGCCGTCCATAAAGACGACGCGGTCGGCGACATCGCGGGCAAAGCCCATCTCGTGCGTCACGACGATCATGGTCATGCCGTCGCGTGCCAGGTCGCGCATGACACCCAGGACGTCGCGCACGAGCTCGGGGTCGAGCGCCGAGGTGGCCTCGTCAAAGAGCATGACGTGCGGGTTCATCGACAGGGCGCGGGCGATGGCAACGCGCTGCTGCTGACCGCCCGAGAGCTGGCTCGGCATAAAGTCGATACGCTCGGCAAGACCGACCTTGGTCAGCTCCTCGACGGCAATTTTCTCGGCCTCTTCCTTGCTGCGCTTGAGCACCTTCTGCTGCGCGAGCATGACGTTCTTTTTGACTGAGAGGTGCGGGAACAAATTGAACTGCTGGAACACCATACCCAGATGCGTGCGCACCTTGTTAAGATCGACGCCCTTGGCGCACACGTCCACACCCTCAACGACAATCGAGCCACTCGTGGGATGCTCAAGACGGTTGATGCAGCGAAGCATCGTCGACTTACCCGAGCCCGAGGGACCCAGAACTACGACAACCTCGCCCTTGTGCACATCCAGATCGATATCGCGCAGGACCACGTTATCGCCAAAGGCCTTCTGGAGGTTCTTGATGCTGACGACGACCTCGTTCGAGTTGTTGGTTTCGCTCATGATAGGACCTCCTTACAGACCGGCGATGTGATCGGCGGGCGTCGCGACGACCTGTCCGGCGCTCTTGGCGGGACGCTTCTTCTTAGTTTCGGCCGTGCCCAAAAGCCTCGCCTCAAGGCCGCTCACCAAGCGAGCGAGCGGCAGGGTGATGACCAGATAGAACAGGGCGGCAACCACGTACGGTGTAATAGAGCCCGTCGTGGCCACGATGGTGCGGGCGTTCATGACGATCTCGACCACGCCCACGGCCGCGAGCAGCGACGTATCCTTGTAAAGCAGGATGAACTCACTGGTCAACGTTGGCAGGACATTGCGGAACGTCTGCGGAATCATAACGTAGAGCAGTGTCTGGAAGGCGTTCATGCCCAGCGAGCGCGCAGCCTCGTTCTGGCCCTTGGGGATCGACTGAATACCGGCACGGAAGATCTCGCACAGGTAGGCGGACGAGTTCATGGCCATGACGATGACGCCCAGCACATAGTCGTCAACCTTGACGCCGGCCAGCGGCAGGCCAAAGAACGCGATGTAGATCTGCAGGAACGCCGGCGTACCGCGAATGATATTCACATAGATACCGGCAAGGCAACGCAGGATGCGCGACTTGGAGATGCGCATGAGCGACAGGGCGAAACCGAAGGGAATTGCCAGCGGAAACGCCACGAGCACGATCGAGAGCGACATGAGGAAGCCTTTGAAGACGATCGGCAGGCTCTGGACCAAAATGACCGGGTTCAGGAACAGGCGAAGGAACATGTTGGAATTCCATGCCTCGACCCACGGCTGCTCCTTAAGGTCGGCCAGGAAGTTATCGAATGCCGTCACGCCCTTGATCTCCACCGACGGAATCTTGGAGATCTTCTTGGTCGAACCATCGGCCAAAGTGTAGGTGCCGCTAAAGGCCTCGTCGCCGCCCTCGACGGGGAAGGTCACGCCGTAAACCTCGACACGGAAAAAGCCGCCGGCAGGCGCCGTCTCGCCAAAGTCAATCTTGAGCGTCTGGCCGTCAGCCTTGCACGTGGGTTTCATGGGCGTACGATCCATGAGGTCCTCGCCCGAGAGCATCGTCAATCGCGTGTCATCGGTACCAAACGTCGTGCCGTCGACAAACGTCAAAGAAAGACCGCTCAGCTCCTCGTCGGCATCGGCCTGAACCTCCCAGGTAATGCGCGTCTCGGTGCCGCCGACCACATCGCTGCCCGAACCGGTGTTGGGTCGGGCGGTAATCTTTGCGGTCTCAAGCGCCTGGGCGGTCGTGGGCGCATATGCCCCCGCGCACACCAGCGCGAGCGCCACGGCCATGACGCAGGCTAGCTTTTGGAGCAAGACGGGCAGTGGAAAACGCTGCTCAGCGGCCCCTTTGTTCAGTCGAGACAAGGTGGCTCCTATCGTAGAAGTTGCCGGCAAAACGAGACGGAAACGCTCTCCGTCAAGAGAAGCGCAAAGGCCCTCTCCGCAAAACGGAAAGGGCCCGCGCGCAATCAAGTAGTTATTTTACTTGATGTTGTACTTAGCCATGAGGGCGTCGACGGTACCGTCGTCGGTCAGGTCCTTGATGGCCTGGTTGATGTCATCCTTGAGCTTGGTGTTGCCCTGGTTGATGGCAATGGCGTACTCCTCGCCGGTGCTGATCTGCTTGATGGTCTGGCAGGTGTTGAACTGCTCGGCGGTCAGCTGGCTGGCAACGGAGCGGTTGGTGACTACGGCGTCGCCCTTATCGGACTGCAGGGCGCTGAAGCACTCGGTAGCGTCCTTGTAGGGGACGATCTTGGCCTTCGGGAAGTTCTCCTGGGCAAAGGCCTCGGCGGTCGAGCCAGACTGGACGATGATGGTAGCGTCGGCGTTGTTGAGCTTCTCGCTGAAGTTATCGGCCGTAATGTCGGTGTTATCGACCTTGGTCACGATAGCCTGATCGTCCATGTAGTAAGAGTCGGAGAACGCGACTTCCTTCTCACGCTCGGGCGTGTCAGTGATAGCCGCGATGGCGGCATCGTACTTGGCGCCCGAAGCAACGCCGGGGACGAGCGTGTCGAAGTCGTTGTTGACGTACTCGACATCCAGACCCAGCTTGTCACCGATAGCCTTGATGAGCTCAAGGTCAAAGCCCTGGTAGTCGCCGTTGTCATCCTTGTACTCAAACGGCGCGTACTCGGCAGAGGTGCCGACGGTCAGCGTGCCGTCCTTGACGAGCGCATACTCCTTGGAGCCGTCGACCTTCTCGACCTTAGCGTCGTCAGAGCTGCTGGAACCGGCATCAGAACCAGAGGTGGCGTTGGACGAACCGCAGCCCGTCAGAGCAAGGGCGAGTGCCATAGCACCCGTGGCGGCAAATGCGCCAAGCTTCTTCAGCTTCATAATCAGTCTCCTTCCGGTGACCTCGTTTGACTCAGAGGTCTGCAAAAACTGTTGGCTATTATGCACCCGGAATTACGAATCTGCAATGAGAAAACTGATTGAAACAAACCCATAACGTGAATGGAATACTCTACTTTGTGACAGTCATTACTGCTGCAATGACCTTAATAGTCTAATTTCAGCTGCATAACCTGCAAGTTCGTTCGGAGTCTCCAAAATAAACGGCAGCGAACGCAAGTGGCCATTCGATACAATATTCTGCATAACCTGCATACCGCCACCAAATTCCTCGCTGCCAAGGTATCCCTTGCCGATGCACTCGTGACGATCTTTATGGGCGCCACAAGGGTTCTTCGAATCGTTGATGTGTACGGCATGCAAGCGATCGATACCCACCACGCGGTCGAACTCGTCGAGTACGCCGTCCAGATCATGGATGATGTCGTAGCCGGCATCGCTCACATGGCAGGTGTCCAAACAAACGCCCAGCTTATCGGACAGCTCTGGGCACTTGGCGGCAACGCCCTTGATAATGCACGCCAGCTCCTCAAAGCTGCGGCCCACCTCGGTGCCCTTGCCGGCCATGGTCTCGAGCAGCACCGTCGTCTGCTGGCCCTCAAACATCACCTGGCACAGGGTGTCGACGATCATCTGAATGCCGGCGTCGGAGCCCTGCCCCACATGCGCACCGGGATGGAAGTTGTAGTAGTTGCCGGGCAGCGCTTCCATGCGCTGCAGATCCTCGGCCATGGCCTCCAGGGCAAACTCGCGCGCTCGCTCCTTAGCGGAGCAGGGGTTATAGGTATAAGGGGCATGCGCCACCAGCGGTCCAAAGTCGTTTTGCGTCATAAGCTCGCGCAGAGCCGCCACGTCATCCATGTCAAGGTCTTTTGCCTTGCCACCGCGCGGGTTGCGCGTAAAGAATGCAAAGGTATTGGCGCCAATGGACAACGCCGTCTCCCCCATCGCCCAATAGCCCTTCGTCGTCGATAGGTGGCACCCAATCGTCAGCATCTCCAGCTCCCCCTCATCAGTTGCGGTGAAATACGGTCTATTGGTGCCTTATTTTGGCGCAAACAGACCGTATTCCACCGCAAGATATAAAAGGGGCATCGGGGGCACGGTCCGCCGAGCCTTCTTGAGCACCAGCACCGCAACCTAGAGCGTCAAGCGAATCGCATCGATGATCTGCGCGCAGCGCTGTGTGGCGGCAAGAGGCATAACGGGGCTTTCAAGCTCTCCCGTCTGGACGAGCTGGGTCGCATGCTGAATTTCGCCGTAGAAATCATCGACCTCAAACGGGGCATTTATTTCGAGCATTCGTCCGTCGGAGTACTTCACATGGGCGAGCTCGGGGCGATGGAGGCGCTCGATTTCCAACGAGCCCCGCTCGCAGGCAATCGTTAAGCGGCTTTCATATGCTGCTTTGCCGTCGCACACCATATGAATGGGTATACCGCCGACACTCATATAGATCTCATCGGCCCAGTCCACGCGGCCGCCCGATACGTCACGCCAGCGAACTTCACGAGACGAAACATCGCACGCACCCGCAAGCAGATCCTCAAACCACCCGACCGCATAACAGCCCATGTCATATAGACAGCCACCCTGCAACGGATCGAGCAGATAACTCGAAGGGGACTCACCATAATCGAGTTTTTGCACGCTTTCGATCGAGACGATACGGCCGAGCTCACCCGACGCAAGCAAACCCTTCACGCGAGTATGTATCGGACAAAACCGATTTTTCATCGCCTCCATAAACGGCACACCGCACTCACGGGAAACGGAGGCGATCGCATGGGCCTCTTCTTCATTCAAAACGGCCGGCTTTTCGCACAGCACGGCCTTTCCCGCGCGCAGTGTCCGACAGACCCAATGCGCATGCATGCCATGTGGAAGAGCCAGGTAGATTGCGTCGACATCGGGATCGGCAATCAGCGCATCATAAGCCGCATCGCCGCTATCGTCAGCCGTGGCATAACTGTGCGCGGCATCAATCGAAAACGCCCTGCAAAACTCCTCAACATGCGAAGGGGTGCGACCGGCGGCAGCCACCAGCCGTGCCCCGTCCACCTCCTTGAGCGACGATGCAAATCGATGCGAAATGTGCCCAGCGCCCAAAACGCCCCAACGAACCTCACACAAATCATCGCATGAATCCCGACGGCCCACGACAGCCCCCTTCAGTTGCGGTGAAATAGTTCCTGTTTGGCCCCTATTCTGCCGCAAATAGGAACCATTCCACCGCAAGTTATAAAAGGGGCATCAGGAACGCGTTTTGCAAAAGGCTTTAAGCGCGGCCGTTACGGGGCCAGGCTGGAAACGTCGGCGCACATCGTCGAGACGCTCGGGAATATCGATGTGCTGCGGGCAGTGACGTGCGCATTTGCCGCATTTGACGCAATTGCTCACCAACTTGGGCTCACTCGTCCGTACCGCGCTCGCCGTAAAGTATTGAGACAGTCCCGTAAACCAACTATGCGCATAGCTCGCGTTGTAGGCGCCAAAGCAGCCGGGAATATTGATGCCCTTGGGGCACGGCATGCAGTAGCCGCACCCCGTACAGGGCACGCGATTCGATTTCTCAAACTCTCCCAGCACACGTGCGATGGTATCGAGCTGCTCTCTCGTCATCGAATTCGGCAGTGCGCGATCCGCCAATGCCGCGTTCTCGTCCACCTGTGCGGTATCGGTCATGCCCGAAAGCAGCATCGTGACCTGAGGATGGTTCCACACCCACGAAAGTCCCCAAGCAGCCGGCGTCTTCAGGTATGGATCGAGTACGTCATCGAGCACGGCGCGGGCCCGCGGAGGCAGCTTGCCCGCCAGGCGTCCACCCAAAAGCGGTTCCATCACAAACACCGCGAGCCCGCGCCCCGCAGCTGCCATAAGCCCCGCCGTTCCCGCCTGATAGCGTTCACCGGCATAGTTGTACTGAATTTGGCAGAAGTCCCAGTCATACGCATCGAGCATCGTAAGAAAGTCCGCCGCACTGCCGTGGTACGAAAAGCCTATCTGGCGAATACGCCCCGCAGCCTTTTGGCGCGCGATCCAGTCCTCGATACCCAACGCAACCACACGCTCCCATTGCGCGGGCGAGGTGATGTTGTGCATGAGGTAATAGTCGATATGGTCGGTCCGCAGGCGGCGCAGCTGTTCGTCAAAGAAGCGGTCGAAATCCTCCGCGCATTTGCACGAAGCGTGCGGCAGCTTGGTCGCGAGTAAAACCTGGTCGCGCAGACCCAGGCGCTCAAGCGAAGCGCCCACGCAAGCTTCGTTGCCGGGATAGAGATAGGCCGTGTCCAGGTAGTTAATCCCCTGCTCCACCGCACGCGAAATGATGGCATCGGCCGTCTTTGCATCGGGGCGCCCCGGCGCACCGGGAAACCTCATGCACCCCAGCCCCAACGCCGAGATACGGTTGCCGCTTTTGGGGTCAACGCGATATTGCACGGCCCCTCCCTTCGCCATCGGTGTCCCGGTCACGCGAAACACAACGGTCACGCCGCCGAAACAACTTGGAATCGCAATTGAGAACGTATCGTAACGCAGCGGAAATCGAGCCGTCACGGCACCGCTTTAACATCAGCAAAAAGCCCGATGAAAGGAGCCAACCATGCCCGCGCTCGACCTTTGGAACCTCGCCTCCCAGCTCAAAAGCACCGATTATCGCTGGGTCGACCTCACCCATACGCTTTCGTGCGATACCCCGCACTGGTTTGGCTTTAAGCCGTTCGAGTCCACCAAGCTTTTCGATTATCTGCCCGACACGCCCGAGGACATGCTCGCGCCCATGCGCTGCTTTCAGTATTCGGTCGCTTCGCAGTACGGCACCCACGTCGACGCGCCGCGCCACTTTCATGTCGACGGGCGTTCTCTTGGCGAGATCGAGCCCATCGAGTTTATGCATCCGCTCTGCGTGATTGACAAGCACGAGGAGTGCGCCGCAAACCCCGACTTCATCCTGACCGTCGAGGACCTTAAAGCCTGGGAGGACGAGCACGGCCGTATTCCCGAGGACGCCTTTGTTGCCTTCCGCTCCGATTGGTCCAAGCTGACCGACCTCGAGAACAAGGACGAGGACGGTCAGCCCCACTACCCCGGTTGGGACCTCGACGCGATCAAATGGCTCGTTGAAGAGCGCAACATCGGCGCTATCGGCCACGAGCCGGCAGACACCGACCCCGCGACCGTAACCACGCGCGAGGACGCCTACCCCTACCCCGGTGAGCAGTACATCCTCTCGGTTGATCGTTATCAAATCGAGGTCATGGACCATCTGGATGAGCTCCCCGCCACGGGCGCCGTCATCTTCTGCACCTTCCCCAAGGTTCGCGATGGCGTCGGATACCCCGCGCGCGTCTTTGCGGTCTGCCCCGCGGCATAACGCGCGGCGCATCCGTTCTTCTATATATTCGCCGCCCCGCATGCGCGAGGCGCTCCGGCAGCTTACAATCCATCAGGCGCCCCTACGCGGGCGCCTTTTATATGGGGAGATGATTCACATGCAGATCAACAAGGTCGCCTTTATCGGCAAAGGCGGTGTCGGCCTGCTCTACGGCAGCATGATCGCCCAGGCGCTCGGCAACGATGCCGTCGAATACGTCATGGACGACGCGCGCTTCGAGCGTCACGCAAACGACGCGCTCACCGTCAACGGCAAGCCTTGCGCGCTCAAGTCCGTCCGTGCCAGCGAGGCCATGCCCGTCGACCTGGTTATCCTCACGGTTAAGACGACCGGTCTCGATCAGGCACTCAAGACCATGGAGCGCATCGTGGCCACCGATACGCTCATTGCCTCGCTGTGCAACGGCATCACCAGCGAGCAAAAAATCGCCGAGCGCTTTGGCTGGGAGCACACCGTCCTGGGCATCTGCCAGGGTATGGACGCCGTATTCCTCAACGGCGAGCTCACTTTTACCAATACCGGCGAGATTCGCTTTGGCGCGGCCGCCGGCACCGACCCCGCGACCGTCGCCGCCATCGACGAACTCTACACGCGCTGTGGCATCGCCCACACCGTCGAGGCCGACATCGCACACCGCATGTGGGCCAAGCTCATGCTCAACGACGGCATCAACCAGACCTGCATGGCCTACGGCGGCACGTACGGAAGCGCCACGGAGCAGGGCTCCGAGCAGCGTCGCTGCTTTGTTTCCGCCATGCGCGAGACGCTTGCAGTCGCCAACGCCGAAGGCATCGGGCTCACCGAAGCAGACCTGACGCAGATGGTGCACCTCATCGAGGGGCTCGACCCTGCCGGCATGCCGTCAATGGCGCAAGACCGCGTCGCGCGACGCAAAACCGAGGTCGAGGAGTTCGCGGGCACCATTTGCCGCCTGGCAGCCAAGCACGATATCCAGGCGCCGCAGAACGAATGGCTCTATCAGCGTATTCGCGAAATCGAGGCAAGCTGGTAGCGCCCGACCCATCACGTCAACAGACTCAACAGCAAAGCCGCCGCAAGGAGCACTCCCCTTACGGCGGCTTTTATCTTCATCTATAGCCCGCAGTCAGCTTCTCGATGACTAGAGCTGCGACTCCGGAGCTTCGTCCTCGTCATCGCGGCAAAGAACTACACCGGCGCTGCCCAGCAATGCAGCGGCGATCAGCGCACCGACCACGATAGGAGCAGCCCCGCATGACCCCTGCATGCCCGCGACGAGCGCGGCCGTAGGGCCAAGACAGCCAAGCATCAGTGCGATGGCGGCAACGGCGATATCTCGAGCGTTCACAAGACCACTTCCTCCAAGAGAAAGACCTTACTTCTCATGAACTAGTGTGCCCTGCATCCATATGCGCGGCGTACCGCCACGGTAAACGCTCTGTTAGCTCAAGCGCACAGAAAAGACGGGGGTCTTTACGTTTGCTCGAAAGCAACGTAGAGACCCCCGTCCGTCATACGACTATAGGCTTATGGCTCATTACCAACCGGTGTAGTAGTCGGTGGTTCCGGCAGCGCAGCCAGAGTCATAGACCTTACAATCGCCCTTGGAGCCCGTAAAGGTCGAGCCTTGGGCCATATCGCCCGCAGCCACAACGTAATAGCCATCGGAATCACGCCAGAAGCCCTCGGAATCCTGGGTCCACTCGCCCGTGCGATAGTGGTAAAGCACATTGCTGCTGTAATACGTCTCACGGCGACCGTTATAGTTATTGACGCCGGCAGAACGCGTCAAACCCGACCCGTTCGCATAAGACGCGGCAGACGTGTTGGACGAGCCATAACCAGCGCTGTAATACGAAGCCTGTGCGGCTTGAGCAGCTTCAGCGGCCTCAGCCTCGGCGGCAGCTTCGAGCGCTTCGCGCTTGGCATCCTCAAGCGCAGTGCGCAGCTCATCGAGCTCGGTCGACTTGGCGTCGACCTCCCCCATCGTCAACAGGCTACCTGCACCGTCGATGCAACCCTGCAGCACAGCGCGCTCGTCATCGGTGGCATAGTCACCGTACATGTTCATGATGATCTGAGCGCGCATCTCCAGGGAATCGCGCTTAGCCTCCATCGAGGCGTTCCACTCCTGCATGGAACCATAACCATCGCCGCGATAGTCAACGGGCTGTACCAGCGTCGTCTCGGACGGTGTAGATCCAACCGTATCGGACAGTGTTGCGGCGTGGGCATCAGTTGCGCCGGCGCCCGCCAAAAGTGCCACGGTCAGAGCGGCGGAAAGGGCGGCGGCTTTCGGTTTTCGTGAATCGATCCTCATGTAGCTGGAAACCTCCGTAATGCGTTTTTGCTGCGTTTGAGCTGCGTGTGATTCAATCGCGCTGCATAGTACCCCGAGCAAATCGCGACCTGCGGCTTTACTCAAAAGGCGCACGTCAATTGCGTAAAACTCACATCCTCTCAACAGGAGTTTTCCACAACTCGAATGCATAAAGCGTGTCAAAAACCCTGTTTTTGCACCCGCTCTATGCAAAAAAGGCGCCTGTGCAACCATTGTTCGCACAGGCGCCTTGAGCAGGCATTTTATGCAGTTATACCTATCGGGTCGCAAGGGGTCCTTGCACAAGTCGTCTTACTCGTCCAGCGCGGCGAAGGCCTGCTTCAGATCCCAAATGATATCCTCGGCGTTCTCGGTACCGATGGAAAGACGGATCGTGGAGGGCGTGATGTTCTGCTCGGCGAGCTCCTCGGCAGAGAGCTGGGAGTGCGTGGTGGTAGCCGGGTGCACGACGAGCGACTTGACGTCGGCCACGTTGGCAAGCAGCGAGAACACCTGCAGATGATCGATGAACTTCCAGGCCGCCTCCTGGCCACCCTTAATCTCAAAGGTAAAGATCGAGGCACCGCCGTTGGGGAAGTACTTCTGATAGAGCTCGTGATCGGGGTGCTCAGGCAGGCTCGGGTGGTTCACCTTGGCGACGTGGCTGTCACCAGCCAGGAACTCAACGACCTTCTTGGTGTTCTCAACATGACGGTCAACGCGCAGCGACAGAGTCTCGGTGCCCTGGAGCAGGACCCAGGCGTTGAACGGGCTGATGCAGGCGCCCTCGTCACGCAGCAGAATAGCGCGGACATAGGTTGCGAAGGCGGCGGGACCGGCAGCCTCGGCAAACGAAACGCCGTGGTAGGAGGGGTTGGGCTCGGCGATCTGGGCGTACTTTCCGCTCGCCTTCCAATCGAAGTTACCGCCGTCGACGATCACACCGCCCAGCGAGGTGCCGTGGCCGCCGATGAACTTGGTTGCGGAGTGGACGACGATGTTGGCACCATGCTCCAGCGGACGGAACAGATACGGGGTGCCGAAGGTGTTGTCGACGACAACCGGCAGACCGTGCTTCTTGGCGATCTCGGAGATGGCGTCGATGTTGGGGATGTCGGAGTTGGGGTTGCCGAGCGTCTCGAGGTAGATGACCGTGGTGTTGTCCTTGATGGCCCCCTTGACCTCTTCCAGGTTATGGGCATCGACGAAGGTGGTCTCGACGCCAAACTGGGAGAGCGTATGCTCCAGCAAGTTGTAGGAGCCACCGTAGATAGTCTTCTGGGCAACCACATGGTCACCGGCCTGGGCAAGGGCCTGCAGGGTATAGGTGATGGCAGCAGCACCGGAGGCGACGGCAAGACCTGCCACGCCACCCTCGAGCGCGGCGATACGATCCTCGAAGACGCCCTGGGTGGAGTTGGTCAGACGGCCGTAGATGTTTCCGGCGTCGGCAAGACCAAAGCGGTCGGCGGCGTGCTGGGAGTTGCGGAACACATAGCTCGTGGTCTGGTAGATAGGCACGGCACGGGAGTCGGATGCAGGATCGGCACTCTCCTGGCCAACGTGCAGCTGCAGGGTATCGAAACCAAAGGTGTGCTCGGGGTTGTTGATGAACTGGCTCATGATGATCTCCTTGATCGAACAAAAGTTAATAAATTAGAGAGAAGTAAGTCGCTGTCTCCTGATCACGCCGACGGGCGCAAACAGGAGCCCGGCATTCGTCTTAGTAAGCAATTCATATGCGGGCCTCCTTTCGCATCCCGGTTCCGTGGTTGGCTTAATTACCTACCGCCTTTGTGTGTTTTGAATAGTACGAGCATTGTTTCCCTCGGTCAATCACTTAAAAGCGCTAACCTGTTATCGGTTTTATAGATAACACTCGAAAGGATGGCGCCGATGACCCTCCAGCAGCTTCGTTTCCTGATCGCCGTAGCAGAGTCCGGCTCAATCAATGCCGCAGCCCAGCGCCTCTATACCGCTCAGTCCAACATCTCAAACGCCGTCAAAAGCCTGGAACAGGAGCTCCACCTGGAGATCTTTACGCGCTCCAGCCGCGGCGTCACGCTCACCAACGACGGCACCGAGCTTTTGGGCTATGCGCGCCAGGTCGTAGAGCAGGCCGACATGCTCGAGGCGCGCTACGAGGACGACGGCACCCCGCAAGCCCGCCTCGCCATCTCCGCCCAGCACTACGCCTTTTCGGTCGAGGCCTTTGTCAACGTGGTCGAGCGCTGCCGCGACAGCAAGTTCGAGTTCATCATGCGCGAGACCACCACATCGCAGATCATCGATGACGTCCGCGCGTTTCGCAGCGACATCGGCATCCTCTATCTGGACGACTTTAACGTCCGCGTTCTGCAGAAGGCTTTTGCCGATGCGCGCGCGAGCTTCCATCCCCTATTCGACGCGACGGTCCACGTCTTCGTTAGCGAGCGCCACCCGCTTGCCCGCCGCCCGCAGCTGTCCCTTGCCGACCTCACACCATATACGCGCTACAGCTTTGAGCAAGGCACCTCGAACTCCTTCTATTACGCCGAGGAACCTTTTAGCTATATCCCTTGCGACCGCAACATACGAATCTCGGACCGCGGAACACTTACCAACTTACTTATCACGTCGAACGGCTACACCCTGTCGACCGGTGTCCTCTCCAATGAAATGCAATGGGGTATGGCATCGATCCCGTTAGCAGACGCCCCAACGATGCACGTAGGCTATATCATGCACGACGGGCGCAAGCCCTCTCCCCTCTTGCAGCAATACCTCGACGAGCTCAACCGCATCATCCATGCCAACTAACTGTCGGAAGACGGGGTAGAAATCGTAGATTGCTAGCCCCCGGCGGGCATGGCGCTACAATGGTCACTCACACGAAACGTACCCAACGAAAGGAACCATGTGAAGGTCATCATCTACACCGACGGCTCGGCCCGATCAAATCCGGGACGCGGCGGCTACGGCGCCGTACTCAAATACACCAACCCCGCCGGCAAGACCTTCACCTCCGAGCTTTCACGCGGCTACGCCAAGACCACCAACAACCGTATGGAACTCATGGCCGTTATCGTGGCGCTCGAGGCGCTCAACCGCCCCTGCGAGGTCGAAGTCCATTCCGATTCGCAGTACGTCGTCAACGCCTTCAACAAGCACTGGATCGACGGCTGGAAAAAGCGCGGATGGAAAACCGCCAACAAGCAGCCCGTCAAGAACCGCGACCTGTGGGAGCGCCTACTCACCGCCAAAAGTAAGCACAAGGTTGAGTTCATCTGGGTTAAGGGTCACGCCGGCCACGAGCTCAACGAGCGCTGCGATGAGCTCGCAACCACGGCGGCCGACGGCAGCAACCTCGATATCGACACCGGCTTTAACGAGAGCGACCTGTAATAGCGTTTTCGCGCAGCTTTATATCCCCACGCGCTACACTCATCCTGTAGACCAAACAACGCAAGGGGGACGTATGCTGCGCATCGCGACCATCGGCACATCCATGATCACCGACGACTTTATCCAAGTCGTCAACGCCAACGACCAAGCCGCGTTTGTGGGCACGCTTTCACGCGACGCCAATCGCGGTACCGCCTTTACCGCCGAGCGCGGTGGCGAGCGAAACTTTACGTCACTCGATGAGCTTGCGGCAGCCGCCGACGTCGACGCCGTCTATATCGGCAGCCCTAACGCACTTCACTACGGGCAGGCCCTTGCCTGCATCGCCGGTGGCAAGCACGTCATCGTCGAGAAACCCTTCTGCGCCACCGAAGCGCAGGCGCTGGAAGTCTTCCGCGCCGCCGAGGCAGCAGGTGTCGTGGCCCTCGAGGCCATGCGTCCCCTCCACGATCCCGCCTTCCACGCCATCGAGGACGCCCTGGGCGAGATCGCCCCCATCCGCCGCGCCTCATTGCGCTTTGGCAAGTATTCCTCGCGCTACAACGAGATTCTCGCGGGACGCGCCACCAATATCTTCGACTGCAATATGGCATCGGGTTCCCTCATGGACATTGGCGTCTACGCCGTCGAGCCCATGGTCGAGATTTTCGGCATGCCCTCCGGCCTTACGAGCATGACTACTCTGCTCGACCCCACCACGCGACAGCTCACGCACGGCCCCATCGACGGCTGCGGTTCCATCCTCGCCAGCTACGGCGGAGGCCGCATCTCCGTCGAGCTCGCGCACTCCAAAATTACGAATGACCTGCTGCCCTCGCAGATCGAAGGCGAGCGTGGCACTATCCAGATCGACCATCTGTCCACGCCCCGCAACGTCCGCATCGACTATCGCGGCGATGTCGTACGCGGCTCGGCGACCGAGGCACCGCGCGAACAGGGCGACAACGGCCGCGTGCTCGACCTGCCCAAATCGAGCAACACTATGGAATACGAACTCACAGACTTTATCACCGCCATCGACGGCATCGATAACGTTAAGGAAGAGATTTGGGAGACCCCGGCGGGACGCCACGAGCTTGGCCACTACCGCGATGTCACGCTCGTCTCACTGCGCATCATGGATGCCGTGCGCCAGCAGGCCGGCATTACCTTCCCGGCCGACGCAGGCAAGCAGGCATAGCGATGGGCCTCTTCGATACGTTCTTCTCCAGCGTCACCGGCGGCAGTCGAGAGCCTCAAAAACCATCAAACGTCGAGCTCGAGCTGCGCCGCAGGCTTACCGTACTCGCAAGCGACGAGGCCACTCAAGACACTCCCCTGCGCTATTTCCTGCGCTGGGCGGGGCAAGTCCAAGGCGTTGGTTTTCGCTTTACCAACACCAACCTCGCACAGGCACGCGCACTCACCGGCTGGGTGCGTAACATGGAAGACGGCTCAGTCGAGATGGAGATACAGGGAACTCCGGCAAACGTCCTATCTCATCTCGAGGCGCTTCATGCCTCCTACGAGCGCATGGGAACGCGTTTTCGCCTTGTAGACGCCCAGGCCCGAGCCCCACTTGCCAATGAAGACGGTTTCAGTCCTCATTATTAGTATTGTGTGCTAAATACGGTATCATTTACCTACGACCGTTAATAGAAAAGAGGCGAGGCGCATGGCGGTGCAAAGAAGGAATACCAAGCAGCGAAAGCTGGTTCTTGACGCCGTGCGCCAAAGCTATAACCATCCCACCGCCGACGAAATCTACAACGCCGTGCGCGAACAGGATGACAAGATCAGCCGCGGCACGGTCTACCGCAACCTCAATCTCTTGGCAGATGCCGGCGAGATTCTCTCCATCAAGACGCCGGGCGGCAGCCGCTTCGATCGCACGATCGAGCCGCATGCGCATATCATCTGCACCTCGTGCAGCCGCGTCATCGACGTACCGCTCCCCTTCGATGCCCAGCTCGACGCCAAGGCGTCCGAGCAAATCGGCTGGCACGTCACGTCGCACTACACCATCTTCGAGGGTCTCTGCCCCGACTGTAGGTAGATGTTTGGAACATGCCTTAAAATCCACCTTTCCGCACTTTGCAGCAAAAAGTAGATTTCTAGACATGTCCCAAATGTCTACTCAGCAAGTAGACGACGCAGCTCTTCTTCGACCGTGCGCACGTAGCGGACGCGGTCGTTAATGCCACGCATAGAGGGGTTGCAGCTCTCCATCAGATAGGGATGGCCCACGACGTTGAGCATGTCGCGATCGTTTTTGTTATCGCCAAACGCCATCATCTCATCGGGCGAAATACCCAGGGCACGACCGTAATCGGCAAGCGCGGAGCCCTTGCCCGAACCGAAACCGATAAAGTCCGTCCATTCGGTTCCCGACGTCATCACGTCAACACGGTCGCTAAAGAGGCGCTCGAAATACTCCAGGGCCGCCGGCTGATCCACCTCGGGCGTCTGGAAGGCAATCTTAATGACGTCCTCGTCGATGTCCTCGGGGCGATCGACCACCGCCACATCGCAGTGGACCTCATAGCGCAAATGATCGACGAACGCATCGTTGCCGCTCATGGTGTAGAGGTGTCCCTCACATGAAAGGGTCACGTCGGCATGGGGATACGCAACCACGGCATTCGCGATATCCATAGCAAGGCTACGCTCCATGGAACGCTTGACAACGGCACGCCCCTCGCTCATCACCAGGGCTCCGTTTTCGCATACATAGGCGAGCTCATCGGCCACCGGGGCAAACAGGTAGCGCAAGCTCGCATATTGACGGCCGCTCGCCGGCATAAACACGATACCGCGACGATGCAGTTCATCGATGAGCTCAAAGGCCTCGGAACGCGGCTCGCGCTCCCCCGGATGCAGCAATGTGCCGTCCAAATCGCATGCAATCAGCTTGATTCCCTCAAGACCCATATGCTTTCCCCCACAGCATCTCATCAACAGAAAGACGGACTTTGAATAGTTGCCTCTCAAAGTCCGTCTTACTTATACGCACGTTAACCGCGCGCCTTCTTTACGATCGTAAAGTCTGGAGCCATGCTCACAACGGCATCCGCCGCACTCGACGCAAAGCGCCGGTCCGAATCGAGTTCACGGATAACCCTCGAGAGCCGAACGCCCTCGACGCCCCGGAGCATGCGGCCCAAAACAGGCTGCACCGGCGTATACATGCGCACGGTATGCTCGTCCGAATCGCCTCGGAAAAGCGGCGCATGCATATTGCCGATCTCCCAGCACGCATGCGCGAGCGCAATCGGATCCATGCGGTCGACTTCGACCAAATAAACCTCGGCGCTGCGCAGGCGCACGACAACCGCCACGGGCACCACGCCCGAACGGTCAATGGCGAGCACGTCGCCGTCGGCAAGACGACCACCGTCGGTAGCATCCGGCCGAACATCGATCGTGCGCCCCAGCTCCGTCACGCCCGCAAACGCGCATACATCAGCCTGGTCCCAATCGAGCAGTAGCTCGTCAACTTCAAAGACGCCGCCCAAATTCCGGCGGAGCAGGAGTTCATAGGACGGATCGTTGAGATTTCCCAAGCATGTCGTCGAAACCAAGCGCTCGGGCATACTCTAACCCTCGACCTCGACGAGCTCGATATCAAAGTTGAGGTCCTTGCCGGCCAGCTCGTGGTTGGCGTCGAGCGTCACGGCCTCGGGCGTTACATCGATGACCACAGCAGGGACGGGCATACCGCTCGGCGTGGACAGGAAAAGCTTCATGCCCTTCTCGATCTGCTCGATGTTGGGAACCTGTTCGGCCGGGAAGGTAATAACCATCTCGGGATTGTGCTCGCCGTAGGCATCGGCAGCCGGGATGTGCACGGTCTTCTTCTCGCCCACCTGCATGTCGACAACAGCGGCGTCGAAGCCCTTGATCATCTGACCGGCGCCGCAGGTGAACTCCAGCGGCTCGCCGCGATCGTAGGAGCTATCGAACTGCGTGCCGTCATCGAGCGTGCCGCGATAATGGGTCTTGACCTTCTTGCCCTGGTTGGACATGGTAACCTCCGTGATAAGGGCGGCGCACAACGCGGGCCGCCGTGAACATATGGCGCTAACTATACCCTAGTCATACAATTCAATGACAGTTTGCAAAGAAACGCTGCAACCGGAGGAACCATGGCATATCCCGTATTTGACCTACACTGCGACACCGCCGACCGAATCGGCTGGGCCACGCTCGATCTCGACCTGCGCTTTACCGCCGGCACCGACGGTTATTTCCCCGGCGACGAAACGCATCCGCAAGATTTCGACCTCATCGAGGGCAACGCCTGCGCCATCTCGCTCGCAAAGATCGGCAACACGCCGTGGGCACAGTGCTTCGCCACGTTTGTCCCCGATGAGATTCCCACCGCCCACGCCGCGCGCTTCCAGGCGCAGATCATGGCGCATATGAGCGGCCAGGCAATGCTCAACCACGACCGCATGGTCAACGTACGCAGCGCGGCAGACATTCGCCCCGCGCTCAAAGACGGCAAGGTCGCCTGCATCCACACCATCGAAAACGCCACGTTCTTTGCCGAGGACCCCGCGCTGATCGAGGTGCTCAAGAGCTTGCGCGTACTCATGTCATCACTCAGCTGGAACGCGCAGGGACCGCTCGCGAGCGGACACGATACCCACGCCGGCCTCACCGCCGCCGGCATCGAGGCGCTTACGCAGATGGAGCACGCTGGCATGGTGCTCGACGTCTCCCACCTCAACGATGAGTGCTTTGACGAGGTCGCCGCCCGCGCCACGCGTCCCTTCGTCGCCAGCCACTCCAACTCCCGTGCGGTTTGCGGCGCCAAACGCAACCTTACCGACGACCAGTTCCGCACCATCCGCGACATGGGTGGCATCGTCGGCCTCAACTACTGCAGCGAGTTCCTTTCCAACGACGCAACCGACAAGACCGCCGCAGACGTCACCTTCGACCAGCTGGCGGCACATATCGAGCACTGGCTCGACCTGGGCGGCGAGGACGTCATCGCGCTCGGCGGCGACTGGGACGGCGCCACGGTGCCCGCTTTCCTCTCCGATGCCAGCAAGATGCCCGAGTTCCAGAACATGCTTTCCAAGCATTTTGGCAAGACCGTGATGCAAAAGCTCTGCAGCGACAACGCGCTTGCCTTCTTTGAGCGTTATTAATTTCACATCCCTTGAGCGGGCCGGCATGCCGAACGGTCGACATGCCGGCCCGTCCCCAATCTGAAGGACCGCTTTTGACGCAGCAATTTACGATTACCGTATCCCGACCGGATGGCACATCCATCCCCGTCGTCGTTACCAAAAAGCGCGTCAAGAACTTCAACCTACGCGTCACATCGAGCGGTGAGGTCCACGCCAGTGCACCGCTCGGCGCCAGCCGCGAGCGTATCGAAGCGTTTGTGAAGCGCAACAGCGCCTGGATTATCAGCCGGCTTGCCCAGCGCGAGCAACGTCAGGCGACGGCGCGAGAGCCGCTCAGCCCCTCGTCCATCATTGCACTTTGGGGCAAGCCCATCACGGTACAAGATGCGCTCGATCACAACTTTAAGTCACCCGCACCGCGGCCCAAGCAGGCCACCTTCGCAAGTTTTATAGGTGCCGACAAATCGAACGAACGCCCACAGGCCAAGCGGCGCGCAACCCTCGACGGCCTGACGTCCGATGAGCTCCAGACCCGCATCGACCAACTCTATGCATCCGAGGTCACCACGGCGCTGCGCGATATGGTACGCGCGTACGAAATCGCAATGGGTGTCGCCGTTTCCCGCGTTTCCGTACGTAGCATGAAAACGCGTTGGGGCTCATGCACGCCCAAATCCGGTGCCGTTCGCATCGCACGCGAACTTGCCGCCTATCCCATCGAGTGTCTCGGCATGGTTGTCGCCCACGAGCTCGTCCACCTGCTCGAGCCAAGCCACAATCAGCGGTTTCACGCCCTGCTCGACACGTACTGTCCCAACAATAGAGCTCTATCGCAGCGGCTCAAGCAGCCGCCCATAGAGACGTATTAGAACCGGTTAGCGCACGCGCTCGATCTCGACGCCGCAGCTTGCCAGGGGAAGACCGACGGGAGCCCAAGGCTTATCGAGCTTAACACGCACGCCAAGCAGCAAGGGGTAACGACGCAGCAGCATCTGGGCCACACCCTCGGCTGCCGCCTCGATGAGTTTAAACGTATGCTCGCGCAGATAGCCATCGACATCGTGGCACACCGAGCCGTAGTCAATCGAAGCGTCCAGGTTATCGTGCTCCCCCGCTGCACGCAGGTCGGCATAGAGCACCAAGGACACGATGAACTTCTGGCCCAGCGCATTCTCTTCGGGATACACGCCGTGGTTGGCAAAGACCTCGAGACCGTCGATAGTAATGCGGTCAGCATGGCGCAGATCGTCATAACTCACGTGGGGCACCGTCGTTGCGGTGGATATTTCGCCCCTTCCACGGCGGGCGAGCTCGGCACCTTCAGTCTTGGTTGCATTCTCGGGCAGTTTCTTGTTGCTCATCGCGATCGTCTCCTTCGCTTAGAACCCCGACCGCGCAAACTAACTACACGCGAATCGACAGGTTCTTTTTATCATCGCTCCAGTTGCAAGCATTGCGCGCGGGGCATGCAAAGCAGGCGCGCGACGCTTTGTCGGCTGCATAGAGCAGACGCTCAAGCGGTTGGCTGTTCACACGCAGCTTTCGATGGCCCAGAATGGCCGTCTTAATGGCTGCGGCATCGGCCGGCTCAAACGCCACATCATCGGGCATGCCGCCGAGAATCGCATCAGCGACGCGTTCGCTTGCAACATCATGGGATATACCCGATTCATACTGTTCATCTTTGCCGATATCGTGAAGAAGTGCCGTGGCGTAGATGACCTCACGGTCAAATTCGAGCTGTTCCTCGAGATTCTTGATCCACATAATGCGAGCGACATCGAGAAGATGGTCAATACCGTGGCGGCAGAAGATGCGCCCCGATTCCAACTGTGCAATGTTACCCAGGTGCCGCCGGAACAGCCCGTTGGCGCAAATGTAATCAATGCGAGGCATGGCACCAAAGGGAGCCAAGCCCGAAGCCATAAAGCCGCGACGCGACGTCCCCTCATCGGTCTTCGATGTAAAGTCGTTGACGACCCTCATGCTAACGGCCCAGCATCCTAAAGAACCGCTCCTCGAGCGCGGGATCAGTCTCAAAGACGCCGCGGCGAGCGAGCGTCACGGTCTTGGTGCCGGGCTTTTGCACGCCACGCATCGTCATGCACATATGCTCGGCCTCCATCAGCACAATCGCTCCCTGGGGAGCGAGATAATCCATGAGGGCATCGGCAACCTGTGCGCACAGTTGCTCCTGCAGCTGAAGACGGCGGGCATAAACCTCAACCGTGCGGGCGAGCTTGGAAAGCCCAGCCACCCGACCGTTAGGGATATAACCAATGGCGGCCTTGCCATAAAACGGCAGCAGATGATGTTCGCACAGCGAGTAGAACGTAATGTCGCGCTCGATAACCAAATCGTTCGAAGCGACGGCAAAGGTTTTGGACAGGTGCTCCTCGGCACTCTGGTCCATGCCGCCGGCGATCTCACCATACATACGGGCAACGCGCGCCGGGGTCTCCAGCAGGCCCTCACGAGTTGGGTCCTCGCCTATACCTTCAAGCAGCAGCTTAATGGCAGTCTCGACTTTTTCCTGATCGACCATCTGGGCCTCACTTTTTTCGATTTCGCGTTCGCGCTATGGTACCACGCCGGCACGCAACCTCTGCCAGCTACATAGTATGGGTCGAATAGACCGGATCGTCCCGCCAAAGCTCCACGGCGTCGCAAAGCGCAATGTTCTCACGCTCGGCACGGGCACGCGTGGCGTTCATATCAATCACGCGCTGATTGCTCGAGCCCCTAAAGCGCAACGAGATATCGTACAGATCCTGAACGAACGGACCGTCCACCAACATATCGAGGCAGGCAAGGATACGGTCCGTCACCTCAGTATGGTGACGACCACCCGGCATAAGCTCCTCGAGCACGTCGCCGGTAAAGCACCAAATGGTCTTCCCCGACTCCACGGGATAAGCCTCACGAACACGCTCGACAAACTCAACGAGTCCCGCCTGATTCTCAGGTTCCATAGGCTCGCCGCCCAAAATCGTCAGACCATCGATAAAGGGATGGTCGAGGCTCTCAATAATCTTATCCTCGACGGCACGATCAAAGGGCTCGCCCGCAGCAAAGTCCCACGCAACAGAGTTAAAGCAATTCTTGCACCCACGACGGCACCCACTCACAAACAGAGAAGTACGAACGCCTTCCCCATCAGCAATGTCGAAATACTTAATGTTCGCGTAGTTCATAAGTAACCTTCCTGGGGGTCTGGAGCATATCATCCCGTCCTCAAACATTCTCGGCCTTCGGCCTGCGAAACTGCGGGCGGGACGATATGTCCCGGCCTCATGCAAAGGGTAACTCAATGAACGAAGCGAACATCGAGTATAGGGTTCGAGGTCCAATAAAAACTGGGTTGCGGCTCAACCGCCATCGCAAGTAAATCGCAGCTGCAGCTCAAATTATTTCCGCTAAGAACTTCGAGGAGTGAGCGGACCGCGCGCTGCATCTCAGCTACGTTAACTTGGCTGAACCGAGAGGGCCGCTTGGGCTTTTGCTCGATATGAGTTCCGCACGCAAAGAAGGCCACTTAATGTGGCCTTCGTCTTGCGCAGGACTGTCCGAAATAGCGAGCAAATGCCCAAGCGGCCCTCTCGGTTCAGCCCCGGAGCGGTATTAGAGATGCAGCACGCGGTCGCGGATCTCCTCGGTTCGACCCTGGTTCCAGAACTGGGTACCGATGTAGCCGCACGTACGACGGGCGACGTTCATCTTCTCCTGATCGCGGTTACCGCAGTTGGGGCACTCCCACACCAGCTTGCCGTCATCCTCGACAATCTTAATCTCACCGTCGTAGCCGCACACCTGGCAGTAATCGCTCTTGGTGTTAAGCTCGGCGTACATGATGTTGTCGTAGATGTACTGCATCACGCGAATGACAGCCTTGAGGTTGTCCTGCATGTTGGGAACCTCAACGTAAGAGATAGCACCGCCCGGCGAAAGCTGCTGGAACATGCCCTCAAACTTAAGCTTGTCGAATGCGTCGATCTCCTCGGACACGTGGACGTGGTAGCTGTTGGTGATGTAGCCCTTGTCCGTCACGCCCGGGATAATGCCAAAACGACGCTGCAGGCACTTGGCGAACTTGTAGGTCGTCGACTCAAGCGGGGTACCGTACAGCGAGAAGTCAATATCGCTTTCGGCCTTCCACTCGGCGCACTTATCGTTCATACGCTGCATGACGGCCATGGCAAAGGGCGTGCCCTCCTTCTCGGTGTGGCTGTGGCCCGTCATGTACTTGACGCACTCATACAGGCCGGCATACCCCAGGCTGATGGTGGAATAGCCGCCCACGAGCAGCTTATCGATCGTCTCGCCCTTCTTCAGACGCGCCAGGGCACCGTACTGCCAAAGAATCGGTGCGGCATCCGAAAGCGTACCCATCAGACGCTCATGACGGCACAGCAGGGCGCGGTGGCACAGCTCAAGGCGCTCGTCGAAGATCTTCCAGAACTTGTCCATGTCCTGATGCGAGCTCAACGCGACATCGGGCAGGTTGATGGTCACAACACCCTGGTTAAAGCGACCGTAGTACTTGGGCTTGTTCGGGTCATAGTTCAGCGCGTTGGCGACATTGTTAAAGCCGTTGCCCGAGCGGTCGGGCGTCAGGAAACTGCGGCAACCCATGCAGGTGTAGCAATCGCCGTTGCCGGCGGTCTCGCCCTTCGACAGCTTGAGCTCGCGCATCTTCTTCTCGGAGATGTAGTCGGGCACCATGCGCTTGGCGGTGCACTTGGCAGCCAGCTGGGTCAGGTAGAAGTACGGGGAATTCTCGTGAACGTTATCGTCCTCGAGTACATAGATAAGCTTGGGGAATGCCGGGGTAATCCATACACCGGCTTCGTTCTTAACGCCCTCATAGCGCTGACGAAGCGTCTCCTCCACGATCATGGCAAGGTCGTGCTTCTCCTGGGGCGTACGGGCCTCATTGAGATACATAAAGACCGTCACGAACGGCGCCTGGCCGTTGGTGGTCATAAGGGTCACGACCTGATACTGAATCGTCTGGACGCCGCGACGGATCTCGTCACGCAGACGGTCCTCAACGACCTCACGGACTTTCTCGGCAGATGCCGAAACACCGAGCTCCTCGAGCTCGCGGGCAACCTCGCCGCGAATCTTTTGACGGCTCACCTCAACAAAGGGGGCGAGATGGGTCAGCGAAATAGACTGGCCGCCGTACTGGGAGGAAGCAACCTGGGCGATAATCTGCGTCGCGATGTTGCAGGCAGTCGAGAAGCTGTGCGGCTTCTCGATCAGCGTGCCCGAGATAACGGTGCCGTTCTGGAGCATGTCCTCCAGGTTCACCAGGTCGCAGTTATGCATGTGCTGGGCAAAGTAGTCGGAATCGTGGAAGTGGATCAGGCCCTCATTGTGGGCATCCACGATCTCCTGGGGCAGCAGCACACGCTGAGTCAGGTCCTTGGAAATCTCGCCGGCCATATAGTCACGCTGGACGGAATTGACGGTCGGGTTCTTGTTAGAGTTCTCCTGCTTGACCTCTTCGTTATTGCACTCGATCAGCGACAAAATCTTGTCGTCGGTCGTGTTCTTCTGGCGCTTCAGGCTCTGAACATAGCGATAGATGATGTAGTGGCGAGCAACCTCGTAGCAGTCGAGACGCATGATCTCGTCCTCGACCAAATCCTGGATCTCCTCGACCGAAACGGTGTGGCCCGCGTTCTCGCATGCCTCGGCGACGTTTTGTGCCGCATAAACCACCTGGCGGTCGGTTAGACGAGAGCTCTCCTCGACCTCCAAGTTGGCGGCGCGGATGGCATTGACGATCTTATCGATGTCAAAGACAACCTCGGTGCCGCTGCGCTTGATGATCTTCATCCTCTTGCCTCTTTCGCGTCGTAGTCTCATTGCGCTTCAGAGCCAAACGATGCCCGGCAGGGCCTGTCTCTGTCTTGCGGCGCCGTCGCGCAATCTGTGTTTTCGAAAACCATAGGCCCTCATGCGGACAATCCTCGCAGCCAATCAAGGGGCTCGAAGATCCATCCAAATGGGGCGAATAAGGTCCTCGTTCTCTGTCCGCCATCTATCATACGACAAAGAGGCATCTATATCCTGTATTCTTTTTTTAGGTCAAACACAACATATAGTGTTTCAGCAGGTCAAAGCAATTAGTTATTTTGCAGACGCATTAATTATGAGGGGTTCTTGGCAAGTCGGTAAAACGTTACCAACACGGCTACCTGCATGGCAGTTATAAAACCCCCTTAGTCAAGCCGCTGACAAATCCTACCAAAACCAAGCCGCTCACGCCAAAAGAATCCAAAAGATTATGCTTGACCAACATGTTGCGGTCACGGTCGGCCAGGACGTATGCAACCTGCCGGCACCTCTACGGGGACCTTGGATCAATATTTGCTGGCATATTTGACGGCGTGCTTGGTAGCAAAACAAAACAGCTCAGAGGACATAGCCTCTGAGCTGCGAACATTTGGTGGGCGTTAGAAGATTTGAACTTCTGACCTCTTCCGTGTCAGGGAAGCGCTCTCCCCCTGAGCTAAACGCCCAAATGGAGCGGACAACGGGGCTCGAACCCGCGACCCCAACCTTGGCAAGGTTGTGCTCTACCAACTGAGCCATGTCCGCTTACGAGGATTAATCTTACGTGATGCCCGCATCCTATGCAAGAACTTTTTTTGAAAAGTTTTGCGACGCTCTCGCGAGGGCATCAGTCGTCACGAAAGGCGCGAACAAACGCAGGCTCGCAGCGAGATGCCCCTACATCTCACCGAGCATGATCCAGGCAGAGCTGTCCTGCGCGAGCCTGCCGTCTGCAAGCGGTGATGAGGTGAGCAGGACCCTGCCCGCCGGCAGCTCCACGGGTGCTGCACCGAAGTTCGTCACACACGCCCAGCCGTTATCGCGGCGATAGGCGATGACGCCGCCCTCAGCGCCCTCGGCACCATCCGCAAGACCGGTGCGCCCGTCAAGATCGAGCCACGCAAGATCGTTGGCGCACCCGCGCAGCTTGCGCCGCAGCCAGAGGGCGTCACGATAGAGCGCAAGCATCGATGTCGGGTCCGCTTCTTCCCTATCGGCAGCATAATCGGAAAACCATGCAGGCTGCGGCAGATGGGGCGCCGCATCGGCGTCTGCCGGCGAAAACCCAAACGATCCGCCCTGCGCGGGATCGTCCGCCGCCACC
This sequence comes from uncultured Collinsella sp., assembly GCA_900540905.1. Lineage (GTDB taxonomy): Bacteria > Actinomycetota > Coriobacteriia > Coriobacteriales > Coriobacteriaceae > Collinsella. Next base: position 5,812 of record UQHR01000009.1, on the reverse strand, counting down.
CACGGCAGGGGCACACGACAGCCGTCGCGCCCCTTCTCACGCTTCGGTCCGTGCGTATTGGTCGCAGCAGGGTCTTCGAGTGCAGCCCACGGGATATCAGCCACCTCAAAAAGGCCGAGCTCCTCACCCTGATACACGTATGCCGAACCCGGAAGCGCCAGCTCAAGCAAAAGGGCCGCCCGCGCGCGGCGCTCGCCGAGTTCACGGTCCTCGTCATAAGACGACCCGTCGCGCAAGAGCCAGTCGAGCGCAATCTGGTGGTAGCGCGTCGCCTTGATTTGCGGCAGGGCATAGCGTGTCGCCACGCGCGGCACGTCGTGGTTGGAGAGTACCCAGGTCGAGGCGGAATCGGATTCGACGGCTGCCTTCAAGCCCTTCTCGATTGCAGTGTGCATGTCATCATAGGTCCAAGTGGCCTTGGCAAACTCAAAGTTGAATGTCTGGCCAAGCTCGCTGGGACGCGCGTAGAGATACTGGCGCTCGGGCAGCACCCACGCCTCGGCAACGGCACTGCGCGGCGGATTATAGCGGTCGAACACGCGGCGCCACTCGCGATAGATCTCGTGGACCTCATTGCGGTCCCACAGCGGATGGGTGCCGTCGTCAACCATGTCATCGCCCTCGGCGAGATGCCACCGGTCGAGGTCATCGCGGTCGAGATCCTTGGCGAGACCATGCGCCACATCGATACGGAAGCCGTCGACGCCTCGATCGCTCCAAAACGCCAGGACGTCGCAAAAGAGCGCGTGAACCTCAGGGCATGACCAGTCAAAGTCCGGCTGCTCGGGCGTAAACATGTGCAGATACCACTGACCGTCCGCAACACGCGTCCATGCGGGGCCGCAAAAGTTGGCATTCCAATTGGTGGGAGGCAGCTCGCCATGCTCGCCGCGACCATCGCGGAAGATATAACGGGCGCGTTCGGGCGATCCGGGGCCGGCGGCAAGAGCGGCTTTGAACCAGGGGTGCTGGTTGGATGAATGGTTGGGCACGATGTCGACGATGACCTTGATGCCGCGCGCGTGAGCCGCAGCGATCATGTCATCGAAGTCGTCAAGCGAGCCGAGACGTGGGTCGACATCGCAGTAGTCCGCCACATCATAGCCGCCATCAACAAGAGGCGAAGGGTAAAACGGGCTCAGCCAGATGGCCTCGATACCCAGCCGCTCAAGATAGTCCATCTGCTGGGTAATGCCCGCGATATCGCCCAGACCCGAACCAGTCGAATCCTTAAACGAGCGCGGGTAGATCTGATAGATCGCGGCATCGGACATCCATGAGCGCGAAGAAGACTTTTCTGTAGCCATGGGGCGTATCTCCCTTGCAACGAGGTTATGCGAGATGCCCACGATGATACGCCCAAAGCGGACATTCGCGGCAAACAACGCCACAGCCACGACCCAAAACGCTCGCCCCCTCTCGGGTTCAAGCCTCCTGGGACGAATCGACCGATTAGTGAAAAGAACGGAAGACCCACTTTCCCGGCCACGACAGCGAGCGGGCTCCGGGTGCCCCAGGTTGCCGCGAAAGAGGAGGGAAGCGTACTTTATGTACGCGACCGACGATTGAGGGGCAAGATGGGGTGCCCGGGGCCCGCGCAGCGTCAACAAAAAACGCGGTTCGTTAGAACCGCGTAAGATAGTTGGAGCGGACAACGGGGCTCGAACCCGCGACCCCAACCTTGGCAAGGTTGTGCTCTACCAACTGAGCCATGTCCGCATATGTAAAACAAAACGGGCGCCGGAGCGCCCGGATGTTGCCTGGAGGCGAAGCCCGGATTCGAACCGGGGGTAAAGGCTTTGCAGGCCTCTGCCTTACCACTTGGCCACTTCGCCGAAAAAGGACCGCCTAAACGGTCCGGAAATGCAATGGAGCGGACAACGGGGCTCGAACCCGCGACCCCAACCTTGGCAAGGTTGTGCTCTACCAACTGAGCCATGTCCGCTTGCGGGTTATTAATTTACGCGAGTTGTCCAAAAGACGCAAGTACTTTTTTCAAAAAACTTGTCTGCCGCATGTTCTTAGTAGCTAAACGCGCTAAAGCGATTGGCTAGGCACACGATTCCAGCGCTCCGCTAAACAGCTTCACCATCTGCACGCGCGTGCCGGCGCCGTCCGTACGACGAGCAACCTCCACGTTATCGACGAGCATACGCATAAGCTTGATGCCACGGCCGCGTTCCTCGGATGCGACCGGTTCGCTCGTTTCATCGATAGAATAGCCGGCACCTCGATCAAGCACCTCAACCACAACGCGATCGCCATAGGCCTGAACCGTCAGGACGCACCCGATACCGCCCGCATGGTCATAGGCATTACCCAGCGCCTCCCCCGACGCCAATGCGACATCGTAGCGCTCGTCACGGCGCAACGGAAGCGATTCAAGGAGTTCGGCGATGCGATGTCGGTAGTATGGAAGATTCTCGATACCCTGACGGACCTCAACGCTCTTACTCCAGCGAGGCAGCTCCCCCACTGGAATGGCAGGAATTGACTCCCGTGCCGGCCCCACGACATGAAGGATATCGACAAGACGAGCAATCTCCAAAAAGCGAACAACTTCACCTGATGCATTGACGAGCGAAAGCAGGCCTTCTCGCCTCATAAGCTCACGAGCGCGCGTAAGCAGGAATGCCAAGCCCGTAGAATCGATAAAGCTAACAGCCTGACAGTTGATGACGACACGACGCACGCCGCGGCCAATCAAAGCATCCAACCGCCGACGCAGCGCAGGCACCGTGGCGATGTCGATATCGCCTGGTGGCGTCAAAACCGCTATGTCATTCCACTCATTCATACGACCATGATTCCCCAAAAAAGCCCACTCGATGCATTCGTTTCCCCAACCGTACGGATTCAGCCCGCCCAGCGTCGTCTATGAACGACCCCGTAAAAACTCAAGGGACACTAATGCAATGTCATCGTCCAGCGCCGATTCGGTAAATCGGTCAAGCTCGCCCAAGACCTTGCCGCAAATGCCCGATACGCCCTCACCCGAGACAGAGAGCAGAAGGTCGCGCAAGCGCTGCTCGCCAAAGAACGCTCCGGTGCGGTCGCGGGCCTCAATCGTTCCATCCGTATACATGAAGAGCATGTCGCCGGGGGCAAACGTAAACACGCCTGTCTCGTACACCATGCTCTCAAAGGCACCGATTACGCCCGATTGGCATCCAAGCAGCTCAACCTCTCCCCCACGGGCCTCGCCGCCACCCAGCGGCATCGACTCTGGCCTGATGACCATGGTCGGAGGATGGCCCGCCGAACAATACGTTGCGCGTCCGGCTTTAAGGTCAATCTTGGCGATAAAGGCCGTCACGAACGTCTCGACCCTCGAAAAGCCCATGAGCATGCTGTTAAGGGAGCGTGCCATGCGGGCCGGTCCAGCGCCCTCCCAGGCATATGCCGTCAGGGCCGTCTTGACGAGCGCGGACATCGATGCGGCCTCAATGCCTTTGCCAGACACATCACCCAGAATCATGACGGCGCAGTCGTCGGGAAGACGAATGAGCGTATAGAAATCGCCTCCGACCAACGCCGAATTCGTGGCCGACAGGTACACCGAATCGGTTGCGATACCCGGAACATCCCCCAGGGAATTTCTCATGCCGATCTGGAGCGTCTGAGCGATATGGCGCTCCTCGCGCTTTTGAGATTCGCCTTCGTAGATCAGTTCAAAGTCATGCGCCAAGTGCACCAAGTAGTCATATTCAAGGTCATCAATCGGCTCTTGGCTACCATCACGAAGCAGCAGCGCGCGCGTCGTCGGGCTCTTCGCAACAGAAGCAGGAACAATCGCGTCGTTACTGTGCTTGCCATCGCCCTCAGAGCGCGGGTGCCCCGCCTCGATGCCGGAGTCGACGTAGAGACCTTGACAAGGCAGACCATGCGCCCTAAGCCAGCCTCCCATAGGCATCGATTCGTCAACGCGAGTTATACGGACGTGTTTAAGGTCCTCGGCACTCGTACCCCCCAAAACAGACGCCTCAAAGCCATCAGGGCCAGCCCCCAGACGTGCCGCTGGCGCCGTCGTGGAAAAGAAAAGCTTCTCGGGATCGTCCGGCAAAGCAACGCGACTGCCGCCTTCAAAATCTATGACGTAGGAATCCAGACTGGCGTCATACTCAACAGGGCAAAAATGGCAGTTGAGCATATTGCAGATCTCGGACGATACCGCCTGGGTAGCCGCGACGGAATCGTCTAGAAAGGTAAACAACTCATCACGTAAGACATTGAGCGAGCGGCCAAGCTCGGCCGTGCGACGAGAGCGAAGACTCGATGCCATGCCGACCAGTTGGATAGACAAGTAATCGCAAATGACCTCGAGTACATTAACGTCATAGGCGAGCGGTGCCTGGGGGCGTTTCCAACCAACTTCCAGCACGCCAAGGATCTGCGTACCGTAAAAAACGGGAAGACAGATCTCGCTGCGGTACGGAGGCATATCCTGCACGCGCAACAGGTGCTTAGAACGATTGTCCAAGTCCATGAACATACCGGAGGCGGCCTTATCGCCCTCAAGGTCCTGTTGAATCGACAAGCGACAGGCACGCGACTCACGAAGAACATACGTCGGAATGCCAGCGCCATACGGCAAAAACTCAGGCAGGTAGCTGTCGTACAGCTCCTTGGAAACACCGCGAAGTTTAAAACCGCCGCTCTCAGAAAAATAGATAGCGGCACCCGAAGCATCGAGCGTTCCTACAAGCTGGTTCAAAACAGTATCAAGCAGGCTGGGTAACTCATCGGAGCCCACAGTGCTCATAATGACCGAGAGCGTGCCAGAGAGACGCTTGTTCGCCACTCTAAGCTCCGATAACGCACGCTTGAGTTGACGGTCGTGAGAATACTGTTCTTCGATGCTATGGAGCGCCACCAGGACACGTGGCGCGCGGCGCCCAAAGATGCGTGGAGGCGTCACGGAGCCCGCACGAACCAAGACGGGGATAAAGGAGCCGTCACTCAGCTTGAGCATCAGTTCGTTCTCGGAGCCATCAGTTTCAAATGGCAGACGATGTTCCGTCGCACGTTCAAAAGCGGATGAGTACAGGACGTCTTTAACATCTCCACCGATGACGTCGGCGCGTTCCTCGCACATCAAACCAAGTAAGCGATTATTCACATGCAGAATGGTTCCGTCGAGCTCACAGATGATGACAGCATCGCTCGTGATCTCGACTAGTTGGGCAACGTCTGCCCACTCGTTGCGTTCAAGCGTTTCCATCGTGGACCCCACCGTCTATCGGTAACAAAAAAGCCTCCGAAGAGGCTTCTCAAATGCGATGGTGTCGGAGGCGGGACTTGAACCCGCATGACCAAAAAGCGGTCACTAGCACCTCAAGCTAGCGCGTCTGCCAATTCCGCCACTCCGACATGCTATGTTGTTGATTCGCGGTCCGTTTTGTTGGACCCGCGCGTTCAACAAGGAAGATAATAACCTATGATTCGAGAACTGTGCAAGCACTTTTTTCAAAAAAGTTTACGAATTTGTAAATGCGCAGGTAGATCCGTGTGTCCGGCCCCGAATCGGTGTTGCCTCCCGGCGCGTCCTCGGGCATGAGCGATATTTTGCTACGCACTTCGTGCTGCAAAATATCGCTCCCCCTGCGGAATGCGCCGGGAGGCAACACCGATTCGGGGCCTGCAGATACATACTTCAGGCACAGTTCTCAAACATGTTCTGGGGGCTGATGCAAATTTGGTGGCTCGGCTTTGCCGAGCCCTTATATAAAGAGGCCGGAGCTAAAGCTCCGGCCTCACGATCGCGTCGAAAATGTTGGTGTAAGGGTGACGCCCTAGCGCCCGTTTAACGAAG
>UQHR01000008.1 GCA_900540905.1 uncultured Collinsella sp. | reverse complement strand
CCATCCTCGCAGTATCCGGTTCTCAAGGTGCACGCCTGCGCGGCTGATCCGGTTCCACCGGGCCGCGCGGCAAGGAGATATATTGCCAGACCGCGAAGCCATGTGGGACGTCAATTCCACTCTTCACAAGTCCTACACAATCTATCGCTTTCTATATAGGTAATAGAAAGTCATGTGCAGTAAGACCGCACATATCAGATGATGACCCTTCGGTTAAGAGGTATATAAAGATCGGTCACCTGTAAGTGTCTATCTACCCGCGCTTTTAACTATATATACCAGCGCTTTAGATAAAAAGAGGGAGCGCCGCGCATAGCGCGACACTCCCCTAGCGATTCAAGAGAATCAATTAGGCCTCGAGAGCCTTCTTGGCAATGGTGGCCAGCTCGTTGAAGGACTCGATGTCCTCGTAAGCCATCTGAGCCAGGACCTTGCGATCGAGCTCGATGCCGGCAACCTTCAGGCCGTGCATGAACTGAGAGTAAGAGATGTCGTTCAGACGAGCAGCAGCGTTGATACGAGTGATCCAGAGAGAACGGATCTCGCGCTTCTTGTTGCGGCGATCACGATACTGATACTGCAGGGAGTGCTGGACCTGCTCTTTAGCATGCTTGTAAGTACGCGAAGCGGCACCGTAGTAACCCTTCGCACGGTGCATAACGGTACGGCGCTTCTTCTTGGCGGCAACAGCGCGCTTAATACGTGCCATGTTCTATCAACTCCTAGACGGTAAAACGAAAAACGGGAACGCGAACTTAGGCGAGACGCGACTTGATGACCTTGCGGTCGGCAGCGGCGATCTCGGTCTCCTGACGGAAGCCACGCTTACGCTTGGTGGACTTCTTGCTCAGGATGTGGCTCTTGAAAGCCTTGGCGCGCATAAGCTTGCCGGTACCAGTCTTGCGGAAACGCTTCTTGGTGCCGCTGTGGGACTTCATCTTAGGCATGAAATACTCCTTAATCGGTTACAGAACACTAGTTACTTGGTATCGCTTGCCGCTTTATCTTCATCGAAGGCGCCCTTAATCGGGGCGAGCAGCATAAGCATGTTACGGCCTTCCATCTTAGGCTTGGACTCGACCGTAGCGTAAGGCTTGAGATCCTCGGCGAGACGCTCGAGAACGTTAAGGCCCTGCTCCGGGTGAGCCATCTCACGGCCGCGGAACATGATGGTGATCTTAACGCGTGCGCCCTTCTTGAGGAAACGCAGAACGTGGCCCTTCTTGGTCTCGTAGTCGCCAACATCGATCTTGGGTCGGAACTTCATTTCCTTGACCTCGACCTTGGACTGGTTCTTACGAGCAGCCTTGGCCTTCATGGCCTGCTGGTACTTGAACTTACCGTAGTCCATGACCTTGCAGACCGGCGGCTCCGCGTTGGGAGCGATCTCGACCAGGTCGAGACCCTGATCGTCGGCGACGCGCTGGGCATCGCGGATGGCGAACAGGCCGAGCTGAGAGCCATCGACGCCAATCAAACGGCACGAAGATGCAGTGATCTCGTCGTTGATGCGGGTGTCATCAGACTTAGCTATTTTCCCTACCTCCATTCATAAAAAAATAACCCGGCGCTTCTCAGCAACCAGGTCGTACACATAGACTTCCTCGATTTGAGGAAGGTAATCTAAGTTGTATGACCAGTCAGCTGCTCATTGGCGCCAAAAGGTGGGAACCCTCGGGTTCCTCTTTAGGGCATTGCGGGAACAACGCCCTGCGAATAATAACACGTACAGCGCGTTATCACATTACGTACACGAAAAAGGGGCCTTGACCCCTTTGAACGCTCACTTGCATGTATGGTGCCCGAGGCGAGACTCGAAGGGACTTCGCTTCGCGAAGCCCCGGGCTTCGGGCGCATGGCGCCCTCGCCACGCTCCGCTACAAACAGGCCACAGGCCTGTTTGCTTAACGCTCCGCGCGCTCACGCGAGTTCGGCACGAAAAAGGGGGCCTTGACCCCCTTGAACGCTCACTTGCATGTATGGTGCCCGAGGCGAGACTCGAACTCGCACGTTGTTGCCAACGGTGGATTTTGAGTCCACTGCGTCTGCCAATTCCGCCACTCGGGCACGCAATGCGTGAGTTAGTTTATCACAGCTTTCTACCGATTAGTCCGAAAATGGAACTTCGAGCATTTCGATGAGTTCGACCGTGCGGAGCATCTCGCGCCGACGGCATCCGCGACCGTCGACCGAAGCCTCACCCATCTGGTTATCGTAAGGGTCCTCGCGCATGCCGTCGAAAGAGGGCTCAAACTCTGCCTGGAATCGATTGTTGGCCACCATACGCCACGGGTCGAGATTGCCAAAGTAGTGGCGGCGGCGCCACTCCTCCCCCATCCTGCGAGCAGAAGATCCAAATGACACGTCGGCGTTGAGCCAACCGGTCTGCGGCGTATAGAACTCTGCCCAGTCGTGCGACCCCACCGAATCGGGCGCAACGTACAGGCCGCTCTGCCAACGGGCAGGCACGCCCGCGATACGGCACATGGTGATAAACGTGAGCGCCATAACGCCGCAATCGCCGCGGAGCGAATGCGCGCAGTCATCGGCAATAGATCCCAAAAGCAAGTACGGCGGCTGATAGCGATAGTCGATATGCTGCGTCAGGTAATCATAGATAGCACGGGCGCGATCGAGCGGATCCTCGAGTCCGTCAACAACACCGGCCGTCAGCTGCTGCAGATACGGCGTGAATGCAATATGCGGACGGTCCTCGGAAGTGTCCTCGGGCAGCGGCGTGTCCATATACGGATGCGTCGGAAGCGCACCACCATAGACATCGCAATAGGCGGCATCGATGCGATAGCGATAGGTCACCGAGAATGACCGCTCAGCCAAAGATGTCCACGAGGCAGTGCGAGCCGAAACGTCTTCAGGGGCAACAGCACCTTCCGGCGTCATGTCGAGAATCTCGACCTGAGACTGTTGGCGGCAGGTAGCGGCAACGGGAAGCCAAGCGCGAACGGTCTCCCCCTCTAGAGCGCCGGGGACAGACAAGGACGCTTTAAGCGTAATGACGCGAGCCAATCCGTTTTGCGACTCCATCTCCTTGAGCATCTCGTTGCGCAGTGCAATTCCGTCCGTAGGATCGGGCCGCATGCCGGGGACCTCTTTGGGATATACGCGAAGCGAATCGAGGAAGTTGTCGAGAACGAACAGCTCGCCATCGATAAAGCGCCAGTCAATACGCTTACGATCAATCAGATCGTCAAACTGCTCCTCGGTAAACTCAGGCCACTCCTCGCGAATCATCGCAATAGCTCGATCGCGCGACACCGAAAAATGAAGCGGCGTCTCAAGCATGCGATACCGCTCGGCACGAACGCAGGCAGCAAGCGAGGGATCGGGATTTTGGGCAAGTAGGCGGTCGCAAGCCTCAATAGCCTGCGAAAGATACCCCGCGTCCTTTAAACGCAGAATCTCGGGTGGCAAGCCAATATCTAGAAAACGGAAGTCATCATTGCAAACATCAACAGAGCAACCAACCGGCTCCTCGTCAATAACCTTCCCATCCGAAGGCAGCACATTAATAACAGCCATACCAAACTCCAAGTCATTAGAACTCTTGAAGCCCATTGTAGCGAGATAAAAAAAGAAAGCCCCAATAAAGGAACCCTCAACACCGATAAACGGTACCTCTAAAAATGAATTCAGCCCAGTAACCCTGTAGCGAGTTAACAAAGGAGGCCTCGTTCACCCGGAGCTTTTCCCATTGCGCGACTTCTGGCAAAGCCAGGTGAGCGCAAGGGAAAAGCGTAGGGTGAACGGGGCCTCCGGCGGGAAGTTAAACCGCTACTTACGCCTTGTTGACGGAGCCAAACTCCTCCATGAGCTCCTTGGTGCGGGCAACGATGTTGTCGCGACCAGGCTTGAGGAGCTTGCGGGGGTCAAAGCCCTTGCCCTGCTGATCCTTGCCAGCCTCGATGTACTCGCGAACGCCCTTGGCGAAGACGAGCTGCAGGTCGGTGTTGACGTTGATCTTGGAGATGCCCAGGGAGATGGCCTTCTTGATCTGATCCTCGGGGATGCCGGTGCCACCGTGCAGGACGAGGGGCAGGTCGCCGGTCTGGGCCTTGATCTCGCCCAGGCGCTCGAAGGAAAGGCCAGCCCAGTCGGCGGGGTACACGCCGTGGATGTTGCCGATGCCGCAGGCGAGGAAGTCGACGCCCAGGTCAGCGATCTGCTTGCACTCAGCAGGATCAGCGAGCTCGCCGCTGGAGGTCACGCCGTCCTCGGTGCCGCCGATGCCGCCGACCTCGGCCTCGATGGACATGCCCTTGGAGTGGGCAAGCTCAACGAGCTCCTTGGTGCGGTCGAGGTTAAGCTGGAAGGTCTCCTCGTGAGAGCCGTCATACATGATGGACGTGAAGCCGGCCTCGATGCACTTAAAGCAGTCCTCGTAAGAACCGTGATCGAGGTGAAGGGCGACGGGAACGGTAACGCCCGTGGCCTCGACGGCAGCCTTGACCATGTCGGCGCAGACCTTGAAACCGCCCATCCACTTAGCGGCACCAGCGGTGCACTGAAGGATCAGCGGAGACTTGGCCTCCTCGGCGGCCTGGAGAATAGCCAGGGTCCACTCGAGGTTGTTGGTGTTGAAGGCACCAAGACCGTACTTGCCGGCCTCGGCCTTCTTGAGCATGTCTGCTGCGTTGACGAGCATAAAAGAAACCTCCTGTAAGGTTGCTCCGATAACGCCTGAGATTTTACCACGGCGCACCCGAGCATAAACGTTCGTTTGTTCACGAATATCGTCCAAACAGACTTTTTTGACCGTTTACCCTACGGAATCGACCCGTCGGGGAAAAATAGCTTGACGCTTGGACGCTTCTCGTGCTTCAAAAGCCGACTATTAACCTAAATCTGCATGAAAGGGTTCTGCATGAGCTCGCGTGCCATGGTGGTCGAATCGCCATGGCCGGTTAGGCAAACGGTATCGGGCGGGAGAAGCCGGGCGAGCTTGGAGAGCGAGCGCAGAATCGCCGCCTCGTCTCCTCCAGAAAGATCGGTGCGGCCGTGCCCACCCGGAAACAGGGTGTCGCCCACAAAGGCAATGTTCCCCTGCTCGGTGGCAGCAAACAAGACGATCCCGCCCGGCGTATGCCCTGGCGTCTCGATCACCTGCAGGTAGATATCGCCCACCTCGATAGCATCTCCCTCGGCGAGCAGGCGCGTCGGCTCCCCGGGGTCAGGCGTCTCAATGCCCCACATTGCTCGCTGTTCCTCGATGTTCGCATGCGGCACCGCCACATCCTTAGCACACAGCTCATACTGGCAGCCCTCGCCAACGGTGGTTCGCACGCCTGCAACACCACCAACATGATCGGCATGGCCATGAGTGCATACGGCGCCAAACACGCGTACGCCGGGATGCTCGGCTCGGATATGCTCCATCAAGCGCTCTCCTTCCCATGCGGGGTCGATAATCACGCACTCATTGTCCGAAATAACAGCATAGCTATTGGTCTGAATGGGACCGTTTACGAGCGTCTCGATCTCGACCGATCCCTTGGGAGTTAAATCCAAGGACACAGCACTCATGTCCCTCTCCTCTCTATAGAACTCGAGGCATCAAACGATGCCTCGAGTGTAGCGAATATCGATAATGTGGCACGTTCGTCGCGACTAAACGCGGCGCTTAAGCTGGGCTCCACCCTCACCGGGCATCAGGCGGCGCGCGTCGTAGACCGAGTCAACGCTGCTGATGGAGGCCAGCAGCGGATCCAGACCACTCGCGTCCGAGATCTCGACCATAAAGCGCAGGGTTGCAATACCCTCGCGGTTGGTCGACGTGGCGGCAGAAAGGATATTGCCGCCCGCATCGCCAATGGCAATGGTGACATCCTTGAGAAGGCCCATGCGGTCCAGGCACTCGACCACGATCTCGACCTGGAAGAGGGTGTCGGCAGCGCCGTCCCACTCCACTTCGATCATGCGCTCGGGATGCTCCATAAGACCCTTGACGTTGGGACAGTTGGCGCGATGCACCGAAACGCCACGACCGCGCGTGATAAAGCCGACGATGTCGTCGCCCGTCACGGGGTTGCAGCAATGAGCCAGACGGACCAGTAGGCCGCTGTTGCTCTCGCCCTTGACGATAATGCCGTTACTGGCGCTCTTGCCGCGCTTTTGCGGCTTGCGGTTGGAGCCGCGAGCAGGCTGCTTCACGACCTCGGCGATAGCCTCGGCCTTGGTGAGCTGTTCCTCGGGCTTGGGGTCCAAGATTTGCTCGACCTTATTGCCCACAGCGCGCGGGGCAACCTTGCCGGCGCCGACGGCGGCAAACAGGTCCTCGAGCTGCTTGAAGTTAAACTGCTCCGCCACGGCGTTGAGCGCACGCGTCGAACGCGGCGTAGAAATGCCATAGCCACGCTTACGCAGGTCCTTGGCCAGCATATCGCGACCAGCAGCAGCGTCGTCGTCCTTGGTCGCAGCGGCAAAATAGCGGCGGATCTTTGACTTGGCGGAAGGTGTCTTAACGATCTTGAGCCAATCACGCGACGGCTTGGAACTCTTGTTAGTCAGAATCTCGACACGGTCACCCGTCTTAATCTCGTGCGTGAGCGGAGCCACCGCACCGTTGATTTTGGCGCCGACGCAATGGTTTCCCACCTCGGTGTGAACGGCGTAGGCAAAGTCGAGCGGCGTGGAGCCGGCACGAAGCGCCATGACCTCGCCCTTGGGCGTAAAGACAAAGATCTCCTGATCGAAGAGGTCGACCTTCAGCGAATGCAGGTATTCCTTGGCGTCGGTAATCTCATCAGACGCCGCCCAATCGAGCGAATGTTTGAGCCAGTTAATCTGGTCGTCCAGACGCTGGGCATCATTGGTCTTAGACGCAGACGATCCGCCCGACTTCTTATATAGCCAGTGGGCGGCAATGCCGTACTCGGCCTGCTCATGCATCTCGTAGGTTCGAATCTGAATCTCGAGCGGACGAGCCGTAGGGCCGATGACCGTCGTGTGGAGCGACTGGTAGTTATTGACCTTGGGCATGGCGATATAGTCTTTAAAGCGACCGGGCATGGGGTGCCACAGCGTATGCACCGCGCCGAGCGTGGAGTAGCAATCGCGCACCGAATGCGTGATGACGCGCAGTGCCACCAGGTCGTAGATCTCGGAGAACTCCTTGCCCTTGCGCTTCATCTTTTGGTAGATGGACCAATAGTGCTTGGAGCGGCCGTTGATCTGGAAGTCCTCCAGACCAATGCGGTTGAGCTCATCGGTAAGCGTCTTGATGGTCTCGGCAAGGTAGCGCTCGCGGACCTCGCGCGACTCAGCCACCATGCGCGCGATGCGCTGGTAGGCATCGGGCTCCAGGTAGAAGAAGGACAGGTCCTCGAGCTCCCACTTAATAGAGCTCATGCCCAGGCGGTCGGCCAAGGGCGCGTACACGTCCATGGTCTCGCGAGCCTTAAACAGGCGACGATCCTCGCGCAGGGCTGCCAGCGTTCGCATGTTGTGCAGACGGTCGGCGAGCTTGACGATGATGACGCGAATGTCCTTGGACATGGCGAGGAACATCTTGCGCAGCGTGAGCGCCTGCTTCTCGTCCATGCTATCGACTTCGATGTTGGTGAGCTTGGTCACGCCATCGACGAGCTCGGCCACCGTATCGCCAAACAGGCCGGAAACATCGGCAAGCGAGGTCTCGGTATCCTCGACGGTATCGTGTAGCAGCGCGGCGCACACCACATCGCAGTCCATCTTGAGATCGGCCAAAATGATGGCCACCTCGACGGGATGGTTAATGTACATCTCACCCGAGCGGCGCTTTTGGTTGCAGTGCTTCTCGGCAGCAAAGCAGTAGGCCTGCTCCACCTTAGAAAAGTCGTCCTCATTCATATATTTGAGGCACAGGCGTTCCAGCTTGTCGTAGCTGTCCGCCATAATCTCGGGCGGCAGCTCATCGGCATGCTTATAGTGCTCCATCTCCGAAAACGGCTGGAGGGTGGAATCATGGGCGGTACGGGCTGCGGCATCCATCGAGGTCCCCTTCCCCTAGGCCCGCGGTACGATCGGGCGGTTAACTTTGGCTAGCATATCAGAAGCGCACGAATCGAGTGCCCAGCTCCGAAAAGCCGAAAACTCCATGCGCGAGCGCAAGCCCTCCAAATAGCGAATTGACCTGCTCAATTGCACGCGGCCGGGGTTTTCGGCCATCGCGATGCGACGGGTGTCTTCAAACCCCGAAACGCGACAGAAACCAAGCTCTTCGAAGATTCCCAGGCCACTTTCCACCGAGCGCTCGTCGACCGGCGTGCGAGCATCGATGGCAAGGCACATCTGCGCGATGTCGATATCGCTTGCGCAGAATGAATCATCCCCGGTCTTACCGCGGTTGGAGCGCCACATGGTCTGCAGCGCGCGATAGAGCGTGACGAGCTCGTCGCGCTCGGGCGCATAGCAGTCGAGCAGGCGCTCGTTAATGCGGGCGTCGCGCGACGAATAGAGCAGATGGATCACGGCGGGCTGGCCATCGCGGCCGGCACGTCCGCTCATCTGGTTGAACTCGATGGCGCCAAACGGCATGTGGTAGAGCACAACATGGCGGATATCGGGCAGGTTGACGCCCTCGCCAAAGGCAGAGGTCGAAACAATGCAGCTGAGGCTTCCGTCTCGGAATGCTTCCTCCACGCGGCGGCGATCGGAGCGCGCAAGCCCCGCGTTATAGAACGCGATATGGGTTGCGCAATCGGGCACACGCTTGCGCAACGTCTTGGCGAGCGCCACGGACTGGTCGCGCGAATTGACGTAGATGACGGTCTTTTCCCCCGTCGCCACAATCGACACCAAACGGTTCTCGCGACTTGCAAGATCACGGTCGTCCTCGAGCTGCAGGTTCTCGCGCACCGTCTCGTCGACCACCGTGCGAGTGATCGGCAGCATGCGGGCAAGCTCGGCCACGACCGGAGCCGTCGCGGTGGCCGTCGCAGCCATAACGACCGGGTCGCCCAGGGCTTTGAGGATATCGGGCATGTCGAGATAGGCGCTGCGGTCGCCGCCCTTGGCAAGACCGGCATGATGCGCCTCATCGATAACGACAAAGCCGATGCGGCCCGAACGCGCGAAGCGGTCACGGTGGATAGACAGGAACTCGGGCGTCGTGAGCACGATACCGGTGTGGCCCGAAGCTAGGCCGGCGAACACGTCATCGCGTGCGGCCTCCACGGTCTCGCCGGTCAGCACGCCAACGCCAATGCCAAGCGATGCCATCGTCGACGAGAGGTGATAGGCCTGGTCGGCAACAAGCGCACGCAGCGGATAGACAAAGATGCTCGCACGTCCGCGAAGCACCGCCTCACGCGCGGCATGCACATGGAAGATGAGCGACTTGCCGCGGCCCGTTCCCATAACCGCCAAGACACTCTGGTGATCGGCCAAGGCGTCGAGCGCCTCAACCTGCGCGCGGTGCGGCTGGTTCGATCCGATAAAGCTATGGATAAGCGAGCGCGTGAGCTCGGTATAGGAAAGCTGGGCGAGCGTCTCGCGCTTGCGCGACTCCAGGCGCAGGCCGGAATCCGCCGGCTGCACGCCACGACGAAGCTCGCATGCCGGATCGTCGACGCTGGGCAGCGTGGTATCGCGGACCAGAACATCCTTGACCATGAGCTTGGGCTTCACACGACCCTGCCAATGCTCGGCAACGGCCTCGAACACCAAGTCGACAGCGCTATCGCAGTTGATGAGCTTATCGATTTGCGGCACGCGGAACATAATGGCCGGCACACTCGCGGCGCCATCGGTCGCCACAAAGCGCATGTGCTCGCCGGTTTTGCCCACCACGGCGCGGTCGCACATCGTCACGCCCTCGGCAGCCAGCAGCGGCACCTTGTTGCCCTGGCCAAACGGCTCAAGACGGGAGATCTGCTCGATGGTCTCGATATTCAGCTCGGAAAGGTCGACGGTGGCGGCGACCTCGTCGGTGTCTTCAAAGTCCTCGGCGGGAAGCTCGGACAGCACGGCGGAAAGGCGGCGGCGGAACTCGTCGAGCTTGGATGCCTCGATGGTCACACCCACCGCACCGGCATGTCCGCCGCGACGAATCAGCAGGTCGGAACAGCGCTCAACGGCGTCAAACAGGTTAACTTTGCCCACCGAGCGACCAGAACCGCGCGCGATACCGTCCTCGATCGAGAACAGCAGCGCCGGCACGTGATAGCGGTTGGTCAGACGGCTTGCCACGATGCCCTTGACGCCCTCGTGCCAGCCTTCGCCGCCCACAACGATCGCGCGTCCGCCGTCATAGGTCTTCTCGACCTTTGCCATGGCATCGCGCGTGAGCTCCGCCTCGATCTCACGGCGCTGGCGGTTGATTTCCTCGAGCTCAGCCGCCAGCGCACTTGCTTCGATGGGATCGCGGGCAAGCAGCAGGTCGAGCGCCAGCTTGGGATCGGCCATGCGACCGGCAGCGTTTAAGCGGGGAATGAGCGAGAACGATAGGCCATCCGCCGTAATGCTCGAAAGGTCCGCCTTGGCGAGCGCGGCAAGCGCGATATAGCCGGGGCGAGCGGTTACGCGCATCTGCTGGATGCCCTCGGCAACCAGCGCACGGTTCTCGGGCGTGAGCGGCATCATGTCGGACACGGTGCCCAGCGCCGCGACCTCGATTAGCGAACGCCAATACGACGGCTTGCCCAGGCGCTCACCCAGGACTTGCACCAGCTTGAGCGCCACACCAGCACCGGCAAGCTCGCGCGAGGGGCCCTCGTCCTCGAGCTTGGGGTCGGTCAGGGGCACACCCTGCGGCACCTGGTCGGAAGGCTCGTGATGGTCCGTGACCACCAAATCGATTCCCAGGCTCTCCAGATAGGAAACCTCTTCCTTGGCGGCAATGCCGTTATCGACGGTCACAATCAGCTGGGGGCGAGCGAGCTCATTAACGCGGTCGAGCGCCGCACGCGAAAGACCGTAGCCCTCGTCAAAGCGATGCGGAATAAACGGCGTGACATCGGCGCCAAACGTGCGTAGTGCCTCGGTCAACAGGCAGGTCGACGTAATACCGTCAACGTCAAAATCGCCAAAGACCGCAATGTGCTCGTGGTTGCAAATAGCACGCTCGACGCGGTCGGCAACGACCGACATGCCCGGGATAATGAGTGGGTCGGCCCAGTCGCGATCGAGCGAAGGCGTCAAAAACAGCTGACCTTCTTCGATGGATGTAATGCCGTGCGCGACCATAATACGCGCCACCAGCCCGGGAATGCCCAGGCCAGCCGAAAGCTCCTTTTCGAGCTCGGGGTTTTGCTGAGCGACCGCCCAGCGATGCGTCGTCTTAAGCGATGACATAGGCGCCCACCCCCGATAGGGGCAGGTCGCCGCGATACCTCTCACGGTTCATAGCGATGAGTCCTCTGTGTATGCCCGCTTCGGCAGGCAGATCTGTTGAACGGATTTATTATACCGTGCAGAGCAGACGCAAATCGCCGCAGCACGCCGCGGTTTCGGTAAACGATGCCGGTAATAGCCCCGAAATATTTGAGCGTTTCTGACGCACGGACGCATGCGAGCGTCTAGCATATCCATTCAAAACGGGTTCACGGGCAAAGGGAGTCACAAGCGCATATGAAGCAATGGGTTGGACTGGGCAAGTTTCTCGCGGGGCATATGCAGGTCATCGTTCCGATTTGCGTGGCGCTCGGCGTGCTCTTTCCCCAACAGATTGGCGTACTCAAGCCCATCGTTCCCGCCCTGTTTGCCTTTATGACGTTCCAAGGTGCGCTCAGCAACACCTTTCACCAGGTAACCGAGGTGTTCCGCCGTCCGCTGCACCTGGTCTTGGCGTTACTCGTCTCGGCGGTGCTTATCCCTATCGCAGCCTATGCCATGGGATCGTTATTCTTTGGCGCCAACCCCAACCTTGTCTGCGGCATCGTGCTCGAATACAGCGTGCCCGTGGCCGTCACCGCTTTTATGTGGATCAGCATGTTCGGCGGCAACGGCCCGCTCGCGCTCACCATCATCCTGACGTCCTCGGTCATCTCACCTGTGACGATTCCGCTTACGCTCAAGCTCCTGCTGGGCGCCACTGTCTCGATCGACGTGCCGAACATGATGCAGAACATGGCCTTTATGATCGCCATCCCCGCTGTGCTCGGTATTGTCATCAATGAACTCACGCGCGGCTGGGGCCACGAGAAACTCTCCCCCGCGCTCTCGCCCGCCTGCAAGTTCATGATGATGGGCGTCATCGCGTCCAACTCCACCGCTATGAGCGAGTACGTGCTACACGTGAATGTTGAGCGCTTAGAAGTCGCGCTCTTTATCCTGGTGTTCGCCATCAGCGGCTTTATCATCGGCGTCCTGATCGCCCGGGCCCTGCACCTGCCGTATAGCGAGACGACCACCATGTGCTTTACCTGCGGCATGCGCAACATCTCTTCGGGCGCCGTCATCGCCACGCAGTACTTTCCGGGCGAGGTCGTGTTCCCCGTCATGTGCGGCACGCTGTTTCAGCAGGTGCTGGCCTCGATTATCGGGCATCTCTTTGAGTGCCTAACCGGCGAGGAGCGCACCAAACAGCGCAAGCGGGTCGAAGCCGGCCGCGACGCGTTGGCACGCTAGGCTGTCCGCATTACGCGGGTGTTAGTCTTGCTATACGAGCGTTTCCAGATGCGCACGCAGACGCTCAGCATCGATATCGAGCGTCGTCTCGGCATTGACTTGGGCCAAACGATAGCCGACAAAGTAGGGCGAAACCACCCAACGCGGCAGCGCCTTGGCAATGGTCCGACCGCCCAGGTGATAGAAGAACAAGTTGTACGACTCTGCGCGACCACCGTGGTGCTCGTTTAGGATATAGCGCAGAGCTACCTGGATCGCATCGGCAAAGAGATCCGCCTCGGCTTGGTCTCGTGCGTCATCGCTGGCGGCGATTCCCTGCGGGGCTGAAACGTTGATCTCAAAGAACCCCATGATCGGTTCGGCTGAGATATTGACCGAGATTCTCCCCTGTTGCCAGACATTGATGCCTTCGAAATTGGCGGAAGCCAGCGAAGCATAGCCGTCTTCCTGCTCCAAACCCACAATCTGCATGTGCGGATGGACCAGACTGCCGCCCGAAAGTGGGCCCTTGTTCTTGTACATGAGAACGCTGCGATACTGTCGGGAGTCAATCATCCGCTGCCAGCAATCCAGGGCAAACCGCATAACATGATGCAGCTCGTCCGGCGCATAGGTCACCAGGTCGGCGTCGTGGTCGGACGACTCAATCAATACGGTCTGGCGAGTGGCCCGCAAGGTCTTAAACTTATTCTCGAGCCAGATGCAGCCACCGTCGCGCCGGATGATATTGGCGAGTTCCTCGGTATCGCAAAAGGGGCACGCGGTGCCGGGACGACGGTTGTCGTCGGGCTTACCGTTCGCCTGCTGAACGTCAAATACCAGCGCCACGGGTTATACCTCCAGCGGCACGATCTTGGTGCCATGGAGTTCGGAGACGCCCAGTGCCGCCGCCACGGTATCGCGATTGGCCGTGGAAATGCCGCCACCGGGAAGAATGGTCAGGCGGTCGCCCGCATACTCGACAAGACGCGACAGGTGCTCCAGGTTGTCCTCGATCGGCGTTCCGGCAGCACCACCATGCGTCAGGATGCGCGTGATGCCGCAGTCGGCGAATGTGTCAATGGCATCGAGCTGAGCCTCGAGCGAGAGCTGGTCAAAGGCCATGTGAAAGGTGATATCGATGGCCCCACGCTTGCACTCCTCGGTCGCGCAGCCCGTAGCCATCACGAGGGCGCCGAGGGTGAGCTCGTCGAGCGCCCAGCCGCCGGCACAGGGCTTGCAGCAGCCAAAGACCAGGCCGTCAACGCCGGCGCTCACGGCAAGACCCAAGTCCATCTCCATCATGCGCAGCTCGTCCTGGTTGTAGTGAAAGTCACCGCCACGCGGGCGAATCATGCACATCACTCGCGCGTCATGCTCGTGAGCATAGCTGACCGTAGTGCTGATAACGCCGGCCGAGGGCGTGGTACCACCGACGGCAAGGTTGTCGCACAACTCAATGCGCTTAGCACCGGCATCGATAGCCGCCGGCACACGCTCAAAGTTCTCGGCACAAAACTCGTACAGCATAGATAGACCCCCAAAGGCAGCAAGTGTTTTCCGACGGGCATTGTCGCACGCCCCCATGAAGTTGCGGTGGAATAGGGACTGTTTTGGCTTCTTGAACCCCCAATTAGTCCCTATTTCACCGCAACTTAAAAAGGGGCGCTGACCGGGATAGCCAGCGCCCCTTTGTTGAATGGATTAACCGCCCAAGTAAGCCTTGCGCACGTTGTCGTCGTGCAGGAGCTCCTGGCCGGTGCCGGTCATGGTGATCTTGCCGGTCTCGAGCACGTAGCCGCGCGTGGCGATGGAAAGCGCCATCTGCGCGTTCTGCTCGACCAGAAGCACCGTGGTGCCGGCCTTGTGCAGGTCCTCGACAATCTGGAAGATCTGCTCGATCAGAATCGGCGCCAGGCCCATGGAGGGCTCGTCGAGCATAAGCAGCTTGGGGTTGCTCATAAGTGCGCGGCCCATAACGAGCATCTGCTGCTCGCCGCCCGAAAGGGTGCCGGCGACCTGACGGCGGCGCTCCTTAAGGCGCGGGAACTGCTCGTAGACGCGCTCAAGGCCCGGGGCAACCGTGGACTTGGGCTGCGTATAGGCACCCATTTCCAGGTTCTCCTCGACCGTCATCTGCAAAAACGCGCGACGGCCCTCGGGCACCTGGGCCAGGCCCTTGCCCACCAGCTTGTCGGCAGGCGTATGGGTAATGTCCTCGCCCATAAACTTGATGGAGCCGGTCTTGGAACGCAGCAGGCCCGAGACGGTCTTAAGCGTCGTGGACTTGCCGGCGCCGTTGGCACCGATCAGAGCCACGATCTCGCCCTCGTTGACGTTAAAGGAGATGTCCTTGATGGCGTGGATAGCGCCGTACCAGACGTTGATGTTGTAGACGGAAAGCATCGGCTCTGCCATTTAGTTCTCCCCCTTATCCTGCTTGCCCAGATATGCCTCGATAACAGCGTCGTTGTTCTGGATCTCCTCGGCCGTGCCCTTGGCGATGACCTTACCAAAGTTGAGCACGCAGATGCCCTCGCAGATGTTCATAACGAGCGACATATCATGCTCGATAAGCATGATGGCGATACCAAAGGTGTCGCGAATCTTGACGATGTTCTCCATGAGCTCCGCGGTCTCGGACGGGTTCATGCCGGCGGCAGGCTCGTCGAGCAGCAGCAGTTTGGGGTTGGTGGCAAGCGCGCGAACGATCTCCAGACGACGCTGAGCGCCGTAAGGAAGCGAGCCGGCCTGTTCATTTGCCAGGTGCTCCATGTCAAAGATGGACAGCAGCTCCATGGCGCGCTCGTGGGCGGCCTTCTCGTGCTTCCAATACGTAGGCAGGCGCAGCACGCCCTCAAAACCGGAGTAGCGCTCCTGGTTGTGCAGGCCGACCTTGACGTTGTCCTCCACCGTCATGGTGTTGAACAGACGGATGTTCTGGAACGTACGGGCAATACCCATGCGGTTGACCTGGTAGACCGACTTGCCCGAAGTGTCCTCACCGTCGAGCAGGATGGTGCCGTGCGTAGGCTGGTACACCTTGGTGAGCAGGTTGAAGACCGTGGTCTTGCCAGCGCCGTTGGGGCCGATGAGACCGGCGATCTCGGTCTTGCCGATAGTCAGGCTAAAGTCGTCGACTGCCTTAAGACCACCGAATTCAATGCCCAGGTGGATGCACTCGAGCGCCGGGCGCTCGCCCAGGTCGCGGTCGGGAACGATGGCGCCAGAAGGATACGGAACCATCTTGCCCTTGTTGAATTCAAACTTACTGGGCATCGGCTGCCACCTCCTTCTTGGAAGCAAAGCGGTCCTTGATGCGTGCGAAGAACGCCTTGAGCTGCGGGTTGTTAGTAAAGACCATAACCAGGATCAACACGATGGCGTAGATGAGCATGCGGTAGTCCGAGAACTGGCGGAGCAGCTCGGGAAGCACCGTGAGCAGCGCCGCCGCGATGACGGAGCCGCGCATATTGCCCAGACCGCCCAGGACCACGAACACCAGGATGAGGATGGACGTGTTGAAGTCGAACTTAGTGGCGGAGAGCTGCGAGAAGTTACCGCCGAAGAGGGCTCCGGCAGCACCGGCGAGGGCAGCGGAAACCACGAAGGCGATCATGCGGTACTCGGTGACGGAGATGCCTACGGACTCGGCTGCAATCTTGTTATCGCGCACGGCCATAATGGCACGGCCGGTACGGCTGCGAACCAGGTTGAGCACGATCACGAGTGCGACCATGACCAGGATGGCACCGGCGAGGAAGGTCGAGTACGTCGACACGCCCGAGGCGCCCTGGGCACCCTTGATGATGGCGGTGCCGTCCTCGAGCAGGTGCAGGTCGTCGATCGTAGAGTTACCCGTGATGTTAAAGATCACGTGCAGGCCGCGGGAGTCGACGCCCACAATGAGGCAGGTGACGATCTCTTTGATGATCTCGCCAAAAGCCAGGGTCACGATGGCCAGATAGTCGCCGCTCAGGCGCAGGACCGGGATACCAATCAAGAAGCCCAAGATGGCAGCGGCGATAGCGCCGACCACAATGCTGATGATAAGGCGCACCGGATCGGAGGGAACGGCGCTCTCCAGCGCGACAGCGGTAACGATGCCCGTATAGGCGCCGACGCTCATAAAGCCCGCGTGGCCCAGCGACAAGTCGCCCGCGATGCCGACGACGAGGTTAAGGGAGATGGCCATGACGATATAGGCCGTGATGGGAACCAGCTGACCGGCGATCATGCGCGGAATCATGTGGTTAGACTGCATAAAGAACACGATGGCGAACGCCACAAGGCACATGGCGTACGTAACAAAGTCGTGACGCGTCTGCTTGTCTTTAAGAAACTTCATAACGCTCACCTACACCTTCTCGGGGACGTACTTGCCCAAGAGGCCGGCAGGCTTGACGAGCAGGACGATGATCAGAACACCAAAGACGATGGAGTTGGCAAGGCTCGTGGAAATGTAAGCCTGTGCCATCGCCTCGATGATGCCGATAAGAATGCCACCGACAAAGGCGCCGGGGATGGAGCCGATGCCACCGAAGACGGCGGCGTCGAAGGCTTTGATGCCAGGCATGGCGCCCGTCGTGGGCTGCAGCACCGGCGAGTAGGAGCACAACAGCACGCCGGCGTTGGCGGCAAGGGCAGAGCCGATGGCGAACGTCATCGAGATGGTACGGTTGACGTTGATGCCCATGAGCTGAGCGGCGGCCTTGTCCTCGGACACGGCGCGCATGGCTTTGCCCATCTTGGTCTTACCTGTAAAGAACATCAGGCCGGCCATGATAACCAGGCAGGCGACGATGGTGACGAGTGAGACGGCGCTTACGTTGAACTTGGCCAAGAACTCCGGCACCTGGAAGGTGACGAGCGAAGTGAAGTTCTTGGGCGTGGCGCCCCACAGAAGCTGCGCGGCGTTCTGCAGGAAGTAAGACACGCCGATAGCCGTGATTAGAACGGCCAGCGGACCCGCCTGACGCAGCGGCTTATAGGCCAGACCCTCAATGAGAACACCGAGAACCGTGCAGGCCACACAAGAGAGAACTACAGATGCCCAGCCCGGGAGGCCGAGATACGACGTGGCGCAGAACGAGACATAGGCACCGACCATGATGACGTCGCCGTGAGCGAAGTTCAGCATCTTGGCGATACCGTAGACCATGGTGTAGCCCAACGCGATGATGGCGTAGACGCTGCCCATGGACAGGCCGTTGACCAGGTATTGGATAAAGACCGTCATGTTCCACATCCCCCTTTCGAATAGGTTTCCAGTTAATGTATGAAACAGGGACGTTACATCGTCCCTAGATACCAAGCAAGCAGGGAAGGCCAAAACCTCCCCTGCTTGGGATCAAAACCGCTCTATGTAAGGCGGCCAATTAGGCCTGTACGTACTTGCCGTCGGTAATGACGTACGCCGTCGGGTCCTTCTGGACCTGGCCCTTGTCGTTCCAGGAGAGCTTGCCAGTCAGACCGTCAACGGTAATGTTGCGCATAGCCTCGGGAAGCTTCTCGGCAACCTCGGTCGGGTCGGCGTCGGCACCCAGGCCGGCTTCCTTGAGGGCCTCGACCACCGCATGCACGCCGTCGTAGGCGTCGGCGGCAAACTGGTCCGGAGTCTCGCCATACTTATCCTTGTAGGCGTTGACGAAGTCGGCATTCTTCTCGTCATCGGCGGAGAATGGGGTCATGAGCAGCAGACCCTCGGCCAGAGAGGTGTCGAAACCTTCCACGCCCAGGATACCGTCCATACCGTCGCAGCCCATCATCTTGACGTCGTAGCCCATGTCCTTGGCGTTCTTGAGCAGGACGGATGCGGGCGTGTAGTAGATCGGTGCAAAAATCATGGTGGCGCCGGCCTGCTTTGCCTTGGTCAGCTGGTTGGTAAAACTCGTAGCAGAGTCGTCCTTGAAGGTCTCCTCGTCGACAATCTCAAGCTTAGACTTAGCGGCCTGGGCCTTAAAAGAATCTGCGATGCCCGAAGAATAGGCGTCGCCGGAGTTATAGAACAGCACGAACTTCTCGTTCGCATACTTCTGCGCCAGGAACTTGGCAGCGTTGACACCCTGGTTGGGGTCGGTGAAGCAAACCTGGAAGACGCAATCCTTGCCCTTGGTAACGTCCTCGGAGGACGCGGACGGGGTGATCATGAACGTCTCGGGGTCGTTACCACACTCTGCGGCAACGGCAACCGACGCACCCGTGGTGGTCGGGCCGACGAGGGCCTGCATGCCCCAGTCGAGCAGGGTGTTGAAGGCGTTGACGGCCTTCTCGCCGTCGGCCTGGTCGTCCTCGGCCTTGCTGACAAGCGGCAGCTCCTTGGTCGAGAAATCCTTGCAGCCAAGCTCGACAGCCTGGGTAACGGACTTGCCGTAGGACGCGTTGGCGCCGGTCAGCGGGCCGATGGTGCCGATCTTAAACGAAGCGTCGCCCGAAGCGGAACCACTGTCGCCGCCGTTGGAGGAGCAGCCAGCTAGAATGGACATCGCCCCCAGACCTGCTGCGCTCGCGATAACGCTCCTGCGATTCATAACAGGGTTCAATGACTTACCGGTGAGGCTCGACATGCGGCTCTCCTCTCAAATCTCGTCGGGTTTCGGTTACCCGACAGGCCATCCTTCGCCGTGTTCGGCGTTCGCAAAATAGTAGACGCTTTAGTTGAGAAAAGTGGCGATTATTTCAACTTTTCTTTTACTTTGTCCATTTATCCATAAATATGCGTATCCCTGTCTGTTTATGCAGTTTAGCCACTTTATTGTGTGAAAGTAATGTTTCCATTCCGTTACAAGCGTCCTTACCCTGAATAAAACGACCCCACCGGTCTCGTTGTATATGCACTTAGGCGGCGATGTACTTGCCGTCCTGAATCACATAGGCCGTAGCAGGCTTTTCGACTTGGCCCTCGTCGTTCCACGTGAGCTCGCCCGTCAGGCCCTCGATCTTGATCTTGCGCATGGCCTTGGCAAGGTCGCCGGCAATGTCGGCGCCGTCGGCCGTAATATCGATGCCCGCCTTGTCGATGGCCTCGACGATGGCGTGGACGCAATCGTAGGCGTCGGCGGCAAACTGGTTGGGCGTCTCGTCGTAGGCATCCTTATAGGCCTTGACGAAGTCGGCATTCTTCTCATCGTCAGCCGAAAACGGGGTAATGAGCATATCGTCGGCGATCTCGCCCGAGACGGCGACGGCGGCACCAGTCGTGACGGGGCCGACGAGCGCCTGCATGCCCCAGTCGCACAGGGCAAACCTTATGGTGCAAACGTTGACAGTTTGTTACGGAAGTTCGTTTGTAGCAAGCGTGTTTCCAATGTTTCCGCAGCGTTTCGGGGGTGCCGTTTTGTGCTGCTCCCGCTGCCAGGCAAGCACGCGCCCGCACTTCACGCTAGAATGCACTCAACCTTTAAGCGGTTAATCCATCCATAAGATGCACGAAGGAGCTATCTATGAGCGAACCCCTGCGCACCGTGAACGTCGGCCTCATCGGTCTGGGAACCGTCGGCGGCGGCGTGGCCCGTCTGATCAAAAGCCACCACGATGAGTACCTGGCCGCCTACGGCATCGACCTTAAGCTGACCCGCGCCTGCGCGCTTGCTTGGGAGCAGGCCGAAGCCGCCGGTATTGAGCGCGAGGCCTTTACGAGCGACTGGCACGACGTCGTCACCGACCCCGCCGTCGATATCGTCGTCGAGCTCATCGGCGGCGAGCACCCCGCGACCGAAATCTTCACCACCGCCTTCGAGAACGGCAAGCATGTCGTCTCTGCCAACAAGGCCCTGCTGGGCCGTCATGTCGAGACGCTCGCCGAGAAGGCGCGCGCGTGCGGCGTGCAGATCAAGTGCGAGGCCAGCTGCGGCGGCGGTATCCCCATCGTCAGCACGCTCGAGCACGACCTGGTGGGCAACAAGATCCTGACCATCGCCGGCATCCTCAACGGCACCACCAACTACATCCTGTCGCGCATGGACGCCGAGGGCGCCGATTACGCCGACGTGCTCGCCGACGCCCAGGCCAAGGGCTACGCCGAGGCCGATCCGTCCGCCGACGTCGACGGCTTCGACGCCGCCAGCAAGACGGCCATCCTCGCCTCCATCGGCTTTGGCACCCGCGTGACCACCGACGACGTCTACCAGCAGGGCATCCGTACCATCGGCGCCGAGGACATCGCCCAGGCCCGCGAGCTCGGCTACACCATTAAGCTGCTGGGCATCGCCCGCAACACCGATGCCGGCGTCGACGTCCGCGTGCACCCCACGCTAATCCCTGCCGACCACATGCTCGCCAAGGTCAACGGCGCCATGAACGCCGTCTACGTGGTGGGCGACGCTGTGGGCGAGACCATGTTCTACGGTGCCGGCGCAGGCTCCTTCCCCACCGCGAGCGCCGTCGTAGGCGATATCCTGTCGCTGTCCGAGCAGATCAGCCGCGGCGTGGCACCGCTGCCCGAGATCGAGCCCTACGGCCACAACCTCGCCTTTAAGCCCATGGACGAACTCCAGACCAAGTACTATGTGCGCCTGAAGGTCGCCGACCGCGTGGGCGCCCTGTCCGAGACGGTCGATATCTTTGCCAAGCACAACATCTCGATCTCGCTCATCAATCAGGTCGAGGATGGCAAGTCGGGCGTCACCGACACCTGCTCGGTCATCTTCCTGACGCACCGCGCGCTCGAGAAGGACGTCCAGGCTGCCGCCGCCGAGCTTGCCAGCGTCGGCTGCGTGGCCGAGGTCGCCAACGTCCTGCGCATCGAGGACGTTGAGGCCTGGACCGAAGGCGTTATGGCGAACTAGTTCGCTCTTCGTTATACGGCATATATGTTTTCCTAGCGAGCGACATGTCCTCCTATGTCACGGGCGCCGTGCTCCCCGTCGACGGAGCCGCCCGCTCCTAACGGTCGCAAGCCACGACTTCGAACCTCAACGAGGCCCAACGTAAAAGGCGCGTTGCCTGCATCAACCGCAGGCAGCGCGCCTTGTTCTGTTTGCAAGGGAAGCTGCGTCCCGGTATTTCAGCTCAGAACGGGACATGGTTCCCCCCAGACCCCCTTGCGGAAACTGCGTCCCGTTTCGAACGCCGATTCTGGGATACCGTTTCCGCAACAGGTCTTTCGCAGAAACTACATCCCACTCTGGACGTCCATTACGGGACACAGTTTCCCGAAGGGCGGTTGAGCCATGCCATCCTGATCAAAACGCGACCGCATAGCACCCTAAGATAACCAGCTTTCATGCTGGAGCAAACGCATCAGGCGGCGCGACCGCTCGCCGACATGCAATTTGTTGCACAGTAAAATCGGCTAGTGGCACCCTTATCCTTAATTTAGCGAATAAGGTCAAGGAAGGGAGAATGTCATGCCAAGACGGCAAACACCGCTCGAGGTCATGTTCTCCCTGTTCAAGACTTCATTTACTCTGAGCCATCGCGCACTTGCTGAACTGTTACTATCCGATCTGCCGTTAACAAATGGACAGCCTACCGCCCAAATGGCACAGGACACCAGCTGGCTTTCGCGCACGATTGTGCACTCGCAGCCGGGCTCCCTAGAAGATCGCTACTTTGCCGACTGGTCCTGCGCATCGAATCAAATCCTGCACAAGCTACAGGAAAAAGGGTATTCGAACGCCGACATCTATACCATGATTGCGGCAGCGACTGACGCGATGGCTCAAGCGCTCAGTACCTGTGGGCGTAATGGGCTCCTTTACCGGAACGCCGTCTCGCGCCTCGTCAGCTACCAGCCAGACAAAGATTACAGGGCTCTTATCTCAATCGCGCTCGTTGTTTCGACCGCCTGTTGGTGCGATCCGGCCCGCGCTATCGCGTACATCCGGAACCGCTTTGAATTCGCAGAGAACGTCAGGTCGTTTACCCCCTCAAGCATTTCTTTCTGTCCATGCGATTTAAAACAAACAGGCACCGAACATGCGATCGGCCTTATCAGGATCGACAACGAACTCGTCGTCGGCGGCCCTTATGTCATTGAGCCTTCTGTCATGGGCTCCATCATCGGAGCGCTCGCACTCGAAGACAGCGCTGTCACCGATGTTGGGCTGGATGTCTCCGCCAGGCATCTCCGTATCTTCGCCGAGAACAATGCTTGGTACGCACAAGATCTCGGTTCGACCAACGGCACGTATCTGATTCGAGCAGCCGATAACAGCGAACTTGACATCAGCTCCGGCGCACCCGCCCAGCTGTACCCCGGCGACATCCTGCGCCTGGGTCTCAGCACTACTTTTGCCGTCGTAGCAACGACGGCCATCCTAGCAAATCCGCATTACTAACCATGGAAGTAGGAGGACTATGAGCATCACGGATGTCATCACATATGAGGGCAATAACCAAACTTTTATCTGGAAACACCCCTCAGAAGATTTCAATACAGGTTCGCAACTCATTGTCCACGAGACCCAAGAAGCAATTTTCTTCCTTAATGGACAGGCCCTGGATTCGTTTGGACCGGGCAGGCATGAACTTGAGACTTAAAATCTACCGCTACTGAACGGCATTTCGAAGATAACAACCGGTGGCGTCAGCCCCTTTCACTCAGAGATCTACTTCGTTAACCTCATCGAGCAGATGGGCATCCGCTGGGGAACCAATTCCAAGATTCAGTTCATGGAACCGACTTATGGATTTCCGCTTTCGCTCGGGGCATCAGGAGAGATGGCTCTTGCTGTAAAAGAGCCCCGCAGGCTTCTTCTCAAACTTGTTGGAACCGAAGCCTTGCTCTCCCAGGACAAGTTGATCAGTTATTTCAAAGCTTTCCTGCAAACTCGCATAAAAACTCATCTTGCACAAGTAATAACCGAACAAAAACTCTCCATTTTCGAACTTGATACACACCTGGAAGAGTTATCTGGCTCGCTTAAGAACAAGCTGCTTCCCGACTTTGCCGCATACGGTCTCTCGTTAACGCAAATGCTGGTCACCGCCATCGTCAAGCCCGAAGGCGACCCGATATACGAGAAGTTTAAGGATCTCCATTTCAAGCAATATGCCGACGTACGCGAGGCGCAGATAAAGCAGCAAGTCAGCGTTATCGAACAAGAAACCGCGGCGCAGCGAACCGTAATCTCCGCAAAAGCACGCGCAGAGAAACGGCAAATCGAAGGCTATACCTATCAACAGGAACGCAGCTTCGATGTTGCCGAAAAGATGGCCCAAAACGAAGCGGTTGGCGAATATGCAAACATGGGAATCGGCCTAGGCGTAATGGCCGGTGTTGGTGGGACCATGGGGTCAGTTATGACCGATGCACTCTCACAAGCGACCAGCACGTCCGCGACGCAGCCCATCCCAACGGATACCAATTCGCAGCAAAGTGCTGCAAAGTTCTGTTCCGAGTGTGGATATCGCTTCTCTGGAACCGAGAAGTTCTGTCCCGAGTGCGGAGCACGGAGGTCATAATGAAGAACACGCAGGCATATGTTGCAGCAACCCCCGTAGCCCTCTTCATAGTTATCGAAAGCGTGGCCGTACTTTTATTTGGACCCTCAACTACCTTTTGGATTGAGAGCGCATTCTCTTTGGTTGCGCTCTCCTTGTTGGTCGCAGTCCTCCTTCATGACCCCGTAAAGAAACTAAAGCTGCTTGGTATTTCCAAGACAGTTCTCATGGGGGCTTCATTTGCAATCCAGCTGACCCTAGTTCTTTTCGGAGCAGCGCTAAAGACCGATGCGTTGTCCGTTCTTTCGGGTTTCAGCATCCTTTTACTTGGCACGTCAGTAATTACGTTGTGTGTAGCAAATGCATCCGAGAGTCAAACCTCAGATGTCGAGGAACATGTCTCGACACTTACCAATTCAATGAAATCAAACAAAATCAAACTCGAACTGCTCCTAGAAGAAGCACCTAGCGATCTGAAACCGGCAATCGCAGACGTTCTGGAAACTATGCGCTACGCAAACCCCGTTTTAGATAAAACTGGAAACCGGCCCCTTTCAAATTTGATACCTATCGCTATCGAAAATCTCGACAAAGCGGTAAAAGCAAATTCGCTCCCCGACGCCCAAGATACTTGTAAGCAACTAAAAGCATATATCCGTCAGCAGGAAATCATAAATAAGCGCTAAAGGAAGCCGGATATGGGAACCAATAAATCACACGTCAATGAAAACTATCAACACTCCTGCAACAGCACTAAATTCAAACTCGAGGGTTATCGAGCCCCTCTATCAGATTGCTTTACGCCAGACGAGCTATCAGAGCTATTTCGGTTCTACGTTTTGCAAGCACCCATCGCAAAAGATAAGACCGCTTTGTCAACGCAGCGAACGTTGACGTCTTTAGGTTGGAACGGACCCTCCATCAAGATACTAGAGAGAAAGCTATTAAAGGAGTCCGGGATAACCTCTTTCATTTTCATAGGAAGCCAGACCATTGATGGAACTCTGGAGAACATGGCCCTAGATAAAGAAATATGCGCCGAACACCCAAGAGCGGTCCTACACAAGGATGTCAAACTAACGCTCCGAGAGGACAACTCCATCGAGCGCCGCAGCGGTGATGAAAACAGAATGCAGTGCCTATTTCGCCATCTTCGAAATGGGATTGCACACGGACAGACATATCTGTTTCCAACCGGTTTGGTGCTAATCGAAGATCGCGACGGCAAAAGAATTACTGCCCGGATTCTCATTCGCAAAGAAACGCTTCTTGCATGGATATATATCGTTGAAAAGAAAGAGGTCTAGCTTCATGAAAGCCCTGAAATGTGAACTTTGCGGCGGTACCGAAATCGTCAAAGATGGGGATTTCTTCGTCTGTCAAAACTGCGGTATGAAATATACGCTCGAGTCCGCAAAGAAAATGATGGTTGAAGGCGTTGTTCAAATCGAAGGCACGGTGAAAACAGACAAGACGGCCGATGCAGAAAGGCTGCTCACGTTGGCCAAAACTGCATGCAAAACCAGAAACTTCTGCGAAGCCGAACGATATGCGAACAAGGTGTTAGAGATTGATTTGGACAACATTGATGCTTGGGCAATTAAGTCAATAGCAATCGACTGGCAACTGACAATTAAAAACAATCGCCTTCGCGAATCTTCGGACTGTTTTCTCAAAACCTTTCAACTGCTTCCAAATGAAGTAAAAACCTGTGAAGGCCTAATTCATGCGTGGAGCGTCATCAAAAGTCTAAAACTGCACCTCGATGATATTATCGAAGCAGTTAGCTCCTTGTATGCCAAGCCAATAATCAACACACCATCAGATGATAATCTCGCGTTGATTGCAGGCACGCTGGCATCCCATCTCGAAATAAGAAAAAGCCAATGGGAAGCAATCGGCAAACTTTCCTTTACTTTTTGCAAAGCAAAGAAAGAAATGCTCAAGTCTCCGGATATTTCCGACAGCCAACGCCACGCTTTAATTGATACAGACATGGAGAAGTACCTCTTTACTGAAGAGATACCACGAATGTATTTTACGGCAGCAAACATCATCGACAGCTCTGTAGTAGACGGTGTAACCAAATGGCGAGACAAGTGGGAAAACAACAACATTTTTGATTACTTTCTTGACGGCAGCGGCGTCGACCGGTCCGCAGAAGAGGACGCTTTCGACATGTGCACGCTCGTATACAATCGATATGAATTAGCGTTGAGAACCGCGATTAAATTCTTAGAGACAGAGACTGAGGGCCATTCGATTACAGGTCTTATCTTGGCACCCGAGTTATTGTTCAATGTGTGGTCAAACTTATGTGTAATTGAAGAGTTGAACATAGGACATAAAACCTATACGAGAGCCCACGGCGCATATGTGTCAAATAGCGTGAAGGAAGGCTTTTCACTAAATGCCGAGGCGATCACGTTACGAAAGGAACGCCTCAAAGAGGACATGGCAAAGCGTGACGAATACGACTCCGAGAAGAAGAAGGAACGTGAGCGCGCTGAAAAAGAAGCAGAGCTCCAAGCCAAATACTGGTTAGATAATCCTGTTAAAAAGACGCAAAAACAAGCGCTCAAAGATGAATTTGACCGGCTGGGGAACGAACTTCGAGAGCTTAAGAGCAGACGTTCCTTTTTCAGCCCGTTCGAATTCAAGGCAAAACGAGAATGTGATGCAAAAATCGAACAGGCTCGCGAGCGCAGGCGAGAAATCAAGAACTCTCTGAAGGCCTTAGACGATGAACTCCTGGCGTATGTGACAAACGAAATTGAATCATAGCTTTCACCGCTTGCCGCAACAGTCCATTGGCAACCTCAAAGGCGCCTCAATAGGATAAGAGTGATTTCACACCATGGAGGAATGGCGGGCAAACGCTCGGAGTGTTCATTTGTCTGATAACCGATGTTCACTCTAGCCCGAGCAGATTAAGTCCCGCCACCGTCATCTTGCACACGAGCGGCCTTGCGGACACTTTTTCTAAATATCCGGCAGCGATTAGGCTCGACAATGACCTACTCGCTGTCGGCTTTGTCACATCGAGATAGCCCGACACACCATCAAGCGTAGATTCGCCAAAGGCACCGAAGATATGCATCTGTGCCGCATAAAACAGAATATCTTTTGCCCTTTCGGTAAACGTATCGTCGAGCTCATCGATCGCCCGCTTGAGATCATCGAGTTGTACGCGCTTTTCGGCCAAATCGCTCAGAACGGCATCTTGCGCTTGCTCGACCAAATCAAGAATCATTGCAACAAACGGAGTAGCCTCGCTACCGTTAAGGGGCCTCTCCACCACGTCAAACGCCTTGTAATATGCGGTTTTATTCTCAGCAATCGTCCTAGAGAGCGACAACACCGTAGGCTGCGACAACGTCTCGTTCAGGCTCAACGCGAGAAGGTACCTCCCCGTTCTCCCGTTACCGTCATAGAAGGGGTGAATATACTCAAAGAGAAAATGGCAGATTGAGGCTGCATAGAGGCTTGGGACATCTTCGCGATTGCCCAACTCTATCATCTTGCCAAGGAGGTCAATGATTTCGGGCTCCGAGGAAACACCCTGATGGAGAATCTTGCCCCGACTGTTCTCAATCACAACGGGACCCAAACGGAACATCTTGCCATCCGGACGGTCCTTCGGGTCAAGCACGCCCTTAGTGACGGCATCGAAAATCTCGCGGATATCCTCGGGTTTGCCGGGACGACTTGAACCATCCACCAGCTGAAGGTAGAGGCGAGCGAATTCAATAAAAGGAGTGTGCTCCTTTTCGGCGGCACCGCAAAGTTCGGCCGCAGCATCCTCCGCAGACTCCAGCGCCGCTTCAATCTGGCGCCGCGTGCTGTGCACACCCTCCATCTCGTTGCTGAAAACAACCTCCTCAAGCACCAGCGAACGAATCGAGGCCCCCAAAGCCACATAAGGCAAGCTGTTCCACAGGTTGGAAATCTTTCGCTCTTTTCTGAGGATCCGCTCGCTAGCAACGGACAGGTTCAAAGGAACACAAGCGAACAGTTCACCATGCTCAAGGTGAATTCCAGTCCGCACCGTGCCGTCGGCAGTAAGGCGCTCGCGCAGCAGCTCGTCATGGCAAGCATAACGATCGGAGCTTGGATCTGCATAAAAGAGTTTTTCGAGCGTCTTGTACGCCATCGCTTCATCGCTCCTTTGAAATCAAATAGCTAAATCGTCTTTCATTATTTCGAATATATCCGATATTTGCAATTAAGACTCAAGAAATGCATTGTCTAATTTCAGAATTTGAAGTATTGGCAATTAATGTTTCCTAATCTACATAGCGAACTAATTTCAAGCCTCAGCAGAGCTTTATGCAAGAGGCGCTGCCTGCATCAACCGCAGGGAGCGCGCTTTCTCTTGTTATGAAAGGGAAACTATGTCCCAGTATTTCGGATCAGAACGGGGCACGGTTTTCCCCAGGACCTCCTTGCGGAAACTGCGCCCCGTTTTGAACGCCGATTCTGGGATACCGTTTCCGCAACGGGTCTCTTGCGGAAACTGCATCCCACTCTGAGCGCCCATTCCGGGACACAGTTTCCCAACGGCCCCGTTTCGGAAACCACATCCCGTTCCGAGCCTTCAAAGCAGGACGCGGCTTCCCCGAGAGAGTATCGACTACTTGCCGTCGTCGTCCTCGGCTTCTTCTCTTGCATAGAGCTCCAGCATGCGGCGGCGGTATTCGCGCACGGCGAGCTTGGCGCGCTCCAGGCGGCGACGCTCGCGCGGAGTCAGCTCGGACGGGTCGACCTCGTCTCCATAGGTCTTATCGGCAAGAAGATGCGCCGCGTCCACAATACGGGCATCGATATGGCCGCTCGCCGCCTCGGCGGAAAGACGCTCGGCAATCGTATCGAGCGTAGGCAGGCCCTCGAATACGCGACCATGGCCATGCGAAGTCAGCAGCTCATGCTCGCGCGCGAGCAAGCTCGCTAGGTCGTGGTGGGCGCGCAGGATGTCGAGCGCATCGGATGGATGCTCGGCAACCTCTGCCACGGCGGCAACCGGCGCAGCATCCACCACGCGGTAGAAGAGCTGCGCGAGCAGCGGCATCAAGAACACCGTGATGGCACCGGCGGCAACCATGACCGAGGCAATGTCTTGCGAAAGCGCCCCCGCGTTAACGGCCACACTCGTTACGGCAACGATGATCGGAAGCGCCGTGGTGCAGTACAGGGCCACGGTAATGCGGCCATACGCCGAGACATCGCGCGTCTCGGGACAGATGCTCATAGAGACAAGAATGGGCACGGCGCGGATGATGAGCAGCGCCACGATAAAGCCCACGAGCAGCCCGGGGCGCGATGCCACAGCCGTCAGGTCGATCTTTGCGCCCGACACGGTAAAGAACACGGGGATCAAAAAGCCGTAGGCCAGACCATCGAGCTTGGTCTCGAGCGTGTGATTGCCCTCGGGGATGATATAGCGCAGGACAAAGCCGGCGGCAAAGGAGCCCAGCACGATGTCGAGATCGAAGATGGCCGAGAACGCCACGAGCGTGACCAGGATGAGAACCGTCAAGCGCACGAAGGTCTGCGATGTGGTATCGGCGCGCTCCTCGACAAACGCAAAGAAGCGGCTGCCGACGCGCTTGGAGCGGCTCGGGACCACGGCCAGCAGCACGCAGACCACCGCAAACAGACCCAAGATCACGAGTGTCTGAATGCCGGTGCGCGCAGAGAGCAGCACCGACATGGCAAGCACGGGGCCAAGCTCGCCCCAGGTACCGTACGCGAGAATCGAATCGCCCACGCGTGTGCCGGTAAGCGAGCGCTCGCGCATGATGGGCACGAGCGTGCCGAGCGCCGTCGAGGTAAGCGCGAGCGTCACGGCGATGCCGTCGAAATGGCTGACCGAGAACCACGGCGTAAAGCGCACGGCAAGCCAGGCGATGCCAAACGTGACGACCCACGTCGCCATGCCATAGCGCCCCTCGACGCCCGTGATGTTCTTGGGGTCGATCTCAAAACCGGCGAGCAGGAACAAAAAGGCCAAGCCGAGCTCGGACACGAGCGAGACCTCGGCGTCCACATGGATGATGCCGAGCATATGCGGACCCAGCACCGCGCCGAACACGAGCAAAAAGACCGTCTCGGGAACGGGCTTTCCGGGAATTGCCGAGGCGATAAAGGGACTCGCAAAGGCCACGAGCGCGATGATGGCGAGAGAAACGAATGCCATGTGATGCCTTTCTCTTGTTTGAGCTTCACTGTAGCACCCTCGCCGTCCTCTACGCGCCGCGAGCTGTCGTATCATAGTGACGTTTACAAACATGTGGCTCAAGGCGACCGCGAGGCTTGCCCCGCAAACCGACCGCTGCCGCATACCGTACCGTACGCCCAACCGATCAGGAAGGCAGGAACCAATGGTCTCTCGTATCTACGTGGAGAAGAAACCCGGGTTCGACGTCGAGGCTCAGCAGCTCAAGGGCGAGCTGACCGAGATTCTCGGCATTCAGGGCATCGAGGCCCTGAGGATCATCAACCGCTACGACGTCGAGGGCATCGACGAGGAGCTCTTCCGCTCTTGCGTCCCGACCGTCTTTAGCGAGCCCCAGGTCGATGTGACCTATGACGAGCTCCCCGCAAGCGATGGCGCCGTCTTTGCCGTCGAATTCCTGCCTGGCCAGTTTGACCAGCGCGCCGACTCCGCCAGCGAGTGCGTGCAGCTCATCAGCCAGGGCGAGCGCCCCGCCGTGCGCTCCGCCAAGGTCTATATGATCTCGGGCGACTTGGACGAGGCCGCCATCGAGGCCATCAAGCACTACGTGGTAAACCCCGTCGAGGCCCGCATCGCCTCGCTCGACCTGCCCGAGACGCTGCACATGGAGACCCCCGAACCCCAGCCCGTCGAGGTGCTCGACGGTTTCCGCGAGCTCGACGAGGCCGGCCTTGCCGCCTTCATCGCCGACCGCGGCCTTGCCATGGACGAGGCGGACATCGCCTTCTGCCAGCAATACTTCCGCGATGAGGATCGCGACCCCACCATCACCGAGATCCGCGTGATCGACACCTACTGGTCCGACCACTGCCGCCACACCACCTTCGGCACCGTCCTGGACGACGTGACGATCGACGACGCCGTGGTGCAGCAGGCCTTCGACCGCTACATGGAGATGCGCCACGAGCTCGGTCGCGACGCCAAGCCCGTCTGCCTCATGGACATGGGCACCATCGGCGCCAAGTACCTTAAGAAGACCGGTGTCATGACCGATGTCGACGAGTCCGAGGAGATCAATGCCTGCACCGTCAAGGTGAAGGTCGATGTCGACGGCGAGGAGCAGGACTGGCTGTTCCTGTTTAAGAACGAGACCCACAACCACCCGACCGAGATCGAGCCCTTCGGCGGTGCCGCCACCTGCGTGGGCGGCGCCATCCGCGACCCGCTCTCGGGCCGCAGCTACGTGTACCAGGCCATGCGCGTCACCGGTGCCGGCGACCCCACCGTCCCCGTGTCCGAGACGCTCGAGGGCAAGCTGCCGCAGCGCAAGCTCGTGACCACCGCTGCCGCCGGCTACTCCAGCTACGGCAACCAGATCGGTCTTGCCACCGGCCAGGTCAACGAGCTCTATCACCCCGGCTACGTGGCCAAGCGCATGGAGGTCGGCGCCGTCGTAGGCGCTACCCCGGCAAACCACGTGCGCCGCGAGTGCCCCGCCCCCACCGACAAGATCATCCTGCTGGGCGGCCGTACCGGCCGTGACGGCATCGGCGGTGCCACCGGCTCCTCCAAGACCCAGAACACCGAGTCCATCGAGACCTCGGGCGCCG
Organism: uncultured Collinsella sp.; assembly: GCA_900540905.1. GTDB lineage: Bacteria > Actinomycetota > Coriobacteriia > Coriobacteriales > Coriobacteriaceae > Collinsella. The sequence goes on along the minus strand of UQHR01000008.1, from coordinate 37,063 downwards.
AAGTCCAGAAGGGCAACGCCCCGGTCGAGCGCAAGCTGCAGCGTCTGTTCCGTCGCGGCGACGCCTGCCGCCTGATCAAGCGCTGCAACGACTTTGGCGCCGGCGGCGTCTCGGTCGCCGTGGGCGAGCTTGCCGACGGCCTGTATGTCGACCTGGACACCGTGACCAAGAAGTACGACGGTCTGGACGGCACCGAGCTCGCCATCTCCGAGTCCCAGGAGCGCATGGCCTGTGCCGTCGCCGACGGTGACGTCGAGGAGTTCATGGGCTACGCCGCCGAGGAGAACCTCGAGGCGACCGTTATCGCCGAGGTTACCGCCGAGCCGCGCATGCGCATGGCCTGGAACGGCGTCGCCATCGTCGATCTGTCCCGCGAGTTCCTCAACTCCAACGGTGCGCCCAAGCACCAGGTCGCCCACGTGTGCGCCCGTAGCGTGTGGCAGCCCAGCTGGGCCGGTACCACGCTCGCCGAGCGCATGACCTCGCTCGTCACCGACCTCAACGTCGCTTCTAACAAGGGCCTTTCCGAGCGCTTCGACTCCACCATCGGCGCCGCGACCGTGCTCATGCCCTTTGGCGGCAAGACGCAGCTCACCCCAAGCTCGGCCATGGTCGCCAAGTTCCCCGTGGACGGCGAGACCACCACGGCGAGCGCCATGGCATGGGGCTTCAACCCCTATCTGATGGAGGCCGACCAGTTTGCGGGCGCCTACCTGTCCGTGGTCGAGTCCATCGCCAAGCTCGTTGCCGCCGGCTTTGAGCACAAGCGCACCTACCTCTCCTTCCAGGAGTACTTCGAGCGCCTGCGCACCGAGGCCGAGCGCTGGGGCAAGCCCATGGCTGCCGTCCTGGGTGCCCTTATGGCCCAGGTCGACCTGGGTGCCGGCGCCATCGGCGGCAAGGACTCCATGAGCGGTTCGTTTGAGGACGAAGCCGGCGAGCTCAACGTTCCACCGACCCTGATCAGCTTCGCCGTCGCCGTGGGCAAGGCCGCCCGCGCCGTCTCGCCCGAGTTCAAGGGCCTCACGCACCGCGTCGTCCGCATCGCCCCCGCCACCTATGGCGAGGACTACCGCCCCGATGCTCAGCAGCTGCTCGCCGCGTTTGACGCCGTCGAGGCGCTCACTGCTACCGGCAACGCCCTGGCCATCTCCACGCCCGGCTACGGCTGCGGCGCCGAGAGCCTCTTTAAGATGTGCGTCGGTAACCAGATCGGTATCGAGCTTGCCGAGGATGTAGACGTGGAGAGCCTCTTCACCCCGCTCTACGGCAGCTTTGTCGTCGAGCTCGCCGAGGATGCCGAGCTGCCCGAGGTCGCCGACGGCGTTGTCGTCGAGCCCCTGGGCACCACCGTCGAGGGCTATGTCATCGACACCGGCTCCGAAGTCATCGAGCTCGCCGAGCTCCAGGAGGCCTGGGAGAGCGGCATCGAGGGCGTCTTCGCCTACCGCAGCGCCGACGAGACCCCCGAGGTCGAGACCATCGACTTCCGCGCCAAGAATATCCACGTGTACGGCGGCGCCAAGATCGCCCGCCCGCGCGTGATCATCCCCGTGTTCCCCGGCAACAACTGCGAGTACGATAGCGCCCGCGCCTTCCGTGCCGCCGGTGCCGAGGCCGACACCTTCGTGATCAACAACCTCACGCCCGAGGCCGTCGCCGAGAGCACCCATGAGCTTGCCCGCCGCATTCGTGCAAGCCAGATCGTCATGATCCCCGGCGGCTTCTCGGGCGGCGACGAGCCCGACGGCTCCGCCAAGTTCATCACGGCGTTCTTCCGCGCTCCCGAGGTCACCGAGGCAGTCCGCGACCTGCTCAAGGCCCGCGATGGCCTGATGCTGGGCATCTGCAACGGCTTCCAGGCCCTGATCAAGCTCGGCCTGGTGCCCTACGGCGACATCGTCGACGCCACGCCCGATGCGCCCACGTTGACGTTCAACACCATCGGTCGCCACCAGAGCCGTCTGGTGCGCACCCGCATCTCGTCCAACTTGTCCCCGTGGCTGTCGCAGTGCAGCCTGGACGACCCCTACACCGTCGCCATCAGCCACGGCGAGGGCCGCTTTGTCGCCAATGACGAAGTGCTCACCCAGCTGATCGCCAACGGCCAGGTCGCCACGCAGTACGTGGGCGAGGACGGCAAGCCCAGCATGGATCTTTCCGTCAACCCCAACGGCTCCGCACTCGCCATCGAGGGCATCACGAGCCCCGACGGCCGCGTCCTGGGCAAGATGGGCCATGCCGAGCGTCGCGGCGACAACCTGTACCGCAACGTGCCCGAGCATGTCCCCGGCGATAAGTTCATGCCGATCTTTGAGAGCGGCGTAGCCTACTTCGCCTAAAGCTTTCCCATCGGGTACAATCCCCTCGGGTAACAACACCCGCCACCGGCACCCCCGGTGGCGGGTTCTTTTTTGCTTCGCGCATACAGGAAGGACATCATGGAAAGCCGCAAGCCGTATCTCGCCACCCTGCCCGGACTCATCCTGGGCTGTCTTGTTTGCTGTGCACTCTGGGGATCGGCCTTTCCCTGCATCAAGATCGGCTACGCACTCTTTGGTATCCCAGCGCACGATAGCGCTTCGCAGCTGCTCTTTGCAGGTTTACGCTTTACGCTTGCCGGCGCCCTGGTTATCGTTGGGATGAGCGCGGCCCAACGCCGCCCCCTCATACCGCAAGCGCGCGACATCAAACCCATCTTTGTCTTGTCGCTCTTCCAGACTATCGGGCAGTACTTCTTTTTCTATCTGGGCCTCTCACGCGCCAGCGCCATGTCGAGCTCCATCATCGAGGCCAGCGCCAACTTCCTCGCAATCCTCTTTGCCGCCCTGGCATTTCACACCGAGAAGCTCAATACGGCCAAGGTGCTTGGCTGTGCGCTGGGCTTTGCCGGCGTCGCGCTCGTCAACCTTTCGGGCGCGGATGGCACCTTTGGCTTCAGGCTCGATGGCGAGGGCTTTATCCTAGCCTCCACTGTCGCGGGTGCTCTTTCGACCTGCCTGATCGGCATCTTCTCGCGCAAGCACGACGGCGTCTTGCTTGCCGGGTGGCAGTTCTTGGTCGGCGGCCTGGTCCTCACCGCCATCGGCTTTTTGATGGGTGGAGCGCTCTCCCCCACGGCGATTGTCCCCGCCATCGCGCTCATCATCTACATGGCGCTTATCTCCGCGGTCGCCTACTCGCTGTGGTCGCGGCTGCTTGCCGTCAACCCCGTCAGCCGCGTCTCGGTCTTTGGGTTTATGAACCCGGTCTTTGGCGTACTGCTGAGCGCACTGCTGCTTGGCGAGGGCGCCGGCACGAGCCCCGTTACTGTCATCGTTGCCCTGCTCTTGGTCTGCAGCGGCATCATCATTGTTAACAGGCCCAAAAAGGTCTAACGAACTGCCCTTATTTAGTAGAGGGGATTCACATGCTTTAGCTTAATGGAGTACATCGGAGAGCCGAGGGCCGCCATGCACGCAAGCGTGTGCCCTTTTTCTAGCGTATTTGTACGCCGGCTTTCTTTTTCTCGGCCTTGACGCGGTAGAGCTCCGCATCGGCAGCGCGAAGTAAGTCTTGCCAGGTGTCAACGCTATCGCCGACCCACGCGTAACCGATGGACATCCGCAATGCATACGGCACCTCGGCACGAGCGAGCTCGTCGTTAATCACCGAACACAGGTCTATGATGTCCTGCTCCGCCGTCGCCTTTTGAAGCACCACGAACTCATCGCCACCATAACGTGCGATAAAGCCACCAGACGCCGAGCAGACCTCTTTGAGCGTAGCAGATATGACCTGGAGGGCATGATCGCCCTCAACATGTCCATACCGGTCGTTAATCTGCTTAAAGCCGTCAGCGTCCATCATAAGCAGATACACACCCTCGGCCTGGTCAGTACCCGAGAACAGCGACAGCATATAGGTCTCAAAACGGTTGCGATTGTTAAGGCCAGTCAACGGGTCGGTCGAGATCAGCTGCTCCTGGCAGATGATGTAGAGCAGCAGGATGCTCAGCGTTATACCGACGCAAAGGCCCGGTACCGAAAACAAAACCTTGAAGGTACCGCCCGCCAGAGCGGGAACCGCAAAAAAGGCGAGGGTGCGATAAATGGCCTTCTTTTGCAGGCTTTCGACTTTTCGAGCCTGAATAAAGGCATGCAAGGACGTATATATGACGTAGCAGTAGCTCACGCTGGGCTGGATCATATAAGCAAAGCCGCGACGATATACGCCCTGCGCATCGATATAGAACATAGCGTGCGTCCAGTAGCTGGTAAATGCCAGCACGACCACCAATGCGGTTGGCAACGTTAAAAGTACCACCCTGTAGGGCGTGGTCAGGAGCCGTGAGCCCTGCATCGTCTCGGAATAGAAAAACCAAATGAGGCACGCGATGGCGAACAGCGAAAACGAAACCGCGTTGGAAATCCAGTTGGCCGTGATGCCTACAGGAGTGCTCACGCCGTCCGAGAGCGTCCAGATCATATCGAAGAAAATGTAGGCAGCAGACGTGTAGCCCAGCATGCTAAACAAAAGCTGCTGGGTGCTCGAGAACAGGGAGCGACGGCTTCGCACGGCAAGCCCGATAAGAATAATCATGCACAGCAGGAATATCTCGATCTTGAGTGCCTTAACCACTAGACGCCCTCCCTTCAATATCCAAGTGGTCAGAATCGCCCGATTCGTGTCTGGGCAATAAACGCCCCTTACTCCGCAGGGGTAAAGGGAATAATAGCAGAGCGCCCGAACGTTGCTGTAAGACAGTTCTCGTTCGGGCGCTCTGACGGCGCGAATTGCACGCCGGAATCAATTATCGGTAACGGCCGTTACTCGCCGTCGATGTCGGTCGCGACGGCCTCCTCAATAGCCTCGACGCCTTCGACCGACAGATCTTCTTCGCCGTGGCAGAACTTCTTATCGACCCAGCCGGTCAGAATCGGGGCCATGATTGCCGTGATGATGACGGCGGTGGCGATCTGCGCATACGCGGTGGGCGCAAGCTCGGCATAGCGCGGAGCGACCTCGGCGAGGGCGACCGGCGTGGTCATGGCCGTGCCGGCAATGGTGGAACATGCCACAGCCGCCTTACCGTTGCCGCCACACAGGCGCTCGAAGGCGAAGGTAATGGGACCGACGATAAAGAGCGTGATGAGGCCCAGCAGGATGCCCGAAATGCCACCGGCGATGAAGCTCGAAAGGCTCATGGACGCACCGAGCTGAAAACCAATTACAGCGATCGCGGGATTGGCGCCGGGAACCAGCAGGTTCTTGATAAACGGGAACAGGTTGCCCAGGACCATGCCGATAACAAGCGGCAGGATGGATCCGATGATGGTGCCGACGGGGATGTTGGCGAGACCCGAAACACCAAGGATGATCATCGTAACGGCGGGGCCGGCCGTAAAGAACAGGATACCGACAGCGCCTTGCTCAGACTCATCACCGAACTCGCCCATGATGCCCGTATAGAGCGCCATGTTGCAAAACGTGATGCCGCCGATGATAGACACGGAGCTCAGACCCAGGAAGTTGTCGTTAAAGAAATATGCCACGCCCAGGCCGAGAGCCGCCGCGACGACCAGCTTGGGGATCAGCACGACGATGCCGGTCTTGATGGCGCCCGGCGTGGACTTAAAGCTGATGCCGGCGCCCACAAACAGCAGGATCGCGGCGACGATGGTATTGGAGCCACCGCGGCAGGCAGCCGTAAAGAAGCCGCCGATCTCAAAAACCTGCGGGCAGAAGGTGTTGAGCAAAAGACCGACGATCATGGGATAGATCATGATGTCGCCCGGGATGCGCGGGACCTTGAATTTCTTTTGCTCGTTGGCGGTTGCTTCCTGTGCCATGAAACCCCCATTTCCGCTGACGCAGAACAAAAGCCCACGTCACGCTTTGCTACAGTAAAGTTTGACCATGGTACCAGAAGAAGCAGACCGCCTCGGTGAGAAATTCGATTCGTTAGGCCGGGACGATAACGCGTCCTGCTCCTATACGAGGCTCAAAACGATATAGAACACGATGCCCGAAACGCAGCACCACAACATCGACTTTGTCTTGATTGCCACCGCCACGACGCCGGCGGCCGCAATCCAGGGAACCAAGGCAGGCCAGAGTCCCACGTCGAACGCGCCGGGGTTCACCAAGTCGTTGGCGATCAGCGCGGCAAAGGCAGCGGGCGGGATATAGCCCAGGGCCTCGGTAATGCGGGGCGACAGGGTCCGCCCGCGCAAGGCGAACGCCGGCGCGATTCGAAAGAACGCGATAGCAGCCCACGACGACAGCCACAGAACCAAGAACTCGTTAACGGGCATCGCGGGCACCTCTTCCGTCAAATACAGTATCGCACGCGAGCGCAATGGCAATGCCGGCCACGACGCTTGCCGGCACGGCAATATTCGCAAGGCCCAAGAACTTGCATACGGCGACGGACACCGCACCCGAAACCGCCGCGACAACGTTGCCGCGCGACAGCCGCTGCGAAAAGAGCAGGCAGATAAAGAGCGAGGTGCAGACAAAGGCTGCAATGGCGGTGGGAACATCGACAACGGCGCCGACGATGGCGCCCATCGTACACGAAACGCCCCATGTTGCGATGAGGATCACGTTGAGCACAAAGGACTCGCGCGGGCCCCAATCCTCCCCTTCAACCAACTTGGCAAGCGAGATGCCATATGCCTCCTCGGTAAGTGTCGCGGCAACAGCCAGCGTCTGACGCTTCGAGGCACCCGTCAGATGCGGCGCGATCGATGCCGAGTAAAGCGCAAAACGAGAGGAGATGGCGGCAACGCTCGCGATAATCGAAGGTGCCGGTACGCCCGCCAGCCAAAGATTGCAGATCATAAACTGACCGCTGCCCGTCACAAACGTGCTGCTCAGGGCAAAGACCATCCAGGGCTCCATTCCCGTCTGCCCCATGATCATTCCGCACGGCGCGCCTATTGCAACATAGGTAAGCATCACCGGCCAGACGGTTCTAACGATTTTGAGCACCATACGCTTCTCATCCTGACAAGGTCTCCGAGCCGCATGTAGCGACACGGCAGAATCATCATCCGACAGCAACCGAGTTCACCTACAATTGCCACCGGATCGAAAGACACAACTTTTTAGGAAGTCATTATGACAGCCATCGATCGAGACCGGGCGTGCGCGGCCTTCAAAAGCTACACCGATGCCTACGACGCCACCAACCCACGCATCGCGCTCAAAATCGAGCATACGTACCACGTGGCCGAGACATGCGATGCCGTAGCGCGCGAGCAGGGCTGGTCGTCAGAAGATATTGACCTGGCATGGCTTTGCGGCCTGCTACACGATATGGGCCGCTTTGAGCAGCTGCGACGCTGGGACACCTTTAAGGACGCCGAGAGCATGAGCCATGCGGCGCTGGGCATCGAGGTCCTCTTTGGCGAGAATCCCGCCGATGCACCCGCCGTAACGAGCATCCGCGACTTTATCGATGACCCGGCAGAAGATGAGCTCATCCGAGCGAGCATTGCCTATCACAGTGATTTCCGTCTACCCGCGCAGCTCGACGTGCGCACGCGAAGCTTCTGCGATATCGTGCGCGATGGTGACAAGATCGACATTATGCGCACCATCGCCGACAGCACCGTCGACACCATCCTCAAGGTGGACGAGAAGACGTTTCTCGGCAGCCGTTTCTCGTCGCCGACACTTGCCGCCTTTGACGAGCACCGCTGCGTCGCACGCGATGAACGCGACGAGCCCGCGGACTACCTGGTGGGGCTCATCTGCTTTATGTTTGAGCTCGTCTATCCGGCGAGCCGCGCGCTGGCGCGCGAGCAGGGCGATATCTACCGCCTGCTCGACGCGCCCTTTGGCATTACGCGCTCCTTTACCGATCCCGCCACGCAAGCGACCTGGGAGCGTCTAAAGGACGAGATGCGCGACTGGCTGGCGCGCGCCTAGCGCTCAAGCTGGGCCAGCAGCTCCTCGACGACCTCGACGGCATCGCCGACAACCTTGTACTGGGCAGCACCAAAGATGGGGGCATCCGGGTCCTCGTTGATGGCGATAATGCACTCCGCCCCACCGATGCCGGCAAGATGCTGAATGGCGCCTGAAACACCGATACTCACGAGAAGCTTAGGCGAAACCGATACGCCCGTCTGGCCAATCTGATGGCGATACTCCAACCAGCCAGCCTCCACGACAGGTCGCGTGCAGCCAAGCTCGGCTCCCAGAGCCCCGGCGAGTTTTCGCATCAGCGGCAGGTTTTTCTTGGAACCAATGCCGCGACCCACCACGACCAGGCACTCGGCATTGGCGATCGAGGGCTGCTGTCCCCACTCCTCGGCGGGAATCGAGATCTCGACACGAGCCTTAGCATCATCCGCAAGCGATATCTGGGTGATCGTGCCAGAGCGGCCGTAGTCGAAGTCGGGAGCCTTAAAGATACCGGGGCGCACCGTTGCCATCTGGGGACGATGATTGGGGCAGACAATGGTGGCCATCAGGTTGCCGCCAAACGCCGGACGCGTCTGTTGCAGCAGTCCCGTCTCCGTATCCATCGAAAGTACGGTGCAGTCAGCCGTAAGGCCCGTCTGCAAACGCACGGCAACGCCGGGTGCCAGTTCGCGGCCAAAAGCGGTCGCACCGTATAGGATGGCCTCGGGTTTGCGTTCGGCTACCAAATCGCAAATCAAGCGGGTGTAGACCTCCGCATCGTTTTGGCGCAGGCGCTCGTCGCGACAGGCCAGGACTTCGTCGGCGCCCGCGCAAACCAGATGCTCCAGGTCACCGAGAGAACCCTCAGGGCCCATGCCGGCCAGTGCCACCAGACGGCAGCCACGAGCATCGGCAAGCTCGCGGCCCTTGCCCATAAGCTCATAGGCAACGGGAGTCACCGTATCGTGCTCGTCGGTCTGCACGAATACCCAAATGTCTCGATACGCATCGAGGTCAACCGCGCCGGCGGTCTCGTCACGCTCGATCGAGATAGCGTTGACAGGGCAGGCGTCGACGCACCCACCGCATAGGATGCAGCCGTCGGTTACGCGGGCGCATCGGCTGGGTCGTTCGCCTTCCACTACGATGCCGCCCGAGGCACAGGCGCGAACGCAGCGACCGCAGCCGACACAGGCTTCGCTATCGATAATCAGTCCGCTCATCTATGCCATCCCCTCGATAATCTTGGCAAGCTTTGCCGCCTGCTCGGACGCCGTCCCCTCAACGGCCTCGCACGTTTGGTCACGGTCGGGCACAAACGAGCGCACGACCTGCGTCGGCGACCCAGCAAGACCGCAACGCGCGGGGTCGGCGTTCACGTCGGCGGCACTGACCACGCGCACGTCCGCCTCCTCCGCCGCGCGAATACCGGCAATACTCGGCATACGCAACTGGCCAATCTCCTTGGCAGTCGTCATCGCGCACGGCATCTCAAGATACACCGTCTCCTCGCCGGCATCGCATCCGTGAACGAGCGCCAGCGAGCCACAGGTCGTAAAGCCCGCGCTCTGCACGCAACTCACGTCGGTCACGCAGGGAATCTCAAAGGCTCCGGCAAGCTCGGGACCAATCTGCGCCGTATCGCCATCCACCGCCATCTTGCCGCAGATGAGCAGGTCGAAGTCCTCGTCGAGCGCCTCGATGCCGCACTTGAGGGCGTAGGTGGTTGCCAGGGTATCGGCACCTGCAAAGGCGCGATCGGTCAGCAGCAGCGCGTCGTCGGCACCTCGAGCGATGCAGTCGCGCAGCAGCGACTCGGTCGCGGGGATGCCCATCGACACCACCGTTACGCGCACGTCCATGCCAAAGCCGATAAAGTCGTCTTTCAGCGCCAGCGCGCATTCCAAAGCGCTCGCATCAAAGGGATTAATGACCGCCTGCTTGCCATCGCGCACGATGGTATTGGTCTTGGGGTCCATCTTGACCTCGGTGCTGCCCGGCACGGCCTTGACGCACACCACCATATGGAAATCGCTCATCTTCACGCGCCCCCTTTCTGGACAAGCTCATCCAAGAGCTTCTCCGAAAACAGGTTGCCGCGACCCAGCTGCCCGTCGGGATCGAGCTGGAGCTTGAGCCGCGCCGACTCGACCATGGCCTCGTGACCGTACATCGTCTCTAAGAAGCCCGCCTTGATCTTGCCGACGCCGTGCTCGGCAGAAACGGCACCGCCCATAGCCGTTACCTCCGCAGCCCACTGGGCAAACAGCTCGCCACCGCGACGGTAGTCCTGCGCATCGCGCGGCAGGATGTTCACATGCAGATGGTTGTTACCGATGTGCCCCCAGGCAGCAGATTCAAGCCCGCTTTCGGCCAGTGTGCGGCGATAGAGGACCACGACATCGGCAAGGCGTGCATTGGGCACCGACATGTCCGAACCCAGTTTGGTGATGGTGGGATCCGTGCGGCGACGCTCGTCGATAAGCATATTGACGCTCTCGGGGACCGCATGGCGGAAGAACCGCTGGCACTCGCGATCAACCTCGGTGCGCGCGACCCATGTCGCATCGTCGCGGCCACCCGCAAACTCGAGCACCCATCCCAGGTGGTACAGTTCCTCGGTCGCCTGGGCCTCGTCATCGCAGTCGAGCTCCACGTACACACAGACCTTGGCCTCTTTGTCGAGCGCCGGCAGCGAGGCAAACGCCGTCGACTGCTCGCGCTGGCGACGTAGAATATCCAGGGCGCCAGCGTCGAAGTACTCGATGGCAGCCGCATGGGACAGGACGGGACGCACGGAATCGGTAAAGGACACGGCCTTGTCTTCGCTATCGAAAAAGCAGCTCACACCCCAAACGACCGCAGGCGCCGCCTGCAGGGCAATCTCGAGCTCGGTGATAACGCCGAGCGTGCCGCAAGCACCGATAAAGAGGTCGATGGCGTCCATTTCGTCCGCAACGAAATAGCCTGAGGCATTTTTTGTCTTGGGCATGGTATAGCCGGGAAGATCGAGCTCGAGCGTACGGCCCACTGCCGTCACGAGCGACAGGTGGCGGCCCTGGGCAAAAACCTCGCCGCGCTGAAGCTCAAGCAAATCGCCATCAGCCAGCGCGACGTGGAGTCCCGTGATATGTGGGCGCATGGGACCGTAGGCGTAGCTGCGGGCACCAGAGGCGTTACATGCCGCCATGCCGCCCAGACAGGCAGATGCCTCGGTGGGATCGGTGGGAAAGAACTGCTCGGGGGCCTCTTGGAACTCCTCGTAGGCCTCAAGCGATGCCTGGTCCCAACCAGCAGTCGGCAGCACCTTCTTGCTCAGCTGCTTGCGCAGCTCCGAGAGCACAACGCCCGGCTCCACGCGCAGCAGAAATTGGCCTTGTTCATCGCGGCGAAGGCCCAAGTAGCGATTCATACGGGAAGTATTGAGGATATGCCCGCCGTGGGGCACGGCACCGGCGGCAAGGCCGGTTCGGGCGCCCTGAACCGTTACCGGGACACGCTCGGCATGGAGCTTTTCCAAAATGGCACGGACCTCGTCTCCCGTTGTCGGAAACGAGATGCTCGAGGCCTCGCCCGATGCGCGAGACTCATCGCGACCATACTCTTCGAACTCGTCGGTGAAGGGTTTGATGGTTGCAGACACGCGAACTCCCCCTTTAGCTAACTACAGTGTTTGCAGGGAGATGTTACCGCATCGTTTCGTCGACGTGTTCGAGACCGTCTCCATAATTGGTGATTTTTACGTTCGTGCAATTCGGCGAGCGGCTTGATTTCCTCGGCAGACGATGCTTTTGACACATATGGCCCCGCCGTCGCCGACCGCGTGATTGTCGCTTGAAAAAAGTTGGAGTATTTTTTGCCGCCTTTTACCTGCGGAGACACCAATCCGTCAAGCATTTGGTCAGCAATTGGTCAAGTAGTGGCTGATACCGTCGGCATCGACAGCCAAAACCGACAGAAGTTTTGGCCCCAGAAGCAGGGAGGTTCCCATGGCACATTACTGGCCCCAGTACGGCATCGCCATCGAAGTCGACGACGATCCCCATCTCCTGCCTTTCGACGAAGAGGCATTCCCCGATACGACGGTCTACCACGTTACCACCGATGTGATCTGCGACCCCGAGTCGTTCTCGGCGCTCGCCCACCGCATCGCGCATATCCACGACATCGAGCTCCCTCCCGACTTCGACGAGCTTGTCTACTCACGCCGCCTGATGCTTCACATGCTCTTTGGAGCGAACCCGTCCACCTTTGCGCGCATCTATACCGCCAAGGATGCCGCATGAGCGCGAAGAAGCCACCCCACTTTGCAGGCCCGGGTCGTCGCAAGAAGCTCATCGTTGCCTGCTTGGCCATCGTCTGTGCCCTTGTCGCCGTAGGACTATACGCTTGGCAGTCGCAGCCCGTACCCGAGGCGGGCGCTTCGGTTACGACGGCCGAGGGCAAAACGCGTCAGGAAATCCAAGATGAGCTCGACGCCATCGTCCGCGACAACATGATGACGATTTCGGTCGCACCGGTCGCTCAGCTGCAGGAGGACGGCAAGCTGCGCGTCAACGTGCAAAACGTCCAAGACAATAAATTTCCCCAGCGATTCCGCGTCATCCAAAACGACGAGACCATGTACGAATCCGGTGTGGTCGAGACCGGCAAGACAATCGAAACGTGCCCCGCCGGCGACATCAAAGAAGGCGAGGCGTACATCGAGATCCAGGCACTCGATGCCAAGACCCTCGACAGCCACGGCAATCCGACACGTGTCAAGGTGCGGGTTGAGCAAGCTGAGAACTAGCTTTTCCGGCCGACGCGGCACCGCACGCAATTCACCAGCATTCGTCCAATCATCGCGGGGACGGCCCGCGGCGAATAGAAAGGAACGACCATGGACATCACCAGGAACATGAACGGAGCCAGAGCGCTCGTCGTGGGCGCAGGGCTCGCGCTCGCGCTCGCAATGGGCGCCGCCCCGACGCCAGCTATGGCAGCCGGGCGCGTTGGAACCACGAAGGTAATGGTCAGGACCGAGATCGACAACGTTGAGTTCAAAGTTCCGACGGTTATTCCCTTCGTCGCCAAGGCCGACGGCACGCTTCAGGGCCCCTCAGAAGACGCGACCACCATCGACAATCATTCGGCCTACGGCATCCATGTCACCAACATGAAGATCGACGCCATGAACACCTGGACCATTGCCGCCGACGCCAAGGCCGGAACCGCGCAGAACTCCATCGACTTTAAGGTCGGCCCCGACGGCGCGCTCCAGAACGCCAGCGCCGCAATGCAGGGAACGGGCCTCGATCTTTCCAAGAATGCAGCCTTCGACATGGGCTACCAGGGCATTGCCGGTGGCACGGACAAAATTAAGCTCAAGACAAGCGGAAACGTCGCCCGCGTCACGCGCGACATCTTCCGCGTAACCGGCGAAGGCGATCAGGTTGCAACGATCACCTGGACGGTCGAGCCCGGTGCGCACACGGCATAAGGCCGTCGCCCTGGCCGCCGCCGTCAGCATCCTAGCGTTTGGGCCAGCCATGGCCTTTGCCCAGCAAGAACAGGCGCAGGCCGCCACGCAAGTGACGGTCGACCTCTCGGAGCTCGACCGCAGCGACCGCGAGGAACCGTTGGCGCAGACAGGCGACAAACGATGGCTCTTGGCAGCAGGCGCCGCAGCAGCAGGCGCGGGAACCGCCGGCCTCGGTCTGCACATCAAACACAGCCAGAAACAAAACATGAACAGGCCGCACTAAATTAGCTAAGGAGACCCCATGGCATCGAAGAACCTTTTGCCCGTCGTCGCACTCTGCGGCGCGCTCGCAACCGGAACGCCTGTCGCCGCTTGGGCGACTCCTGTCATGGCAGACTCCTTACCAGCGGCCCTAAGCTCCGCACCAAATCCGTCGAGCGCCATTGCGTGCAAGCGTTTTTCGATCGCACAGGCCGCAATCTCAACCTCGGGATGCCTTCGTCGTAATACGGACGGCTCGATAGTCGTGGATATCAATCGTTCGAACAAGGCAAACGGCTCCCAGGCGGGGTGCGCCGTCTGCACGTGGCGCTCGGTTGCGCTCGATGCAGATGGCGATCCATGCAATTTAGAGCTGCGCATCGACATCGCTTCGGTCGATGACTCGGCGAACGGAGCGAAGGTCGCCTTCGACGGTACGTTTTTTGAGAAAGGAGGCGGTATATGTCTGGGCTGCGCCGCCGCGAATGCAGACGACACGCAGCCCACCCTCTCATTCACGGCATCGTTGCGGCTGACCAAAGCCGGTACCGATGCCATCGCGGCGGGAGAAGCGTCCCTGCTGTTCTACGCCGTCAGTACCAAAGACACAGACGCTCATTTCGAGAAGCCATCCGGATCACTCAGCCTTACACGAGGGATAGAGGCAGGCCCTATTGAAATCGATGCCCGCGCGCAAAGCAGGCAACGCATTCTTGCCGACCCGGCGCTTCTCGAAATGGAGTGGAACGGATCCGGAGCCATCGGAATTCTCCCCTCCGCGTTTGACGCCAAGACGCTCCCCCCAAACGACGAACCCATCAACGCAACCATACAAGAAGAGAGCGCGGACAAAGAAGCAGGTGCGGGCGACACGCCGTCGCCGACAAACAGCGTCCCAGCTTCTTTCGAAGCGCCGAATGAGCCCGCTGCCGATCCAAACGATCCCGAGTTCGCGGACAGTCTGGGGCTTGCTGATCCTCAAGAGATCGATGAAGGTAACTGCTGCGTGCTTGCCGCGCTCGACCACACGGAGGTCATCGACGCTGCGAACATCGAAGTTGCCGCCGCCAATCAGCCCGTCCGCAAGTCGGCTATCATCGCATTTCCTGAATCCATCGAAGTCGTCTTTTTGCCATCGGGCGAGGTCGTGGCCCCAACACTGCTCACCTTGTTGGGCGCCAAGAATACTCGAAACGAAATTAAAAAGGTCACGGTTGTCGACCCTGCAACCACCGCCAAGCTGCGTCTATACGCCGTTGCTCCAGACGGAGGCAAGACCTTGGAATTCGATGGTGACACACTCCTAGCCTGGCGACGTCTGGACATTATGCAAGACGTCTCGTATCAGATCGAACTCGAAGGGTTTGATCGTGCCCGCGATGCCAATATCATCGCCGCGGCTATTGAATCCCCGCAGCGGCTTATGACACTGCGCTTTGAATACTATCCCTATGTCCCGACAACCACCTGAGGCTTAAATGCTGCACATCATTCCTAACACCACTTATATAACGTATTAGATGAGTCGCGATGTGCCTCGCATTTCGTTCTGCTACGATTGCCACGTTGGCATCAATACAGGAGGGCTCATGCCGGGCTTGGGAACAATCATCAACGTTGTGCTTTTAGTTGCGGGCGGTCTTTTGGGATTAGCGGGCGGCCGCTTCATCACACCGCGCATCCAAGACACGCTCATGAAAGCATCGGGGCTGTGCGTCCTGTTTATCGGCCTTGGCGGCACCATGCAAAAGATGCTCCTTATCGATGGGAAGGCGCTAGCGACCACCGGCACCACCATGCTCATCGTCTCATTTGCGCTCGGTTCGCTCATCGGCGAGGCCGTCAACTTGGAAGCCGCCATCGAGAACCTTGGCGAATGGCTCAAGCGCAAGACCGGCAGTGAGGGCGATAACGAGTTCACCAACGCTTTTGTCTCGACTTCACTCACCGTGTGTATCGGCGCCATGGCAATTGTGGGATCGATCCAGGACGGCCTGCTCGGCGACTGGTCAACGCTTGCCCTCAAGGGCGCACTGGACTGCATCATCGTCTGCACCATGACGGCGTCGCTCGGACGCGGCTGCATCTTCTCGGCCCTGCCCGTAGCCGTGTTCCAGGGGACGATCACGTTGTTTGCCGGCGCGCTCTCCCCCATCATGACCACAACAGCCCTCAACAGCCTTTCGCTCGTAGGCTCCATGCTCATCTTCTGCGTCGGCGTCAACCTCATCCGTCCTCAGACCTTCCGCACGGCCAATATGCTTCCCTCCGTCGTCATCGCCGTCATCTACGCCCTCCTGTTCTAAATCTATCTACGCAGCAGTATCTCGAACACCTGTTTGATGCTGTGCTATGATGTGAGGTCACCGAAGCTGCGTTAGGAGAGGAGAAGCGGTGGCCGACCAGGACATCAAGATGCTCATCGAGCGCATTATGGCCGAGGCCCGGACCCATCAGTCCGCCCGTTTCTCACATGAAGTCTACGCAGACGAGCCGATTCTCAAGACCGGCCGACAGATGCAGAACTTCCTCCCCGACCAATACCGCAAGATGCGTGAGATATCGCGTTGGCAAGAAGACCCCGAGGGCGGCGCGGGTCGCTGGCTTTCGGAAGCCGAGCTTTTCTACCGCCAAGGCCTACTGATGGCCGACTTTGAGGACGACTGCCCCTACAACGGCACCTTTAAGTCGTACTTTCCCACCTACAATGCCATGAGCGATCGACAACTGCGCGGCTACTTTACCTGGCGTGCCCAAGTGCGTCGCGGAACCGTCGAGGAAACGTCTACGTCCTTTGCCTTTCTGTATCTCTATGAGCTGATTTGCGGCATTGGCGTAGATAATCCGCTCGATGGTTTTAACAAGATCAAGGCTTTTTGGGATGTCTATCGCGCCTTCGAGCCCGGCATCGACCGGTTTGCGCGCGTGTGGCTGCAGGATTACGCCGTGTTCCATGGGCTCGACCCCAAGCTGCTTAGTGACTCTAAAACCGTCATGTTCGATAACGCCCTTATCGAGCTGCGACGCGCCGCACGAGACCTTGTGCCAGCGCCAGCACCGTCCGGCCAGACCCCTAAGCGTCGCAAAACCTCCGAGCCCACGCTCCCCCTTCCGCCCGATGAGGTGCGCGAGGAGCGACTCATGGCCGCCATCAACGCCCTCTCCGCGTACAACCTAAGTAACTCGCGGCTCGACCGCAGCTACCACCGCGATCTGCGCCACGTGGCGTGCGCCGTGTATGTCCGTATGGCGCGCTACTATGACACGCACCGAAAGACCGGCATCGTGGCGAGCTTATTTGGGGAGGAGACGGCCATGCCCTACACCATGTTTGCCTCGGCCGTATTCTTTGCGCCCGAGCGCCACGAGGACTGCGAATACCGCCTGGATCCTATCCATATCTACCGTTGCCAAAACGGCTTTTGGGAATGCATACGTATCCACGGTAGTAGGCAAAAGAGCAGCAAGCTCGGTGAAATGATGCGCGCCTGCGACCAACGCCTGCGCCTGGCCCTAGACCCCACCCATCCCCTGAAGGAGGAGAAGGTCCCCAAATATCTGGCCAAGATCATCGATGACGAGATTGTGGCATGGCTTTCGTGGGACGCCGCACACCAGCCCGTCAAGATCGATATCGATCTGAGTCAGCTGGGGCACATTCGAAGCGCCGCCGCGCAAACGCGTGAAGCACTTTTGATCGATGAAGAGCGCGAGGACGGCGCACCTGTGGAAGCCGAGGCAGCGGACTCAGGGCAACCGGAAGCCGAGCCCGTAGCCGACGCGATTGTCGAGGCGGTCGCGGCACCCATTCGGCAGGACGAGACCGACGAGCCAACCATATCCACCGAACAGTTTGGTGTCGTGGCACCGCTTCTCGCGCCGACGCCCGCGTTCGCAGCTGTTGCGCCCGCTGACGCCACGAACGAACTCACGCCTGCCGCAGACGCCTATCTCCGCGCGCTGCTCGAGCACAACGCAGTACAGGCGGAATCGGCGGTAGTGCAATCGGGGCAGAGCGAGGACATGCTCGTCGATACCATCAACGAAGCGCTCTTTGACCTGGTGGGCGACACCGTTATCGAATTCGGCGCGGCAGGACCGCAAATTATCGAGGATTACGAAGCAGACGTGAGAGGATACCTAGACCATGAGTGATACCGCATCCGCAGCGCCCCGCGTACCCAAACGCGTCGCCGCCGTTATCCTAAACTCGCTCAAGGGCGGCGTGGTCCCACGCATCGGCCTTCCCTACATCACCGTAGGGCGCGAGGTCGAGATCCGCGCCCTGCTCACCGATCTGAGTCTCATCGCCGACGGTGGCGCGAGCTTCCGCTTTCTGGTCGGTCGTTACGGCGCCGGCAAGAGCTTTTTGCTCCAGACCATCCGCACGCACGCCATGGGCGAGGGATTCGTCGTCGCTGATGCCGACCTGTCGCCCGAGCGCCGCCTGCAAGGCGGTCAGGGGCAGGGCCTTGCCACCTACCGCGAGCTCATCCGCAACATATCGACCAAGACGCGCCCCGAGGGCGGCGCGCTCAACCTTATCCTGGATCGCTGGGTCGCCTCGTGTGCCGACGCCGACGAGTCTGCCGTTAATGCCCAACTGGCCCCGCTCGAGGAGATGGTCCACGGCTTCGACTTCGCCCGCATGCTCCGCCGCTACCGCGCGGCAGTATCCGAGGGCGACGAAGAAGCTATGAGCCGCGTGACCAAATGGATTCGCGGCGAGTACCGCACCAAGAGCGAGGCGCGCGCCGAGCTGGGCTCCTCGACCATCATCAGCGATGACGACTGGTACGACTACGTCAAACTCATCGCGCGTTTTTTGGTCTGCAGCGGCTACAAGGGTATGTTGGTGCTCATCGACGAGCTCGTGAATCTGTATAAGATTCCCAACGCGATCACGCGCCAGTACAACTACGAGAAGATCCTGACCATGTACAACGACACACTCCAGGGCAAGGCGCAGTACCTGGGCATGATCATGGGCGGCACGCCAACCTCCATCGAAGACCGCCGCCGCGGCGTGTTCTCCTACGAGGCCCTGCGCAGCCGACTCGCTCAAGGCCGCTTTGCACGCGAGGACCTTAAGGACATGCTCGCGCCCATCATCCGTCTGCAGCCACTCACCTACGAGGAGCTGCTGGTGCTGATCGAAAAACTCATGCAAATTCACGCCGGCTACTTTGGCTGGACGCCCACGCTTACCGAGAACGACTTGGTGGACTTCCTCAAGATCGAGTTCGGTCGTGTGGGAGCCGACACACATCTGACGCCGCGTGAAGTCATTCGCGACTTTATCGAGCTGCTCGACATCCTATGCCAGAACCCCGACGCCAACGTAGCCGAGCTGCTGCAAAGCGTCGGCGGCGACGCGCTGGTGTCGGCAGCAGCAACAGGCGACACCGGCACCGCAGGCGGCGACCGTAACTTCGCCGAATTCACCATCTAACCTGCCAAAAAGGGACAGGTTTATTTTGGCAGGTTTTATCTGGGCGAACGTTGAGACTGTAATGCAGCAAGCCGTTGCCAGCCGCGTTAAGAGATTCGTTTTTGAGAGGAGGCCCCGTGAACGCCTTTGACCGCTACGCCCCGTTTATCCAAGACTTCATCTACTCCCACGATTGGGAGAGCTTGCGCTCTATCCAGGTTGCGGCGGCAGATGCCATCTTCAACACACAGGACAATGTGCTCCTGACGGCATCCACGGCTTCCGGCAAAACCGAGGCAGCCTTTTTTCCCATCCTGACCGAGTTTTGGGAGAGGCCGCCCGCAAGCGTGGGCGCCCTCTACATTGGCCCCCTCAAGGCGCTCATCAATGACCAATTCGTCCGCCTCAACGATCTGTGCGAAGAAGCCGATATCCCTGTCTGGCACTGGCATGGCGATGTCTCGCAGTCGCACAAGGCTAAGCTCATCAAAAAACCGAGCGGCATCTTGCAGATTACGCCCGAGTCACTCGAGGCGCTCCTGATCCATAAGCACATGGCGATCCCTCGTATATTCTGCGACCTGCGCTATGTGGTTATCGACGAAGTCCATTCGCTCATGCGCGGCGACCGCGGCGGGCAGACGCTCTGCCTTATCGAGCGGCTCTCGCGCATGGCAGGCGTGCAGCCCCGCCGCATCGGTCTGTCGGCAACCATCGGCGACCCCGAGCGCACGGGCGCCTTCCTGTCGCAGGGGACGGGACGCAACTGCGTCATCCCCCGTTTTGAGGAGCCGCGCCGCGTGTGGCGCATCTCCATGGAGCACTTCTACAACTCGGGTCCCCAGGCGCAGCAGCGAGGATTCGCGAGCACAGGTCCGCAGGAAGCTGAGGTGCTCGCATGCGAGCGCATTGAGGCAGCGGCACCAGCGGCACTGCCCGCCGGCGCCCAAGACATGCGTCACAGCGGACAGCTCACACAAGAGGAGCGCCGTCAACGTCGTGAGCGGGCACGGGGCAAGGCCGCACCCAAGGACCGCCGAACTTCCTCGGCCCCCGAGGGCGAAGTCGACATCCCACGAGCGACCGAGCAGGCGCTTCTCAACCCCACCGACACGGCGCCCGACAACGCCGACCCCGGTATGGGCTATATCTTTGAGCATACGCGCGGCCGCAAGTGCCTGGTCTTTGCCAACTCGCGCGAGGAGGCAGAGGCCGTGTGCTCCATGCTGCGCAGCTACTGCGAAAGTCGACACGAGCCCGACCGCTTTCTCATCCATCACGGCAATCTTTCGGCATCGCTGCGCGAGACGGCCGAGGAGCTCATGCGCGACGAGGAGCAGGCGCAGACAACCGTCACCACCTCTACGCTGGAGCTCGGTATCGATATCGGCCGCCTGGAGCGCGCCTTCCAGATTGACGCGCCGTTTACCGTCAGCTCCTTTTTGCAGCGCATGGGGCGCACAGGCCGTCGCGACCTTCCGCCCGAGATGTGGTTTGTCATGCGCGAGGAAGAACCCGAGCCGCGCACGATGATGCCCGAAACCATTCCCTGGAAGCTCCTGCAGGGTATCGCGCTCGTACAACTCTATCGCGAGGAAAAGTGGGTCGAGCCGCCCGAGCTCGATCGACTCCCCTACAGCCTGCTCTATCACCAGACTATGTCGACCCTTGCCAGCACCGGCGAGCTCACGCCGGCCGAACTAGCCCAGCGCGTGCTCACGCTCAGTTATTTCCACCGTGTCTCGGCAGACGATTACCGTGTGCTGCTACGTCACCTCATTAAGATCGACCATATCCAGGTCACCGAAGGTGGCGGGCTCATCGTGGGTCTCGCGGGCGAGCGCATCATCAACAACTTTAAGTTCTACGCTGTGTTCCAGGAAAACGAGGAGTTCACCGTTCGCAGCGAATCGGCCGAGCTGGGCACGATTGTTAATCCGCCCCCGCCCGGTGAGCGCATCGCCATCGCCGGACACTGCTGGATTGTCGAGGAAGTGGACTGGAAGCGTCACACTGTCTTTGCCACGCAGGTCAAGGGCCGGGTACCGGCCTACTTTGGCGACTGCCCCGGCGACATCAATACACACGTACTCGAGCGCATGCGCAAGGCGCTCAACGAGCACGCGACATATCCGTACCTCATGGGTAACGCACGGGCCCGCTTAGCGCAGGCTCGTCATACGGCCAAGCTTTCGGGCGCGGGAACTAAGCCGCTCATCAACTTGGGTGGCGACACCTGGGTGCTCTTCCCCTGGCTGGGCAGCTACGCCTTTTTGGCGCTCGAGCGCATGCTCAAGATTAAGTGTGCCGCTGAACTGGGCCTTCGCGGACTCGACCCGTCACGTCCGTACTTTATGCAGTTTAAGATGAAGGCCGACGAGGAGACGTTCTTTGAGGTGCTCGCCGCCGAGGCCGAGAAGGACTTCGATCCCATCGAGCTCGTCTATCCCGGCGAGGTGCCTTACTTTGACCGCTACGACGAGTTTGTTCCCGAAGAGCTCGTGCGCAAAGGCTTTGCCGAAGGCGTGCTCGACATCGAGGGTATGAAGCAGCGCGTCCTCAGCTGGCGCGACCACGCCTAAGACCAGTCTTTTTTGGGACGGGGAGACTTACTTGTCGTGAAGGACGGTACCGAGGAAGTCGGTGTCGAAGGGCACAGCTTCGGCAAAGGCGTAGTCGCCGTCGCTGGCGATGAGCAGATAATTCTCCTCGCCGCCGAACTCTGCATCGCCACATGGGACCACCCAAGCATGGTCGAACACCTCAAGCGCCGTGGCGGCACAGTCGCGCAGGAACGTCACATCGCTCCCCTCGTTTGCACTCACGATATTGGCAACGTAGACGCCACCGACATTTAGGCTGCCCCGCACCAAACGCAATGCCTCAACCGTCGCCAGCTCGCGTACGGGCTCGGCACCGCCAAAGCAATCGCTCACGACCACGTCGTAGCGACGATGGCCCACGCTCGTCACACCCAAATACGAGCGAGCCTCAGCGGTTATCACCCGCAGGCGATCGCCCGCCGCGCGCTCCAGCTCGTCTAGGTAGAACCAGCGGCGCGCCAGGCGCGTAATCTCTCCGTCATACTCGATGACGTCCATGCGCAAGCCCTCGTGCGACATCAGCGCGAACTTGGGATAGGCAAACCCGCCGCCACCCAGCACAAGCATGCGGTTGATGCCGCGACCATAAGCATCGCGCATTGCACCCTCGGCCTCAAACACGTCGCCAAACGCACGATAGTACGCAAAGACGGGCTCAGCCCAACGCTCGCCAACGTAACTCGCGCTTTGGTAGACGCCGCCTTGCACCAATACGCGGACTTCGTCGCCGCCCTCGTCGTGCACGCGCTTCACACGCGCCAACCCATTGCAGGTTCGCGCAACCTGCAGACAGGCAACACGAACAGCGACAGCGGCCGCACCAAGCGCCGCGGCTCCCAGAGCAACGCCGGCAACGACGCCGGCAGAAACACTCGGCTTGTTCATCTAGAGCTCCTTTTGCAGATAAAGGCCATGGTCATAAAATCCAAGATGGCGATAGTACTCGCGCGTACCAATCGCGCTGATCACGTTGATGCGCGCATAGCCGGCATCCCGGGCAATCTCGCACGCACGCTCTACGAGCAAACGCCCCAACCCGTGATGCTGCGCCGCCTGGCCCTGGTCACCCACGCGTGCCGCCATGCCATACACGTGCACCTCGCGAATCATCGCCTCGTCCGGCGTCGTCGGCAACTCGTCCGCATGCGCGGCAACAAACGAATGGTCGGGCAGCGACAACCGCAAAAAGCCCGCGATCTTGCCCTGCGGCGTCACCCACTGCAAAAAGCGCTCGTAAGTCACTGGCGTCTCGTACGCCACTTCCTCATCAAGAGATAGCTCATCCAAGTCGGCACCCGCCGTACTGATCTCGCGATAGCGAATCTCGCGCACCGTCGCACCATCACCCCGAGCAGCCAGACGGTTCTCAACGAGCTGACGCAGGTTGGGTTTCTTGTTGCCCACCATAATGTCGTCGGAACTAAAGTCGCGGATCATGCGACTGATGCGGCAGAACGCCGGCGTCACCACGATGTCGTCGGCCAACACATCGAGCAGCTCGTCCTCGGTATAGGGGCGCCACTCGCCACGCTCGTAACAGCCCACCAGACGCGAGCCCTCGATGAGCGCGCACGGGTAGACCTTGACCTCGTCGGGCATAAAGGCCCCTTCGGTCATAAAGCGCTCGTAGTCGCGCTTGTCCCCCTCGGGCACGGCGCCCAGCAAGTTGAGCATAAAATGCGCGTGGATCTTAAAGCCAAACAGGCGCGCAATCGAAAACGCCCGCTCGACCTGAGCCACCGAAATGCGGCGTTCGTTGATATCGAGCAGGTGCTGATCAAGGCTCTGGATACCCATCTGGATCTTGGTGCAGCCCAGGCGGCGGATAAGCGTGAGGGCCTTCGGCGTTACGGCATCGGGGCGCGTCTCGATAACGAGTCCCACCACGCGATGCTTCGCCATCTCGTTGATGCGCTGCTGGCGCTCAAGCTCCTCCATCGTTGCTGTCTGCCACCCGGCGACCTCGCCCCACGGCGTGCCGGGGCCGTACAGACGACGCACCGCGCGGTTATAGCCGCCCACGGCAGCATCCACACGCCCCTGCTCGTCGGCAACGCCGGCAGCGAGCTCGGCTTCGTCTGTCGCAATGCCGGCGGCCCGATAGCGCTCGCGGCGCTCTGTTACCACCGGCGGCAGTGCATCGGCGGGAGCGTCATCAAGCAGGCGCCCCGCCTCGGCACGGCTGATGCCCGGACGCGCCAACATGGGGTTTGCCGCCACGCCGGCGACGGCATCGTCATTGAGCGCACGGAAAAGCTCCGACATAAACCACGTCTGATACCCTTCCGGATAGTCGCTCCAGGTGCCACCGAGCACGATGAGCTCGATCTTGTCGGTCGCATGCCCCATCTGCGAAAGCGCAGTCAGACGAGCGCTCACCTGCAGATAAGGATCAAAGCAATTTTGCTCCGCACGGGCGCATGCCGGCTCAGCGTGCAGATAGCTCTTGGGCATGCGCAGATCATTGGGACAAAACAGGCAATCGCCCGAGCACGGCCACGGCTTGGTGATGACGGTAATGGTCGCCACGCCCGAGGCCGTTCGGCGCGGCTTCATACGCAGCACCTGCAGCAGTTGACGTTCCAGATCGGAATCGACATTCCACGCAGCCCACCGAGCCGGCTCCTCACGTTTAACCCGCTGGTAGAACGGCAGCAAACGGCGCTTGGCCAAATCGCGCTTATCGGCACCTTCGCGGCGCGCCTCAGCATGTATCAGTTTGACGAGCGCTTTGTCGTCCACGGTCTCGCCGCGACGCAGAGCCTCGAGTATGTTCAAGATAATCTGTTCCATGCCCCCATTGTAAAGGCAAAGGCGCCGGAGCCGATCTCGGCTTCGGCGCCTTCATCAAACAGCGCGTCTATGTCTTCGCCTAGGCTTTCGTCTGCCTCACTACTCCGAATCAAACGACATGTCGCCCGAATCGACTTCAAAACGATACGTGGCAGACTTATCGCCGTTATCGAATTCAAGATTCAAAATGGTCTCGCCGTCGTAGCCAAGCGGAAGGAAATCGCTCTCGAAATCGCCACTGCCCAAGGTGAGGCTCGCCTTAAAGCCCGTAGAGCTCGGAACCGTCATCTCCACATCGCCCGAGCCCACGCTCACGTCCATCGACTTCGCGGGGGCCTGGTAGAGCTCGAACGTCGCATCGCCCAAACCGACCTCGGCATTCAGAGTGTCGGTCACGGTGCCCGCAAACGCGACGTCTCCCGAGTCCAACGTCAAATCAAAGTCGTGGCACGCAATGTCCGCGACCGTCAGGTCTCCCAACCCCACGTTTGCCGTAATGCCCATCATGTTATCGGCAAGCTCACGCGGCAGTTCAATGGTGACCTTACGGTCATGGGCGCGCTCGTCATCGCAGTCGAACTGGCTAATCTTGAGTGTAGAGCCCTCGATCTTAACCAGATTCTGAGTGGCGGCATCGGAAGCAGACGCCCCCTTTGCAACGCGCCCGCTTTCGATGACACGTACCGGTCCGTCAGAGACACGTTTAACCTCGACCGTCCCCGACGTCACATCCAAGTCGAGCGATTGGAACGCGTCTTCGTCAAAAGTCGTGCTCGAAAGCTGCTGAGGCCGAGCGGAATAGTTGCCGCCATCCAAAAGATCGTCCTCGTCAACCGCATCGTCCATACCAGACAAGCCGGATACAACATCGTCGAGATCCCACGGGCCATCAAAATGAATCAAAGTCCGCGAAGTGCCAAAGACAAGCCCGATGATGAGCACAAACGCTCCGATGCCAACACCCAAGCGTATCTTGGATTCATGCGAAAGCTTCATCATTCATCACTCTCTTTGGCAATCGGCTCAGCGGTAGTCGCGGTAGCCACGTCAGCATCAGATTCCGCAGAAGTATCCTTCCCCTGGGCCTTGACCGCCACCGACGCCGAACCAACCTGAATATCCCCGCGCGCCCAATCGCCATCGAGCGCACGCGCCACCCAGTGATAGATGGGAATCGTAAAGAAGATCAGTGCGGCAAAGGGGCCGGCACCAAACAGGAACATCAGCAAAAAGAACAGCAGCCAGCACACGGCCCAATACGGGAACGACTGGAACGGGCCCTTCACCGGAGTCGAGCCAACTGCGCTGCCACTCGTCGCCTGCGCCGTAGCGGCATTGGCGGCCTGCGCACTCCAGCTTGCCGCTTGCGCCGCCTTGGCGGCGGCGTCACTCGCCTGTGTTGCCGCCTCGGTAGCGCGCGCCGCCGCCTCATGGGTGCGAGCACGCTCTGCTGCCTCGGCCTCGCGCTGACGGGCACGGTCCTCGTTCTCAAACTCGATATCGTCCTCAATCTCATCGCTCGGATTGAGCAGCTCGTCCAAGCTCACACCATAGAGCTTGGCGAGCGAGATCAGGTTCTCGGTATCGGGCGAGCTCTCCGCGCGCTCCCATTTACTGACTGCTTGGCGCGACAGTCCCAGCTTTCGTGCCAGCCCTTCTTGGCTAAAGCCTTTGCTTCGGCGAAGGTCGGCGAGCCGCTGCGCAGTTTCTACATTCATGGTTCCTCCTATGTGATGCCAGCCGTGCCGCCGGACCGTTTTTGTTCTTAAGACGCCTTGCACAGTTAAAAATCTATCCGCCACCGCCAAAAGCATGCCACCTATTCTAGTGAGATTTTTGACAACCGTCGGTTGCGGGTGCATATGAGCTGCGGAAATGTGTCCAAACAAAGCAATGACCCGTAGCTTGGTTGTCCCCGTTGCGGCGTTAACGGTAGTATGGTCGTACTGTTAATTCCGCACCGCCAACGGAGGGAGTTCCGCGCCGTGAACCGCGATTTCGCCTCATCGCTCATCCAGCTCAACAACACGTTCTATCGCGAGCACTCCGCCTCCTTCTCCGATACGCGCCAGGCCCCGTGGCCCGGCTGGGTGCGCACCATGGACATCGCGCTCGGGCAGCTCGACGTCGCCACGATCGAGCATCCCGTCCGCGTCTTCGATCTTGCCTGCGGCAATATGCGATTCGAGAATTTTGCCGCCGGCGGCGCACTTGCCGCCAAGGGCGTCGACGGCGCAAACCCCTCGGCAGATGCCAGCTGCCCGTTTGAGTTCTATGGTGTCGACTCGTGTCAAGATTTGGCTATCGATGCACATGGCCACGCCCTGCGCATTCCCAACCTGCACTTCCAGGAACTCGACGTGCTCGATGCCCTTATGAAGCTCAACCCCGCCGAGACACCCGACGTGCCTTTCGACGCCCCGCTCGCCGACATCTCGGTCTGCTTTGGTTTTATGCACCACGTGCCGTCGTGCGAGTACCGCGTACGCGTGCTCGACGCCCTGGTGCGCCAGACGCGCCCGGGCGGCATCATCGCCATCAGCTTTTGGGAGTTTATGAATGACGAGCGCATGGCGCGCAAAGCCGTTCGCGCCGAAGCCCGCGCCGAGCTCACCCCGCCGTTTGAGGGTTACGATTCCGCCCAGTTTGAAGCCGGCGACCACCTCATTGGCTGGCAAAACGACCGCCACGCCTACCGCTATTGCCATCACTTTGACGATCAGCAGATCACCGACCTGGTGCGCGGCGTCCGTACGTTCTACAAGAGCGGCGAGGTTCCCGTGCGCGAGCTTGAGCGCTTCCATGCCGACGGTCGCAGCGGCGAGCTCAACCGCTATGTGATTCTCAAGCGTCTGTAGGCACCGACGACTCGCTACCGAGCCGCACCGCATCTTTCGGGCAAACTATGCCCACCCTTTTTCAACCCATTGACGGAACGCGCAGCTATGCGTTCCACACTTATGACCAAGGAGCCTCATGGGAGCCGTCCACGTTCGCACGCCTAAGAACTTTGTGCTCGAGGAGCGCCTGGAGCGCTACGCCGATGCGATTGAGACGAACCCCGAGGCTTATGCCGGAGATTGGCGCGAGGCTTGCGCGCCAGCTGGCAGCAAGCCCTTCGAACACCTTCACCTGGATCTTGGCTGTGGCAAGGGAACCTATCTGGTCGAGCGCGCCCACCGCGAGCCCGACACCCTCTTTATCGGCATGGACCAGGAGCCCATCTGCATCGCCTATGCCGCGCAGAAAATCTGCGAACAGGGGCTATCCAACGCACTCGTCCTGCCCCGAGGCGCCGCATCGCTGCCACAGCTGTTTGCCGCAGGCGAGCTCGATGCCATCACCATTAACTTTCCCACGCCGCAGCCCAAGGCCAAGTACGCTAAAAAACGACTCGTCCATGTCGACCATCTGATGCTCTACCGCCCGCTCTTTTCAGCCGGCGCTACCGTCACACTGCGCACCGATAGCAAGCCGTTGCGCGATTACGCCCTGGGACAGTTTGCCGCGGCCGGCTACGATACGCTTTGGGTAAGCGACGACGTCCGCCGCGACCATCCCGAGCATCCCGAGACCGAGTACGAGCGCCGCACGCGCGAGATGGGTGCCGCCGTCTATGGCATTTGCGCCACACCTGGAGCGCAGCCCAGCGATGAACAGCTCGCAGCGGGCCGCGCGCAGGAGCAAAGCCTAGCCTGCTACCTGCCCGACAATCTCGATGAGCTCACCTACGTGCCCCTCGGCATGGAAGAGGCCGTCGAGAACTTTAAAAACCGCGCCCGCAAAGGCAAGAAGCGCTTACCGCAAGAGTCCTAGGGGCTTCTGATGGTCGCAGCATCGGCAGACAAGCGCAAATAGGCGCCAGCGAACGGTCCTCAAACCTAAGTGAGTAGACTTTTTAGCAATAGCCAAGCACAACCCACATAGCGAAAACTAAAACCGCAGGTAGAGCCCTTGCGCAAAAGCCATGTGCTCGCGACATCGCAAAAAGTCTACTCACTTAGCCGGCAACTGCACCAAACGGCTGGGTAGAACGCCCATTTCCTGCATTTTCTCGCGCGCTGGCACCCCGCGCCGCCGCTACGCCATAATAGTTGGCGGACAATCGCGAGAGAAAGCAACCATATGGCACAGACCACGACAGATACCGCCGCCAGCACCGTCTCCGGCGCCGGCGCTGCCAGCTCATTCTCGGGCGGCACGGGAACCGAAGCCGAGTTTGGCTCGCTCGGCGCGCTCTCCCCCACCTGGTGGGAGCCCGAGGACGGCAGCGAGCCCGAGCCATGGCTCACGCCCGATCAAGCCTTCGAACGCTTCTTTGAATGGACGAGCGATCGCGGCATTGAGCTGTGGGACCACCAAGAAGAGGCCCTCATGAACCTGGCTGCCGGCGATCACGTCATTTTAGGCACACCGACCGGATCGGGTAAATCGCTCGTCGCGCTGGGCATGCTCTTTATGGGCATGGCGCAGGGCAAGCGCTGCTATTACACGGCCCCCATCAAGGCCCTGGTCAGCGAAAAGTTCTTCGACCTGGTACAGGTACTCGGCCGCGATAACGTCGGCATGATCACCGGCGATACGCATATCAATACCAAGGCACCCGTCATCTGCTGCACGGCCGAAATCCTTGCCAACGATGCGCTACGCGAGGGCGAGGACGCCGATGTGGGCTGCGTAGCCATGGATGAGTTCCACTACTTTGCCGACCCCGACCGCGGCTGGGCATGGCAGGTGCCGCTGCTCACCCTGCCTCACACGCAATTCATGCTCATGAGCGCCACGCTCGGCGATGTCACCGCGATCGCCGCCTCGCTCGAGGAGCACACCGGCGCTACCTGTGACTTAGTCGTCGATGCCCCACGCCCCGTGCCGCTGAGCTACGACTACGTGACGAGCTCGCTCGAGGGCACCGTCGAGCTCGCGATGCGCCGCGGCGAAGCCCCGCTCTATATCGTGCACTTTAGCCAGGATGCCGCCCTTGCGACGGCGCAGTCGCTCGCCAATTTTGGCATTGCCAGCAAGGAGCAGCGTGAGGCCATCAAGGAAGCGGCAAAGGGAACGAGCTTCTCGACGGCCTTTGGTAAGATTCTCAAGCGCCTGCTTGGATGCGGCGTCGGCGTGCACCATGCTGGCATGTTGCCGCGCTATCGCCTGCTGGTCGAGCGCTTGGCGCAGCAGGGTCTGCTGCCCGTCATCTGCGGTACCGATACGCTCGGCGTCGGCATCAACGTACCCATCCACACCGTGGTGCTCACCGCGCTCACCAAGTTCGATGGCTACAAGATGCGTCGTCTGCGCGCCCGCGAGTTTCATCAGATTGCCGGCCGCGCCGGCCGCTCGGGCTTCGATACCGAAGGTATGGTCATTGCCGAGGCACCCGAGCACGAGATCGAGAATGCCAAGCTTATGGCCAAGGCGGGCGACGACCCCAAGAAGCTCCGTAAGATTAAAAAGAAAAAGGCCCCCGAGGGCTTTGTCACCTGGAACAAGCAGACCTTTGAGCGCCTGATCGAGACGCAGCCCGAAACGCTCAAGCCGCGCCTGCGCATCACGCACTCCATGGTGATTAGCGTGGTCGAGCAGGGCGGCGATGCCCGAGCCCGCGTACACGACCTCATCGAGACGAGCCTGCAGACTCCCGAGGAAAAGGCTAAGCTCGAGGTTCGCGCCGACGAAATCTTCGCCACGCTCATCGATTCCGGCGTCGTCGTTCGTACCGAGGTGCCGCCCGCACCCGACGCCCCGACTGACGCCGCACCAGACATCGACTATGCGCTGACGGTCGATCTGCCCGAGGACTTCGCGCTCGATCAGCCGCTCTCGCCGTTCTTGCTTGCCGCATTGGAGCTGCTCGATCCCGAGAGCGAGACCTATACCATGGATCTGATCTCGATGGTCGAGGCTACGCTCGAGGATCCCAAGCAGGTGCTGCGCGCACAGGAGCGCGCAGCACGTGATCGTGCTATGGCCGAGATGAAGGCCGACGGCATCGAGTATGAGGAGCGTCTGGAACGCATCCAAGACGTCACGTACGAAAAGCCGCTCGAGGATTTGCTCGACGCCGCTTTTGACAAGTACTGCCAGGAAGTACCTTGGGCAAACGACTATCAGCTCTCTCCCAAGAGCGTTCTGCGCGATATGCTGGAAAGCGCGAGCGATTTTAAGGGCTACATTCAAAAGCTCGGCATCGCCCGCTCCGAGGGCATTTTACTGCGCTACCTGGCAGAGGCCTACCGTTCGCTCGACCGTACCGTGCCCATCGAGAAGCGCGACGAGCGCCTGCGCGACATTATCTCGTGGCTGGGCTTTGTGGTGCGCTCGGTGGACTCGAGCCTGGTGGACGAGTGGGAGAACGCCGGCAACCCGGCAGCCCTCGACGCTGCGCCGCCGCAGGGCATCGACGAGGTCGTGGTGGACCGCCGCGGCTGCACGCTGTTGGTGCGCAACGCGCTCTTCCGCCGCGTGACCCTTGCCGCCCGCGAGCACGTTCGCGACTTGGGCGAGCTCGACGACGACTGGGGCATGAGCGATATCCGCTGGCAAAAAGCACTCGACGCTTACCACGAGCAGCACGAGGAAATCCTCACCGACGGAGATGCCCGCAGCGCCGCGATGTTTTCCATCGACGAGTCCGACGAGAAGACCGCGCACGTGTGGCACGTGCACCAGATTTTTGCCGACGAGGATGGCGACCACGACTTTGGCATCATGGGCGATGTCGACCTGGATACCACGCAAGACGGCGGCGAGGTCATCTTCAAAAACTACCGCGTCGGCTTTATCGAGGACCTGCTCGAGGACTAGCCGGGCACAATGGAACGAAACGAAGCGGGGCCGCTGGCAACATCGCCAGCGGCCCCGCTTTTGCACTATATGCTATGCCTTACTCGGCATCCTCGACCTCATACGAATCTGCCTCGGCTGGCTCATCGTTTGTCTCTGTCGCAGTCCCGCGTGCCTCGTCAAACGCCACCTTCATGGTCTTGTTGCCCCACGTGAGCTTGCGAATGGTAAGCTCATCGGCCTTGTTGTGGGCCAGACGCAGATTCTCGGTACTGCGACGCAGATCATCCTTGGTCTTCTCGAGCTGCTTAATGGCAGCATCAATCTCCTTGATCGCCGACTCGAACTGCTTGCTCGCCAAGTTGTAGTTGCGCGAGAAGCCGTCCTTGAACTTCTCCATCTTGGCTTCGAAGTTCGTGACGTCGATATTCTGCTGCTTGTACTCCGCTAGCTCCTGCTTATAGCGCAGCGAACCCATGGCGGCGTTGCGCAGCAGCGTAATCATGGGAATGAAAAACTGCGGACGGATCACGTACATCTTCTCGTAGCGATAGCTCACGTCGACTATCCCTGCGTTATAGAGCTCGCTCTCGGGCTCCAGCAGGGTGCAGAGCACCGCGTACTCACAGCCTTTCTGGCGACGATCGTGATCGAGTTTCTTAAAGAAGTCCTCGTTTTTGTGCTTGGTCGCAGTCTCGTCGTTCTCGTTTTTCATCTCGAACATAATCGAAATGACCTCGTTGCCGCTCGCGTCGCACTCGCGGAAGATAAAGTCGCCCTTGGTACCCTCGGACGCATCGTTATCTTTCTCGAAGTACGCGTTAGGAAACGCCGTCATGCGCAGACGGTTAAACTCGGTCTCGCAGTGCTGCTCGAGCGACTCGCCCACCATCTTGGTGGACAGGCGGACCTTCATGTCCTTCAGGCGCTCAATCTCTTCATCCTTGTAGCGGATCAGTTCATCGCTCGCGCGCTTGGCCTGCGCAAGCTCGAGCTCGTGTGCCGCCTTGACCTGTTCCTCGCGAGAATCGCGCACCGCCAGCTCGCTCGTCAGTTTGGCACGCGCCTCATCGCGCTCTCGCTCCGCCGCGGCGACCGCCTCTGACAGGTTCATTTTTGCCATCAGTTCCTGCTCGCGCAGCTGGGCACGCAGGCCCTCGGCCTCTTGCTCGGACTGAGCCTTTGCGGCGGAAAACTTCTCTTGCACCTTCGCGCGATAGTCAGCAAACGCGCGCTCGGCCTCGCTGCGAGCGGCATCGAGCTCACGCTGCGACTCTGCCGCGGCAGCGGCAAGCGCCATCTCCTGGGCCTTGTCCGCCGCGGCAAGCCTGGCCTGCAGCTCGGCAATCTGAGCGTCGCGTGCAGCTAAATCGTTTTGAGCAGCGTTGCGCGCCGCCGACTCGGCAAGCTTTGCTTCGTCATCTTTGCGCCCAAGCTGCGCACGCAGGCTATCAATCTCACGCTGGAGTTCGGCATTCTCTTTTTGAGCATTGGCTCGTGCCTCAACCGCCGCGCGCTGGCTTGCACTCTCGCGCTCTGCGGCAGCGCCCTCGAGCTTAGCGCGCAGCTCGGCAAGCTCAGCATCGCGCTTGGCAACCTCTTGCGCCAGTTTCTGATCCGCAGTGTTCTTCTGCTCGACAAGCTGAGCGTCGCGTTGAGACTCCGCCTCCTGCAGGGCAGACGCCGAACGCGAACGCTCAAGCTCCAGCGCCTGCTCGCCCTCGCGTCGAGCCGCCGCTACGCGCTCATCAAGATCGCGCGAGAACTCGGCATCGCGCACTTGCTTGACGATATCCGCATAGCCGGACGCATCGACCTTAAAAACTTCGCCGCAATGCGGGCACTTGATCTCGTTCATAGCAGCTCCTCGATGGACGCAAATTTCAACCGCCTACACTCTACCGCGCCACGCGGACAAAAAAGGCGCCGCCGCCATAATGGCAACGGCGCCAGAACCACCACAAAGGTGCCTGTCCCCTTTGTGGTGGTTCGAGAATTACAGTCCAAAGAAGCCCAGGATTTGATCGCGGCTTACGGGTCTGTAGTCGTTGGCATCAAGGCCAACGTCATAGCGCAGGATCGGGCGCTCGCGATCGCGGTTGCGTGCGTTGGTGCGGTCACCCCTGCTGTGGATATGCCCATGCAGCATAATGGCGCCACGTGCCTTGCCGTTCCAGCTGAGCATGGGGTAGTGGCTCATAACCAGACGATGGCCCTTGGCATAGCCGGGAGCAATCTCCAGGTAATCGCGCACGTCTTCCCAAATTTGCGGGGCGTCGGAATCTTCCCAGTCGCCGTCATGGTTACCGCGGATGAGCGTCGCATTCTTGCATTCGATACGCTCGCGCAGGCGCACCGCCTCCGCCATGGGCAAGCGATACGTAAAGTCTCCCAGGATATAGAGGCGGTCGTCCGCAGCCACGCACTCATTGATGGCATCGATGACCTTGCGGTTCATCTCCTCGACCGAATCAAACGGTCGATCCATGTCGTGCAAGATATTCGTATCGCCCAGGTGCAGGTCGGCGGTAAACCACATCATCGTCTATGCCCTCATTTCGCAATGCATCCAACTCGTGCTAAGTATACAGACACAGCGATGCGGCGGTTAGCCAAAGAGCCCGCCGAACAGTCCGCGGCGGCGCTTGTCTTGCTTTTTCGAAGCGTCACCCTGGGCGTTCTTGCCCTGCCGCTTCTTACGATCCCGCTCCAACTCATCGTCATCGAGTAGCGTATCCCACTCAAACGGATCGTCTGTCAGATCGAACAGGTCATCGTCATCAAACATGGCAGTCTCCCATACCGATTAGCGAGCATCCACCACATAGAGCCCAACGCGCACCTGATGCCACGGGCTGCGCTCGGGGGCAACCTGTTGCACGCGGGCCTCAAATACGTCCTCGTGGCCGTAATACATCATCAAGGACAGTGGGCCAACCTCGTTTCCCGGAACGTAGCCAAGTTTGGTCTTGCCATAGTAGATCGCAACTGCCTCGGGGTCATGGGGATTATCGCGCTCGGCACACAGCGTCAGTTTATCGCCCGCTTTAAGATCGCCCAAGACCAAGGCGCCATCGGTATACTGAAATCCTGCAATGTGAAATGACAGAAGAACACGCGAAGGCTCGTACATAGCAGCTCCTCTAACGGCCGGATAAACCGGTGTGTAACCTTATTGAGAAGTCTACGGTCCCGTGCGGACACAAATACATCCTGTCTGCGTCCTTCAATCGTTTGCCTCAACGCTTGCGCGACAGAACGCTTGCAGATAAGATAGGAACACGGATGGCACCCGTTGCCGCGGGTCTTGCCAACTCCGATACACGTTTTCATCGTGAGAAGTGGCCGTCTTCGCTTACGCGGGGGCGGCTATTTCATTCGGCCGATAAACAGACCGAGTTCGATAGCCGCAATCAACAACGCCAATAACGAAATAACATCGCTTACGTTCATACCAAATCCCTTCTAAAGGGAGTTGGCCCATCCGTGCTCCATAACAGTAGTCTAACGCAAAATGCAGGTAATAGGAACACTTGTTCGTATTACCTGCGCCCTTTTCTAATGCACAAACATGCGCACGAACTTGTGCTTCCAGCTTGCGTAAGGAGCATAGCGGAATGGCACGTCCAGCCACGTTGCCTTGTTCACGATGCTCTTCTTGTGGCTAAACGTATCGAAGCTCTCGCGTCCATGGTACTGCCCCATACCGCTCGCACCCATGCCACCAAAGCCCATATGGCTCGTAGCCAAGTGCATAATCGTGTCGTTGACGCAGCCGCCGCCAAAGGGCACGTAACGCACAAAGCGCTGCTGAGCTGCGCGATCCTGGCTAAAGATATACAGAGCCAGCGGCGTCGGACGATCCGTAATAAACGTCTCGGCCTCGTCAAGGCTCTCAAACGTCAGCACTGGCAAAATGGGGCCGAAGATCTCCTCCTGCATCACGGCGTCATCGGGGGACACGCCGTCCAAAATCGTCGGCTCGATCTTGAGCGAGGCCTCGCGCGCGGTACCTCCAAGCACGACCTTATCGGGATCGATCAGCCCGCGCACGCGCGCAAAATGCTTGGCGTTGACGATATGTCCGTAATCCTCATTGTCGAGTGGATGTTCGCCAAACATGCGACGGACCTCCTCCTTGATGAGGCCCAGCAGCTCGTCGTGCACGCGCGTATCGACCAGCAGGTAGTCGGGCGCCACGCAGGTCTGCCCCACGTTGAGCCATTTACCAAAGGCGATGCGCCGTGCCGCGACCTTCAAGTTTGCCGTCGCATCCACGATGCAGGGACTCTTTCCGCCCAGCTCAAGCGTCACGGGCGTAAGGTTTTTACTTGCGCGCTCCATGACGAGCTTGCCAACCGGAACGCTACCGGTAAAGAAGATCTTGTCCCAGTGCTCATCGAGCAGCGCTTCGTTCTCGGCGCGCCCGCCCTCGACAACCGTCACCAGGCGCGGATCAAATGCCTCTTCACAGATTTGCCTGAGCACCGCGCTCGATGCCGGAGCATAGGCGCTCGGCTTGATGACCACGGTATTGCCCGCGGCAAGGGCGCCAGCGAGCGGCTCGAGCGTCAGCAAAAACGGATAGTTCCAGGGCGCCATGATGAGCGTGACGCCATAGGGCACGGTTTGCGTTTTGCACACGCTCACGGCGTTAGCGAGGTCGCACGGACGCAGGCGCGGACGACTCCATCGAACCACGTGAGCGATCTGATGTCGAATCTCGGAAAGCGATGTGCCAATCTCGCACATATAGGCCTCGTCATGCGACTTTCCCAAATCGGTCTTGAGCGCATGAGCGATATCGGCCTCGTGGGCCCGCACCGCATCGCGTAAACTCACGAGCGCGCGACGTCGAGCATCGACATCAAACGTGGCGTGCGTCTTAAAGTAGGCGCGCTGATCGCCGACGATGCGCGCAATTTCCTCGGTGTTCATGGCACCCTCCTAGTTCTCGTCCTCAAACATACCACCCGCGACGACCTCGTACATATGCTCGAGCTCCGAGCGGTCCATCAAAAGTGGAACGGGGTACAGGGGATTGGCCTCGGCATCGGCATGGGCCGCCATTTGCGGAATATCGGAGCGGCGAATACCCGAGACATATTTGGGGATTCCCAGGGCCTCGTTCATGCGGTCGACCCAATCGATAAAGGCCTCGGCCGCAAGACTGTCCTGCGCGGTAGCCGGCGCAATGCCCGCCATGCGAGCAAGATCGGCAAGCTTGGGGGCGGCGGCGTCACCATAAGCGCGAAGCATGTGCGGCAGGATGATCGCGTTGGCCAAACCGTGCGGAATTCCGTATCGGCCGCCTAGACTGTGCGCGATGGCATGAACGTATCCAACATAGGAGCGCGTAAAGGCAACTCCCGCCTTATACGCCGCCGAAAGCATATTGCGACGCGCACGCATGTCGTCGCCATGCTCATAGGCCTCGAGCAAATTGTCGTGGATGAGCTGCACCGCCTGTCGCGCCATCTTGCGCGTATAGGGCGTGGTGCTTCGCCCGATAAACGCCTCGACGGCATGCGTCAGGGCGTCCATGCCCGTCTGCCCCGTAATGGAGGCGGGCAGACCGCGCGTAAACTCGGGGTCGTGCGCCGCAAAGCGCGGGATAAGCACAAAGTCGTTAATGGGATACTTGTAGTGCGTCTCGTCATCGGTAATTACCGCCGCAAGCGTGACCTCGCTTCCCGTGCCCGCCGTGGTGGGAACGGCGATGAGCAGCGGCAGACGACGATGAATCCGCAGCAGCCCGCGCATCTTGTTGATGGTGAGTATTTGCTCGCTTGAGCACTGTTGAATATCGCGAAACAGCACCGCCGATAT
>UQHR01000007.1 GCA_900540905.1 uncultured Collinsella sp. | reverse complement strand
GTTGGGGCCAGGCCCGATTTTGCCTCTTGACAATGTCCTGCTCATATTAAAAGGAACGTCGCTAACTGCCGCATCCCTAACTGTCACGACTACCTCAAAAGGAGCGTCCCCAAGTGCCGGCTTTGGCAACGCCGATGTCTTGGCAACGACAGACACTATGACCCAATCCGAGGGCACTGAAAAGGCAGGAGCCCCCGCTCGTGACCGCGGGTCGGGGCTGCGACAATGATGTCGAAGTGCCATAGGCGCAGCCGCGCCGCAACGAGTTTGGGAGGCTCCCATGCCAAAGTATTCTACCGCGTTCGGGATGGACGTCCACCTGAGGTCGACCACCGTCTGCGCCCTCGACGCGGACACCGGCGAGGCCGTGACGAGGAGGTTCCCCGGCAACCCCTGGGGCGAGATCGCCGGGTGGATGGATGGGTTCCCGGGACCTTCGCTCGCGGCCTACGAGAGCGGCTACCTCGGCTTCGCCCCGCAAAGGGAGCTCGCCGGGCTCGGCGTCGAGTGCGTCGTCGCCGCGGTCTCGAAGATCCCCAGGTCGGCCGCCGACTCGGCCTCCAAGAACGACAGGAACGACGCCGCCAGGATGGCCAAGGCGATACTCGCCCACGACATCTCCCCCGTATGGATCCCCTCCCCCGAGGTCGAGGGCATCAGGGACCTCGCCGGCGCCTACGACGGGGCGACCGCGCGCCTGGCGACCGCCAAGCAGCGGCTGCTCGCCTTCCTCGCAAGGCGGGGGTTCGTCTACGGCGGCACCACGCCCGCCGGCAACCCGAGGAAGTACTGGACCTACGACTTCCTGAGGTGGCTCGACAAGGTCAGGCCGGAGGACGATGGCGGGGTTCGGACGCTCGCCGCCCTGAGGAACGAGGTCGAGGCCGCGGCGGAGGCCCGGGCGGACCTGCTCTCCGAGTACAGGGCCGCCGTGGATGCCAGCCCGATCGCCGCGGAGGTGGCCGCCCTCCAGTCGATCAAGGGCTGCGCCTTCGCGCTGGCCGCAGCCTTCTCGGCCGAGGTCGGCGACTTCACGAGGTTCCGTTCCGGAAGGCAGGTCACGGCCTATTTCGGCCTCGCGCCGAGCCAGAGGTCGAGCGGCGGCTCCGTGCGGCTCGGAGGCATCAGCGGCGCGGGCAACGCGCTCGTGAGGAAGCTGGCCGTTGAGGGCTCATGGTGCTACGCCGCGGCACGGCACCAGCCGAAGCTCATGCCGAGGGACACGGGCGTGCCCCTCGAGATAAGGATGCACGGGAGGAAGGGGTCCGAGCGGCTCCTGCGGCGGCGCGAGGAGATGCTCGCCCGCGGCATGCCCGCGGCGAAGGCCAACGCGGCCACCGCGGCAGAGCTCGTGAGGTGGCTCTGGGCCCTCGGCAT
Source organism: uncultured Collinsella sp. (assembly GCA_900540905.1). Classification (GTDB taxonomy): domain Bacteria; phylum Actinomycetota; class Coriobacteriia; order Coriobacteriales; family Coriobacteriaceae; genus Collinsella. The sequence goes on along the minus strand of UQHR01000007.1, from coordinate 77,722 downwards.
GATGTGCCGGGAGGGCGCGGAATAGACATAGCCCCCGTCCCGGCGAGCCGGGCGGCCTTCGGGGACACCCCCTATTTCGCTGTGCGCGCGGAGCCCTCCGCATGCGCCTCGACAGACTTGGGGAACCCCGCCGAAGGAATGGAGTGCGGGCCGACAGAACGGTATCCGCGGATATGAGACTGAGCCGAAGGCGTCGACGACATGCCGGGGGCGGACCGGGACGGGTTCAACGGCAGGCCCCGCCGACCGATTGCAAGCGGTCGGCGGGGCCATTGTGGCTCTTGACAGCGGATTGGGTCATATGAGCGAAAGCCCGCCAGAGCGAGCAAGGTGCCTTGAAGCGAGGCGGCATTGACCTTCTGGTCATGCCGCCGAAGTTGAAAGGCAGATTGCCGCCCTGGCGGGCTTGCAGCGTCGACCGGTTACGGCGTTTGGTAAAACGCCGTAACTCTAAACCCGCTCTGCGATCTCGTGGATGAGGTAGTCGGTCTTTTCCCAGCCCAGGCACGGGTCGGTGATCGACTTGCCAAAGACGCCGCCATCGACTGGCTGATTGCCATCCTCCAGGTAGGACTCGATCATAAAGCCCTTGACCAGCTTGGAGATAGACTCGTTGCGGCGGCAGCTGTCGAGCACCTCCTTGCAAATGCGGTACTGCTCCAGCGGGCGCTTACCCGAGTTGTCGTGGTTGCAGTCGATGACCGCCGCCGGGTTGGCGTAGCCGGCATGCTCGGTATAGCGCTCGGCCAGGCGCTCCAGGTGCTCGTAGTGGTAGTTGGGGTAGGTGCGACCGTCGAGACCGATGTAGCCACGCATGACGGCGTGTGCGAGCGGGTTGCCGTCGCACTCAACCTCCCAGTTGCGGAAGATGAAGCTTTGATGTGCCTGGGCGGCGTAGATGGAGTTAAGCATGACGGTGGTGGAACCGGCGGTGGGGTTTTTCATGCCCACAGGCACCGAAATGCCGCTCGACACCAGACGATGCTCCTGGTTCTCGACCGAGCGCGCGCCCACGGCGACGTAGCTCAGCAGGTCGACGAGGTACTGGTAGTTGGACGGGTAGAGCATCTCGTCGGCGGTAAAGAAGCCAGTCTCCTCGATGACGCGCAGGTGCATGTGGCGGATGGCCTTGACGCCTTCGAGCAGGTCATCGGGCGCCTCGGGGTCGGGGTTGTGCAGCAGACCCTTGTAGCCGGTGCCCTTGGTGCGCGGCTTGTTGGTGTAGACACGCGGAATGATGATGAGCTTGTCCTTGACCTCTTCGGCGACCTTGGCTAGTCGGTTCATGTACTCAAGCACTGAATCCTCGCGGTCGGCAGAGCACGGGCCGATGATGAGCACCTTACGTGCGTCCTCGCCGGTAAAGACTTTGGCGACCTCGGCGTCAAATGCCTGCTTTTTGGCGGTAAGCTCGGCAGAAAGTGGCATTTCCTCGCGGATCTCCATGGGGATCGGCAGCCTGCGTTTGAATTCCATGGCCATAGGGGTCTCCTCAATCTATAGAAAGAGCAATAAGCGTATTGTCGAATGCTCGGCATTATCCGCTGTCGCACGCTAAAGTGCAAGCCCTTGTCACCCCGAAACCTACCAAAAAGGGACAGGTTTATTTTGGCAGGTTTTATCTGGGTAAACGTCGGCGGATGCCGGGAGGGAGCGGCGCCGCGCGGGACCCTAAGGCTGTTGTCGGTTCCCTAGGAAATACCCTGTGGGCAAAAAATGGCAAATATGAGTACTGTTGCTAGCGTAGTATCATATCGATCTTACAAGATAATAGACACAACAGTAAATATGTTCATTAACGTTGGCACACAGAAGCATGCTACCGGGCATTTTGATCAATTTGAAGGCATATCTAGGCCGCAAAGAGGTCGTTTGGGGCAGTTTTGGCTGTTACTAAAAAGGTGACAGTACTCATATTTGCCATTTTTTGTCCACGGGGCCTTGAGGGAGGCCGTTAATCAGGTCCCGGGGGAGGCGGTTCGAGGGCCGCAGAACAAAAAACGGGGGCACAGTTCATTCTGCGCCCCCGTTTTTGGGTATTGCGGTTGTTTGCCGCCGGTTTTACGCCGCCTCGTCGAACTGCGAGTTGTACAGGTCGGCGTAGAAGCCGCCCTGGGCGAGCAGTTCGTCGTGTGTGCCCTTCTCGACGATGTCGCCGTCGCGGATCACCAAGATCACGTCGGCGTTGCGGATCGTGGACAGGCGGTGCGCGATGACAAAGCTGGTGCGGCCCTGCATCAGCGCATCCATGGCGCGCTGAATGAGCTCCTCGGTACGGGTATCGACGTTGGAAGTCGCCTCGTCCAGAATCAGTGCCGGGCGGTCGGCCAAAATGGCACGGGCGATGGTCACGAGCTGGCGCTGACCCTGCGACAGGTTGGTGCCCTCCTCGTTGATCATAAAGTCGTAGCCACCGGCGAGCGTATGAATAAAGTGGTCGCAGCGTGCGGCGCGCGCAGCGGCCTCGACCTCGGCATCGCTCGCGTCGGGGCGTCCGTAGCGGATGTTCTCGCGGATGGTGCCGTTAAACAGCCAGGTGTCCTGCAGCACCATGGCAAACTCGCCGCGCAGTGCCGCGCGGTCCCAGTCGCGCACATCGACGCCCTCGACACGCAGCGAGCCGCCGTCCACGTCGTAGAAGCGCTGCAGCAGCTTAATGAGCGTGGTCTTGCCGGCGCCGGTGGGGCCGACGATGGCGATGGTCTGGCCGGGCTGCGCCTCGCAGCTAAAGTCGTGGATGATGATCTTGTCGGGCGTGTAGCCAAACTTGACATGGTCAAACACCACGTGGCCGGGGCGCTTCTCGGGAATCTGCGCGTCGGCCTTCTGCTCCTCCTCGGGCGCGGCCAGGAACTCAAACACGCGCTCGGTGGCGGCGGCCATCGACTGCATCGTGTTGCTCACGTTGCCCAGCTGCTGCACGGGTTGCGTAAAGTTTCGAACGTACTGGATAAAGCTCTGGATGTCGCCGGGCGTGGCATTGCCGGTCAGCGCGAGCTGCGCGCCCACCACGACGACGCCCACGTAGCCCATGTTGCCCACCAAGCTCATAAGCGGCATCATCAGGCCCGACAGGAACTGCGAGCGCCAGCCACTAATAAAGAGACGGTCGTTTTGACGGTCGAACTCTTCAATCGAGGCCTCGGCGCGGTCGAACACCTGAATGACGTTCTGGCCGGCAAAGTCCTCCTCGATAATGCCGTTGACGGCGCCCAGAACCTGCTGTTGCTCGCGGAAGTACGGCTGCGAGAAGTGAATCATCACGGTCAGGATAATCGCGGCGGCCGGCAGCGTGAGCACGGTGACGCCGGTAAGCGGCAGGCTGATCGAAAGCATCATGACGAGCACGCCGATAATCTGCGTCACCGACGTGATGAGCTGTGTCACGCTCTGGTTGAGCGACTGACCCAGCGTATCGACGTCGTTGGTGATGCGGCTGAGCACGTCTCCCTTGCTGTGGCCGTTGAAGTAACTCATCGGCACGACGGCAATCTTGGCGGCGATTTCCTTGCGCATGCGGTAGCAGATCTTTTGCGTGACGCCGGTCATGAGCCAGCCCTGGACCAGGCTGCAGACAGAGCTCGCCAGATACAGGCAGAGCAAAAAGCCGAGCGTCTTGGCGATCCAGTCAAAGTCAACGTCGCCGGTGCCGTTGACCTTGGCGACCAGGCCTTCGAACAGCTTGGTCGTAACCTGGCCGAGCACCTTGGGTCCCACAATGTTAAAGATGACCGAGCACACGGCAAAGGCGACGGCGGCAAACACGGCAATCTTGTGCTGGCCGATATAGCCGAGCAGCTGCCTCATGGTGCCCTTAAAGTCCTTGGCCTTTTCGCCGCGACGCATGCCGCCCATGCGGCCCATGGGACCACGCTGGCGGGTGGGCTTGGGAATCTGAGTCTTGGTCTCGTCTGCCATTAGCGCTCGCCTCCTTCCATGACGGCTGCAATTTCTTCTTGGGTAAGCCCCAGCTCCTCGGCGGAAAGCTGCGACTGTGCGATCTCCAGGTACGCCGGGCAGCTGCGCAGCAGCTCCTCGTGCGTGCCGGTGCCCACTACGTGGCCGTCGTCGAGCACGATGATCTGGTCGGCGTGCATGATGGTCGCGATGCGCTGGGCCACGACCACGAGCGCGGCGTCGGTAACGTTTTTGGCCAGCTCCTCGCGTAGGCGCGCGTCGGTCTTGTAGTCGAGGGCACTAAACGAGTCATCGAACACCACGACCTCGGGCTTTTTGGCCAACGCGCGGGCGATGGCCAGACGCTGGCGCTGACCACCCGAAACATTGGAGCCGCCCTGGCTGATGGGGGAGTCGTAGCCGCCCTCGCGCTCGGCGATAAAGTCCTCCGCCTGGGCGACGCGTGCTGCCTGGCGCATATCCTCGTCACTCACCATGTCGCCGGCAAACTTGAGGTTGCTCTCGACGGTACCCGAGAACAGACGACCCTGCTGCGGAATATAACCGATGCGGCGGCGCAGCTCAGAGAGGGTCATGTCGCGCACGTCGATGCCGTCGAGCGAAATGCTGCCGCCCGTGACGTCGTACAGGCGCGGAATCAACTGTACAAGCGTGGACTTGCCCGAACCCGTTGAGCCAATAATGCCGAGCATCTGGCCGGCGTGCGTGGTGAAGTTTACGCCGCTAATGACGTCGGCGCGGGCATCGGGATACTGGAAGCTCACGTCACGGAAGGTGAGCTCACCGCGCGGCGCGCTGGCAGCAGGCAATTTGGGTGAGACAGGGTCGTTGATGCTCGTGGGGCAGGTGATGACCTCTTCCACGCGCTCGGCTGCGACCTCGGCACGGGGCAGGATGACCGAAACCATGGTGAGGATCATAAACGCCATGACGATCTGCATGGTGTAGGAGATAAACGCCATCATGTTGCCGACCTGCATCACGCCGTCGGACACGCCCTGCGCGCCAAACCAGACGATAAGCACGGTGATGCAGTTCATGACGAGCATCATGAGCGGCATCATAAAGCTCATGGCGCGGTTGGTGTAGAGCTGTGTGGTCATCAGGTCGAGCGAAGCCTTGTCAAAACGCTCGAGCTCATGCTCTTCGCGGTTGAACGAACGGATAGGCATAAGGCCGTCGAGCAGCTCGCGGGCGGTAAGGTTCACACGGTCCACAAAGCTCTGCATCTTTTTGAACTTGGGCATGGTGAGGCCCATAAGCACGCCGACGACGGCCGAGACCGCGATGATGGCCACGGCGATGGTCCACTCTAGGCCGGTATGGTTGGCCAGGACGCGCATGACGGCGACGATGCCCATGACGGGGGCCATCAGACACATGCGGATAAACAGGGTTGCGGCCATCTGGATCTGCTGAATGTCGTTGGTGCAGCGGGTGATGAGCGAGGCCTGGCTAAACTTGCCCACCTCGGCCGGCGAGAAGTGCATAACCTTGTTGAAGGTCTCGCGGCGCAGGTCGCGGGCGATGGAGCAGGCGGTGCGCGAGGCCACGGCACCGGTCAGGATGGTGGCGACGAGCGAGATCAGGCACAGACCAAACATCGTGGTCGCCATGCGGCCCAGGTAGGCGTTCTGCACGTCGGCGGGGTCGATGCCCTGCGCCTTGTACTCGTCTTGCACATAGCTCACGGCGCGTTGGGTCACGATGGAGCCCGACATGGAGCCCATTTTGTCTGCCATATCGTTGGCGCCCTCGACGAGCTTGCCCTGGTCGATGAGGCCGCCTTCAACGCCTAGACGCAGGCTCTTCATGGTGATCTTGCCACCGTCGGCATCAATCTGCTTTTGCATGCTCTGCGCCGCTGCGGCCTTCTGCTGCATCTCGGCGAGTTGCTCGGGCGTCATCGCCGCCATCTGCTCGGGCGTGGGCATGGCCTGAGCGGCGCCGCCATCGCTTGCCTCGGTAGATGCGCCGGTCATGTCGCCCATGGAGTTGGCATCGATGCCCTGGTTGAACGAAAGGACGACAGTCTCGGGGAGGCTCATGATGTCGGCAATCTTGCCGCCGTCGGCGCGCTCCTCCTCGGTGCCCTTGTACGTTCGAATGCCGTTATTGTCCGCCTTGCCAAACACAGCCTCCACAGCTTTGGCGTCCTTGGAGCTCATGAAGAGTTCGAGGTCGTCGAGCGATTCGGCGCGGATGGTGTCGGGCACGGGCGACGCGATGCCGCCTTGCTGTACACCCACGTCGACGATGTCGCTCATATAGGTAGGCAGCGCCAGATCGGCGTTGCAGCTGATTACGATAAGTACGATAGCTGCGAACAGTGCCAGGATATGTTTTTTAAAGAGCTTGAGAATCCTCACTTGGCATCTCTCCTTTCTTGATTGCGGTCGATAATTTCGTTGGCACGTCTTAGAAGGCGCACCATCTCCTGGGTATCTGTTTCGCCGAGCTGCTCGAGGAAGGCCGCGGTGCGGTCCTCGAATTCCCGGCGTTTGATTTCGATGACCTGGAATCCCTTGTCGGTCACCGTGACGTGTACGCGACGACGGTCGGTCTTTGAGTGCTCGCGCTCGACCCAACCCTTGGCCTCGAGGGCGCGCAGGATATTGGCGATACGGGCGCTCGAGACCCAGGCACGATCGGCGAGTTCGCTCGGCGTGAGCGAGCCGCCGGCGCGCATGAGGGCGCGCATGACGGCCATCTCGCCACCCAGAGCCTGGTCGGCAAAGCGCGAAACGCGCTGGTGCATGCTGCCAAACTCGGTAAAGAGCTGACGCCCAAGCTCATGGAAATCGGTATCTTCCACCGAAAACCCCTAACACTAGAAACTATTTTCGGTGGAAGATGATACCCTCATACGTGGGCCTCATACAGTGGCAATATAAAGAGCGCATAAAGACTTAAAATCATTCAATTGCTGAAGCGTTTTAAAGAACTATCATGCACGCGGTTAGGCGAGGGGTTGTCACCACCATGACGACTGGGACTCATATAATCGCCACGTGCGATGCTCCAACTTCCCGCGAGGAGACACCTTATATAAAGGGGGATGGAGTCATGGCATTTGACTTCACGGGCAAGACCGCGATTGTCACGGGCGGCACTCAGGGCATTGGCCTCGAGATCGCCAAGGGCATCGTCGCGGGCGGCGGACATGTCGCGCTCATCGCAAGGAACGCTGCTAAGGGCGAGGCCGCGGTGGCCGAGCTTGGCGAGGGCAACAAGTTCTATCAGCTCGATGTCGCTGATGCACCCAAGGCGCGCGAGACTGTCGAGCAGATTTTTACGGACCTGCCTCAAACCAATATCCTGATTAACTGTGCTGGCGTCATCAGCACCAAGAAGTTCGACGAGATCGATGACACCGAGTGGCGTCGCACCATTGACATCAACCTCAATGGTACGTTTACCATGATGAATGCCGTGTACCCGCACTTTAAGGCGGCCCATGCCGGCACTATCGTCAACGTGAGCTCTGTTGCTGGCAAGATCGGCGGCGGCCTGCTCGGCACCGCTGCCTACGCGAGCTCCAAGGCCGGTGTTAACGGTCTAACCAAGGCAGTCGCCAAGGAAGGCGGCAAGTTTGGCGTTCGCTGCAACGCCGTGTGCCCGTCGCTCACGCTTACCGATATGACCTCGATTCTCTCTGACGAGAACTCTCAGCGCATCATCAACGGTATTCCTCTGGGCCGTGCCGCCCAGGCCAGCGAGCCTGCGCAGATGGTGCTCTTCTTTGCCTCCGACCTCGCCAGCTTCGTGAACGGCGAGATCGGTGACTGCGACGGTGGCATCGTTCTGGACGGGTAATACCCCGCGGTGATCGTTTGGCGGCGACCCTGGCGACTCGGGGTTGTCGCCTTCTTTCTGACATAGGCGCATGCGGCTACGAATCGCATGCATCCAAAGGAGATATATATGAGTGAATCGACTGCGGTGGAGGCGCCGGCGGCAAAGGAGCCGTTCTTTAAGATGTCCTCCATCCCGGGCGCCAATATCTTGGTGCCGCTTCTGTTGGGCTGTCTGCTCAACACGCTATTCCCCGACCTGTTCAAAACGCTCGGCAGCTTTACGCTTGGCATGACCCAGCAGGGCGCTGGCCCGCTCGTGGGCGCTTTTTTGCTCATCGTCGGTACGACGATTTCGTTTAAGAGCGCTCCTGCCGCCGCTGCCCGCGGTGCCATTATCATCGCCGTCAAGCAGATCGTGGTCGTTGCCGTGTCGCTGCTCATCCTTTATGTGTTCAACGACAACTTGTTTGGCATCTCTGCCATGGTGATGCTGGCGGCTTGCACCGGCGCCAACAACGCTATGTACGCTGGACTGATGGGTACCATGGGCAACGAGGCTGAGCGTGGCGCTGTCGCCATCACCACGCTGGTTGTCGGCCCTCCGGTCACGATGATCGTGCTCGGCGCTGCCGGCCAGGCTCCGATCGGCTGGTCGCTCGTGGGTGCCATTCTGCCGATCGTCGTCGGCATTATTCTGGGTAACCTGTTCCCCAGCTTTAAGAAGATGATGGCACCGGCACTTTCCGCCATCATCGTGCTCGTCTTCTTTGCCATGGGCTCGACCATGACCTTTGGCCAGCTCATTAATGGCGGTCTCCCCGGTATTCTGCTCGGCGTGATCTGCTCGGTGGTCTTTGCAATTCCCGTTATCGCGGTCGATAAGCTCACGGGCGGTACGGGTGTCGCAGGTGCGGCCATTTCGAGCTGCGCCGGAGCCAATGTGGCCACGCCTGCTGCCATGGCAAGCGTCAACGAGGCCATGTACGGCGGCGCGGTGCTCGCGACGGCCACGGCACAGGTTGCTGCCTGCGCAATCGTTACGGCTATTTTGACCCCGCTGGTCACCAGCTGGTGCTACAAGCATTTTGAGGGCCAGCAGAGCAACGGCAAGGCAACGACCGACAAGGCCTCCGCAGCCGCCTAATGCCAAACGGTAATCAAAGCTAAAAACTAGCTACGCCACAGGGCGGCCACGGGGGATCCCGTGGCCGCCCTGCAGTTTCTGTAGGGTCTTTGGGACACTTTACCCTGATAAAGCTGGCATAACAGCTAGAGTGAACGTCGTACAAAGGCAAGGAAAAAACCAAACAAATCGGTGAACGGTAGTTGTTCACGCTCGCATTTCCTGCGGATTTGTTAAAAATGCCCTAATGGTATAAAAAAAGAAACATATAACAGCCCTGATGAAGGGGGTGGCTATGTTATCCTTCTCAGACGGGTGAAATCTTGGGTTTTGGGTTGCAGTTCCAAGGTGGACAAACGTTTTTCCCTGTACCAACGTGTGGTGAAGAACGGAAGAAGCCGGTAGTGCAAGCCGATAATTCAAGAATTCAATAAGTAGCGGTGTGAGAGAGCGCCGCATTACACGTAACTAGGAGCGTGGTTACACAATGCAGGAGGCATGGGAAGGCTTCAAGGAAGGTATCTGGACGGGAGAGGTTGACGTCCGAGACTTCATCCAGAAGAACTACACCCCCTACGAGGGCGATGAGTCGTTCCTCGTAGGTCCGACCGAGCGTACCAAGGAGCTGTGGGGCGAGGTTCTCGACCTGCTGCTTAAGGAGCGCGAGCAGGGTGGTGTCCTCGATATGGACACCAAGACCGTCACGGGTATCGTGAGCCACCCCGCTGGCTACATCGATAATGCCCATCGCGACAAGGAGACCATTGTTGGCCTCCAGACCGACAAGCCGCTCAAGCGCGCGCTGCACGTCAACGGTGGTATCCGCATCGCTTGCCAGGCTGCCAGCCAGCACGGCTACAAGGTCGACGAGAACGTTGTCGAGCGCTACACCTTCGAGCGCAAGACCCACAACGCTGGCGTCTTCGATGTCTACACCCCCGAGATGCGTGCTTGCCGCTCGGCTCACATCATCACCGGTCTGCCCGATGGCTATGGCCGCGGCCGCATCATCGGCGACTACCGTCGTGTTGCCCTGTACGGCGTCGACTACCTGATCAAGGACAAGGAGGCCCAGAAGGCTTCCACTCCGACGGTCATGACCGCCGACAACATCCGCGACCGTGAGGAGCTGCAGGAGCAGATCCGCGCCCTCGGCGAGCTCAAGATGATGGCCGAGACCTATGGTTTCGATATTTCCAACCCTGCTACCAACACGCAGGAGGCCATCCAGTGGATGTACTTCGCCTACCTTGCTGCCGTCAAGGAGCAGAACGGCGCCGCTATGTCCATCGGCCGTACCTCCACGTTCATCGACATCTACGCTGAGCGCGACCTTGCCAACGGTACCTTCACCGAGGAGCAGATCCAGGAGTTCGTGGATCACTTCATCATGAAGCTCCGCATGGTCAAGTTTGCCCGTACCCCCGAGTACCAGGCCCTGTTCACCGGCGACCCGCAGTGGGTCACCGAGTCCATCGGCGGCATGGGTGTTGACGGCCGTACGCTCGTTACCAAGATGAGCTACCGCTACCTGCACACGCTCGAGAACATGGGCACCAGCCCCGAGCCCAACATGACCGTTCTGTGGTCGACCCGTCTGCCCGAGAACTTCAAGAAGTTCTGCGCCAAGACTTCTGTCGCCAGCTCCTCGATCCAGTACGAGAACGACGACCTCATGCGCGTCTATCATGGCGACGACTACGGCATTGCCTGCTGCGTGTCCTCCATGCGCATCGGCAAGGAGATGCAGTTCTTCGGCGCCCGCGCCAACCTGGCCAAGTGCCTGCTGTACGCACTCAACGGCGGTGTTGACGAGGTCTCCAAGAAGCAGGTCGGCCCCAAGTATCGAGCCGTCGAGGGCGATACGCTCGATTACGACGACGTTGTGGCCAAGTACAACGACATGATGAAGTGGCTCGCTGGCGTGTACGTCAACTCGCTGAACATCATTCACTACATGCACGACAAGTACTGCTACGAGCGCATCCAGATGGCTCTGCACGACAAGCACGTGCACCGCTGGTTCGCTACGGGCATCGCTGGCCTTTCCGTCGTGGCCGACTCCCTGTCCGCCATCAAGTACGCCAAGGTCCACCCCGTCCGTGATGAGAACGGCATCATCGTCGACTTCGAGACCGAGGGCGAGTTCCCCAAGTACGGTAACGACGACGACCGCGTCGACCAGATCGCTCACGACGTTGTGCATCAGTTCATGGAGTACATCCGCATGAACGACACCTACCGCAACTCCGTGCCCACGACCTCGGTTCTGACCATCACCTCCAACGTCGTGTACGGTAAGAAGACCGGCTCCACGCCCGATGGCCGCAAGGCTGGCCAGCCGTTCGCCCCGGGTGCTAACCCCATGCACAAGCGCGATAGCCACGGCGCCATCGCTTCGCTGTCTTCGGTTTCCAAGCTCCCGTTCCGCGATGCTCAGGACGGCATCTCCAACACCTTCTCCATCATCCCGAGTGCGCTCGGCAAGGAAGATCAGGTGTTCTTTGGCGATATCGACCTTGATCAGCTGGGCGAGTAACTATTGTTAGTGCTATACTAACAATAACGATTACTGATTAGTGCGCCGGTTTCGGCCGGCGCCTATTAATCGAAGGAGACACATTATGAAGGTTTCTGAAGTTTCCGAGACCCAGGCCGATAACCTGGTCCACATGCTCGACGCTTACGCCGAGAAGGGTGGCCACCACCTGAACATCAACGTCTTCAACCGTGAGACGCTGCTCGACGCTCAGGCTCACCCCGAGAAGTATCCGCAGCTGACCATCCGCGTTTCCGGCTACGCCGTGAACTTCCACACGCTCACCAAGGAGCAGCAGGACGAGGTCATTTCGCGTACCTTCCACGACAAGTTCTAAAGGGATTTAACTCCCGCAGGATCGCCGGGGCTGTTTGGGCTACCTCCCAAAACGTCCTCGGACATGCAAAGAGGCTCGCTGCGCACTTCGTGCGGCGAGCCTCTTTGCGTCCTACGGAATGTTTTGGGAGGTAGCCCAAACAGCCCCGGCTGGGTCCTGTGTAGTCACCCTTTAGGCGGAACTCTCCTAATTATTTGGATGAGTCGTTTACTTACTTGTACTGTTACCGTCTTCCCGCTCTTGTTGGGGTATGCTTTGTTCGTATGTAAACGTATGACATGTTGATGGGGGAGGGTGCTATGGCTCGCGAGGGCGCTCGTTCTAAGGATTCGGCTAAGCATGGCATCAAGGAAGTTGCAGCGGTGGCGGGGGTTTCGCCTACTACGGTATCTCGCGTGCTTAATAATCGCGGCTATATTAGCCAAGAGACCCGCGATAAGGTCCATGCCGCGATGAAGCGCATCAACTATACGCCCAACGATATCGCCCGTGCCATGCTCAACGGTCGCCTGAATCTAATAGGTATGATAGTCCCCTATGTCAGCAGCCCGTTTCATGCCCAAGCGGTCCAAGCCGTTGAGCGTACCCTGGCCGAAAACGGTTTTAAGATGTTGCTGTGCAATAGCGCCAATCGACCTGATCTTGAGCGTTCTTATATCGATATGCTTCGGCGCAATATGGTTGATGGCGTCATCGTCAACTCGCTTAATATCGGTGCCGAGGCGTATGCCGAGATGGGCTTGAGTCTGGTTGGTATCGACTGCGACCTTGGCGAGACCTCTGTTCAGATTGCGAGCGACAGCTATGGCATCGGCGAACTTGCCACGCGTCGCCTGATCGATGACGGGTGTTCGCGCATCTTGTGCCTGCGCAACAATAGCCGCATGCGTATGCCTGCCAATAAGCGTACCGATGCCTACCACGATGTTGTGGAGCAGGCCGGTTTGCCCGCGCTTGTCCGTGAGGTCGAGTTCGTTAAGTCCGACGACGAAAAGAGTGCGGTCGTTGCGAAGATCCTCGATGAGAACCCCGATATTGACGGCATCTTTGCGGGAGACGACACGATGGCGGCCATCTGCCTCAACGTGATGAAGCGGCGCGGCTTGAGCGCTCCGGACGATATTAAGGTCGTGGGCGCGGATGGCGCCCGCCGCACTATGACGTTTATGCCTGACTTAACAACCGTTCGTCAAGATATCGATCGCATCGGAGAGCTCGCGGCGCAATCCATCATCGCTCTTGTTAACGGTGAAAAGCCCGAATCGAATACCAAGCTCCCCGTTGAACTCATTGAGGGCAAAACCGCGTAGTTCATCCCGTGCCAAAAGAATTCCTCAAACGCCTCTGATGACCGTTCGCCGCCATATGTCAACCGTTTGCCGACGACTGGAACTGCGAAAAGACGTATTAGTGTGAAAACGTTTGACATATGAAAACGATTGACATATCTTGCAGTTGTACCGAGTTAGTATCTTGTGGGAAAGGAAGTCTCGGATGCACAAGGTGTATTACCAGCCTGAGGGAATTTGGGTAGGCGACATCATGCCGTACGGCGAGGACGGCACGTTCTATCTCTATCACCAGCGTGACACGCGAAACCCCGGTCCTTTCGGAGAGCCGTTTGGTTGGGCACTCGCGACGACCAAGGATTTCGTCAACTACAAGGACTTTGGCGAGAGCCTTGAGCGTGGCGGCGACGAGGAAGTCGACCAGTATGTTTATGCCGGCACGGTGTTTAAGGTGGGCGACAAGTACCATGCGCTCTACACTGGTTGCAATCGCGATAAGGTCCGCGCACGCTTGATGAAGCAGGTTCTTCTTCACGCAACGAGTGACGACGCCGTCAAGTGGGAGAAGAACATCGCCGAGACGCTGCTTCCGCCCCAGGAAGGTTACGATGACCGCAACTGGCGCGATCCCTTTGTGCTTTGGGATGAGGAGAACGAAGAGTACATGCTCATCCTCGGCACGCGCGTGGGCGAGGACAAGCGTCTGATGACCGGGCGTCTGGTCAAGTTCACCTCCAAGGACCTGGATACCTGGGAGTTCCAGGGCGACTGGTGGAATCCGGGCCTTTACACCATGTTCGAGATGCCTGATCTCTTTAAGATGGGCGACTGGTGGTATCTGGTGTTCTCCGAGTACAGTGATGGCAACAAGACCCGTTACCGCATGTCTCGCTCCATCAACGGTCCTTGGATCACTCCTGCTGACGATTCATTCGATGGCCGCGCGTACTATGCCGCGCGTACCGCATTTGATGGCGAGCGCCGCGTTCTCTTTGGTTGGGTTCCTACGCGTGACGAGGGTGGCGATCCCAGCTCTTACCTGTGGGGTGGCACCTTTATGCCTCTCGAGATCGTTCAGCGTGCCGACGGAACGCTCGGCACCAAGCTCCCCGACAGCATGCTTGGCGCCTTTGGCGAGGCTAAGGCAGTCGAGACCTTTGAGCTTTCCTGCGAGTCGGGCAAGGTCGAGCAGGTGCTCGCCGCAGATGCCGGCTCCACCTACTTGCTCGATGCCGACATTGAGCTCGGCGGTAACGCTGCCGGCTTCTCGGTCAAGTTCGCCGAGGACGCCGAGACCGGTCTTGCCTATGAGTTCCGCGCCAACCTGCGCGAGGGCAAGCTCGAGTTCACGCCGGCTCCCCAGTACCCGTGGTTCCAGGTCAACAACATGGGCCTCGAGCGTCCGTTGTTCTTTAAGGGCGAGGGCACTCACCATGTGCGTCTGGTCGTCGACGACGACATCGCGACCATCTTTGTCGATGACGTTGCGCTCAACGCTCGCTTCTGCAACAAGCAGGGCCAGGGTGTGGCGCTTACCGTCACCGACGGTGCGCTCAAGTGCGCAAACGCAATGATCGCGTCTCTGTAGCGGCAACGAACCGTTTTATGATTTAGAAAAGGAATGGAGAGGAACATGGACTACAAGGCAGTGTCCCAGCAAGTCGTCGACAACGTCGGCGGACTGGAGAACATCGAGGGCGCCACGCATTGCGTGACCCGTCTGCGTCTGGTGCTCAAGGATACGAGCAAATACAACAAGGCCGAGCTCGAGAACATCGATGGCGTCAAGGGCGTGCTGTACAACAGCGGCCAGCTCATGATCATCTTCGGTACCGGTACCGTCAACAAGGTTTACGATGAGTTTATGGCTCTGACGGGCGTTAAGGAGATCAGCGCTTCCGAGGTCAAGGGCGCCGAGGCGGACAAGAAGGGCAAGTTCTTCTCGGTCCTCAAGGTATTCTCGGACATCTTTATCCCCATCATTCCCGCCTTCGTCGGCGCTGCAATCATCATCGGCCTTAAGTCGCTGATCGTTGCCAACGGCCTCTTTGGCATGGAGGGCAGCCTCGCCGATCACAGCGAGTTCCTCAAGAACCTCGCAAGCTTCTTTGCCATTATCGCCACCACGTTCGACTACCTGCCTGTCCTGGTTATGTACAGCGCAGTCAAGCGTTTTGGCGGTAACCCGATCCTGGGCATCCTCGTCGGTATCGTCATGGTTCACCCGAGCCTTATGAACCGCAACACGTTCGTTATGGACCCGACGGGTGCTGAGTACTGGAACTTTGGTCCGCTCTCCATTCCCATGGTTGCTTTCCAGGGCGGCGTGTTCCCTGCAATTCTGACCGCCTGGTTTATGGCCAAGGTCGAAAAGATTGCCCAGAAGTACATCCCCGAGGTCGTTTCGTTCGTCTTTGTCCCGACCGTTACCCTGATTCTTGCTAACGTCGCCCTGTTCACCGTGTTCGGCCCGCTCGGTAACCTGATCGGTGACGTCCTCGCCGGCGTAATCGATATCCTGTACAACAGGATGGGCGTCTTTGGTGCCTTTGTCTTCGCCGCGTTCCTGCAGCCGCTCGTCGTTACCGGTACGCATCAGTTCATCCAGGGTATCGAGGCAAACCTTGTTGCCACGACTGGCTTCAACTACATCCAGGCCATCTGGTCGGTTTCCATCATCGCCCAGGGCGGCGGCGCCATCGGTATGTACCTCATTCACAAGAAGCACTCCAAAGAGCGCAACATCTGCATGTCGTCCTTTATCCCGACGCTGGTCGGAATCTCCGAGCCCGCTATCTTTGCTGCAAACATGCGCTATTCGATCATTCCGTTCATCTGCGCATGCATCGGTGCAGGCTGCGGCGGTGCCTTCGTCAAGCTCTTTGAGGTGCGCGCTATCGGTCAGGGTCTGACCGGCGTGCTTGGCCTGCTCATCGTCACGCCCGAGACTCTCGTGTGGTATGTGGCTGGCAATCTCATCGCCTTTATCGTGCCGATCGTCTTGATCTTTGCCTACAACAAGGCAAAGGGCGTTCCGACCACCGATGAAGAGGGCGCTGGCGCTGGCTTCGACGTTAGCTTCTAGTTGAGCCGTTCAGCGTAACGTGCGGATAAGTCCATTTGAGGAGGGGCGTTCGGCTCGTGTGAGTCGAGCGTCCTTCCCTATAGACGAGAAGGCCAATGGCGATGTTTAATCAAAAAAATAAGGTGACACGCGCGGACTATGAGCAGTGGCGAGCCGGACAGGATGAGACGGCGGCTCGCATCGCGTCCGACCCCGATAGACTCCTGTTCCATGTGGAGCCTGAGCTTGGCTGGCTCAACGACCCCAACGGTTTGGTGCAGATTGGTGATACGTATCACATCTATCACCAATACGATCCGTTCGATGCTGCGCATGGCGGTCCAGTGCTTTGGAACCATCTGACGACAAAGGATTTTGTGACGTACGAGAATCACGGCCCCGCGCTGTTCCCCGATTCCGATTTGGATTCGAACGGAGCGTATTCTGGTTCTGCCTTTGTACGTGATGGCAAGATTCACTACTTCTATACCGGCAACGTCAAGCATTTTGATCGCGATGATTACGACTACGTGTTGACGGGTCGTGAGCAAAACCAGATTCATATGGTTGCGGAGAACCCCGACGAATTGGGCGAGAAGCGCATAGCTGTTGGACCGGTCGATTACCGCGACGATATCGGTACGCACGTGCGCGACCCCAAGATCCTTGAGCACGATGGTATCTACTACATGGTTCTGGGCGCTCGTACGAAAGACGACCGCGGCTGCGTGCTTGTCTATACCTCGCGCGATCTAGAGGACTGGAACTATGCGACGCGTATTGAGCTGGGCGAGAAGTTTGGCTTTATGTGGGAGTGCCCCGATCTGTTTGAGCTCGATGGTGAGCTTGTTCTCGTTTGCTGTCCGCAGGGTGTGCCTGCCGATGGTTGGCGTTACCGCAATCCGCATCAGTGCGTGTGGTTCCCCATCGAGGCCGATTGGGAGGCGCCGAGCTTTAAAATCGTCGGGCAGGGCATGCCCCCGATGGTCGATGCCGGTTTTGATTTCTATGCTCCGCAGTCCTTTGAGGATGCTGCAGGCCGGCGTTTGATGATTGGATGGTCGGGTTGCCCCGATGCGACGGCAGAAAACCCGACGGTTGCGCGTGGGTGGCAGTGCGCGTTGACGGTGCCGCGAGAGCTGAGCATGCGCGATGGTAAGCTCTACCAGCAGCCGGTGCACGAGATTGAGAGGATGCGCGGCGACTGCGTTCGCGCGACAGGCGGTGAAACCGTTGAGAAGCCGGGCCGCCTGTTTGATCTTGTGGTTTCCTGTGAGGGCGCCAAGATGGTCGAGCTCGAGATTCGCAAGGGTGTCTTTGTGCGTTATGCGGACGGGATGCTTTCCCTCGACATGGGTAATGAAGGCTATGGGCGAGACCGGAGGTCGATTGAGCTCAGTGGGCTTCGCGACCTGCGCATACTTTCGGACACTACGATGGTCGAGATTTTTGCCAACAGCGGCGAGGCGGCACTTACAAGCCGTACCTATTCGCCGGCGGTTTCGGCGATGGGGTTGCATGCCGAGGGTGCGGCGTCGATGGATTTCTACCGCCTCGCGCATTAACCGTGCGTGGAGCACGATTGGACTTGCCGGGCGGAATGTGTCGCAGTTGCCGCAGCGAACTACCGTTTATCGTGTATAGCTACCGTTTGCGGAGTAAGTAACACATTGTTGCAAACCGTGTAGAATCTCAGGTTAGCACGGAGTTTTCCAGGGAGACGCTGTCCTTTGTTGTGTGCAAGGGACGGCGTCTCTTTGGCGCTTGGACGCTGTTGTGCAGCAGTGCGGCGGCGCGTGCCATGTATTGAAAGGCCAATGTCGAGATGGGTCGTGATAATAATGGGCAAGTACGTAATCGTAGTTGAGTCTGGGTCGGATGTGACGCCGGAGCTCTGCGAGCGCTACGGCATCGTGCGCGTGCCCATGCATGTCACGATTGGTGACGAGACCGTCGAGGACGGCTCCATCGATCCGCTCGAGATTTACTCGCGCTGCAACGAGTTTGGCGTAATGCCCAAGACCAGCGGCTGCGCGCCTGCAGATTTTGCGCACGTATATGACCGTATCCATGCCGAGCAGCCCGATGCGACCATTCTGCATCTTGCGTACTCCGAAGTCACGACTTGCTCGCATCAGTCCTCCAAGATTGCGGCTAAGGGCCGCGACTACGTATTCTCCATGGATACGCGTTTTGTCTCGGTGGGCCAGTCGCTCGTTGCCGTCGAGACCGCCAAATACATCGAGGCTCACCCCGATGCCACCGTCGACGAGATCTTTGCATTTACGAACTCCGTCATGGACCGCGTACTGTTGGGCTTTGTTCCTACCGACCTTGCCTTCCTTAAGGCAGGTGGCCGCTTGTCCAACGTCGCGTTCCTAGGCGCCCATCTGCTCAAGATTAAGCCCTGCATTGAGGTGACGGGCGGCAAGTTCGTGGCGACCAAGAAGTTCCGCGGTTCTATGCTTAAGTGCGCCCGTGCCTTTATTGATCACATGGTAGAGAAGGGCGAGATCGACTACTCGCATATTGGCCTGGCGTATTCGGTGGGTCTTTCCGAGGAGTTGCGCGACGACATGGAAGTCTATGCACACGATCTTGGCTTTAAGGACGTTACCTGGACTCAGGTCGGCGGCGTCATTTCGAGCCACTGCGGCCCGACTGCTTTCGGCGCGGTGCTCACGCTTAAGGCGTAAAGGCCTCAGACGAGCGTTCTTCAGTCTGACATCTCGAAGTAGACCCCAGCCATGGTGATGGGGGATAGATTAAAACGTGCCATTCTAGCCCGAGACGTTTAAACGCAAACGCATAGGCTAGAATGGCTCTGGCATTTTAATTGGTTGCATCCAAAGAGAGGCAAGGTAGCGCGAATGGCAGAAATGACGCTTGAGGGTGTGGACGCTCGTCCCGAGGACTCTGCGTTTGCCCTTGGCCGCGTGCATTCAATCGAGACGATGGGAACGGTCGACGGACCCGGCATTCGCTTTGTGGTGTTTGTCCAGGGCTGTCCCATGCGCTGCGCGTATTGTCACAATCCCGATACCTGGTCTGTTAACGGCGGCACCATGGTGACCGTCGAACACCTGATGGATGAGTTCCAGAGTAACCACGAGTTCTATCGCAGCGGTGGCATTACGGTGTCCGGCGGCGAGCCGCTCCTACAGCCTGAGTTTTTGGCCGACCTGTTCTGTGCCATGCACAACAACCCCGATGGTCGCGTGCATACCTGCTTGGATAGCTGTGGCTATGCGTTCGATCCCGCGCATCCCGAGAAGTTCGATGCCGTACTCAACGAGACCGATATGGTGCTGCTCGACATTAAGCACGCCGATCCCGTCGAGCATAAAAAGCTGACCGGTTGTGATCCCGCACGCATCCTGGCGTTTGGCGATGAGCTTGCACGTCGCAAGATTAAGGTCGTTATCCGCCACGTGGTGGTGCCGGGCATTACCGACACGGTGGAGGAATGCGAGAAGCTTGGTTGCCTGATCGCTCCATGGCACAACGTGGTGGGTTTGGAGATGCTGCCGTATCACACGATGGGTGTCGTCAAGTACGAGCAACTGGGCATTCCCTATAAGCTTGAGGGCGTGCCCCAGATGGATACCGCGCGCATGCCCGAGTTGCGCAATGCCGTCATGACGGGCATGAAAAAGCGCCGCGCGGAGCTCAAAAACGCTATCGGATAGCATGCCATAGCCCTCATATCCCCTCGTTCCCAGCTGAGTTGCGGTGGAATAGTTCTTGTTTTTAGGCCCATGTCGCCCAAACAGGAACCATTTCACCGCAACTTCGTTTTGGGTAGAGATGCGCAACAGAATCGTGCCATTTGGATAAATACGCTTGTGGTTTCTTTAAAGACACCTTAAACGCCGCTGAATATCTTTGGAAAGAAATGCCTGCTCGGTATCATACTGCTCGTATATAAACGGTGGCAGTCAGGAGACCACGTGCGAAACATCGCATCGCGGGACGAGTATGTGCCGCAGCATGGCAGCAGATATAAGACGAAGGGCACGTCTTCGCGTGGCCTTGCCGGCGCTCGCATCCGCGTGAGGAAGATTGCCGCCATTGGGATGCTAACGTCGGCGGTTATTATCCTCGGAATTACCGTTAAAACCTACGCCTCGGAGCGAACGGGGCGCCCAGATGCGTCAACGGTACAGCTGCAAAACGAGAAGGTTTCAAAGTCCAAAGCGTCGGCAGATCAAGCTCTGTCGACGGCAGATCTCAAGACGAGACTTTCGAAGGCGGACTTCAACGATATCCCTTCGGGTGATACCGTTCGGACCTTCTCGTTGGTGGATAACAAGACTCCTGCCTTGGAGGATGAGAGCCTTGCCTTGCTCCAGGATGCCCTGTGTCGGGCGCAGGAGCTGGGCGATGTGGGTGTAGTGTTCTACGACCTATCGAGCGGTAGGGGCGTGACGTATAACGCCGATGTCGAGGTGTATGGAGCGAGCAGCTACAAAGCGCTGTATGCGCTCTATATTTGCGAGACGTTGGTCGAATCGGGGCAGGTGTCGCTCGATGGGCCTTTAGCCACGTATGGTGGTTGCAGCATGGGCTGGCAGACGGTGCGCGATCTTATCGAGAATGCCGTCGCCAACTCAGACAACGATTCGTTTATCGCGTTACGCGCGGCGTTTGACCATGATGGCTATGAGGATTGGATTGCCAATCTGGGTGTTGATGACGAAACGGCACTGAATCCGATGAGTGATTTTCCGACCTACTGCCCGCGCACTTCTGCGAGGTTATGGCGCGAGATGAGCGAGTATCTGAGCATGGATACCGAGACTTCACAGTGGTTGTCAGGCCTTTTGGCATCAACATCGCGCTCGTTTATTCGCGATGGCATTGCGGACGATCAGGTCTTGGTGCGCAACAAAGCGGGTTGGATCAGCGAGGACGGCTACTATTCGACATGCGATGCAGGCCTCATCGACATCGATGGCCGTACCTATGTCATGAGCGTCATGACATCGATGCCATCGAGCGACCGTTCGAGCGAGGTTACGGCTGCGATTGCAAAGGCTCTGTTTGATACGCGAGCTGCACTGGCTTAGCGTGTTCGTTTGGCGAGGTCAAACAAAATGCTGGTACCATACCTTGGTTGAGAATTTCGTATAGGTTTGGGGAATGGTATGGCTACCATCGCGATTATCGGTGCGCTCGAAAAAGAGATCATGCAGATTAAGGAAGAGCTGAGCGACGTTTGCGAGGCACGGGAGGCAGGCTTGACCGTTGTGAGCGGTGAGCTCGACGGCCTGACAGTTGTCGCCACAACGGCGGGCATGGGCACGGTGAACGCCGCCGCTGCAACACAGCACCTCATTAGCAAGTATGCTCCGCAGGCTGTTGTGTTTTCGGGCATTGCGGGCGGTTTGAACCCCAAGCTCCATATCGACGACGTGGTCATTGGCAAACGCCTACGCTATCTGGATACCGATACCGCGCTTATCGCCGAGTCCGCACCGGGGCTCGAGGAGTTTGGCTCGACGCCCGCGCTGGTCGATATTGCCGCCGACGTGCTTGCTGAGCGTGGGTTTGTTGACGCTTCGAAAAATGCAGTCGCTTCGAACGAGGGCACCAAGCAGTTCCTGGTCGGCACGATTGCCACGGGTAACCGCTTTGTGACGGGCGCCACCATGCGCAATGACGCTATCGAGGCGACGCATGCCGATTGTGTCGGCATGGAGGGCGCGGCAATTGCCCATGTCGCAACCAAAAATGGTGTCGATTGCCTGGTGTTGCGCGCTATCAGCGATAATTGTGACGAGGCGTACGATGCAATTTGCGAGCGCGAGTTCGATCTGTTCGAGTACGCGCGTGTCGCAAGTGACATCACGCTCGATATCGTCCGCCGCATTGCCGCTGCGCAATAGCGCGTCTATTTGTAAGAACCTACGACCAAGGAGTGTCCATGGCCGATTCCATTAACTACCAGCTTGCCAAGTTCGTCGCCAGCTATGGCAAGGTTTCGCAGATTCCCGAGTCCACCTGCCCCGAGGTGAGCTTTGTCGGCCGCTCCAACGTGGGCAAGTCGTCGATTATGAACAAGCTTTTTGGCCGCAAGAACCTGGTCAAGGTTTCGAGTACGCCGGGCAAGACGAGCAACATCAACTTCTTTGAGGCTGACGATGTGCACTTCGTCGACCTGCCGGGCTACGGTTTCGCCCGTCGTTCCAAGGCCGAACGTGACCGCTGGGCCGAGCTCATTGGCGACTTCTTCGACTCCGAGCGCAGCTTCAACCTGGTTGTGTCGCTGGTGGACATTCGCCACGACCCCAGTAAACTCGACCATGACATGATCGACTACCTGCAGGGCAACGAGTTCAACTTTATCGTCTGCCTCACCAAAGCCGACAAGCTCAGCCGCACCCAACAGGCCCGCCAGGCAGCAGCCATCAAAAAGCAGCTCAACGTTCCGGCCGAGAACGTAATCATCACAAGCTCCCAGACCGGCACCGGCATCGACGAACTCAAAAAGCGCATCGCCGAGGCTTGCCTCTAGTAAGGGTTCTTGGCAGGCAATAGTTTGCATCTATCTATATCACCCCAGTGATAGTTATTGGTACACTATCACTGGGGTGATATTTTTGTTTGGAGGTCGATATGGAGCTTTGGCACGGGTCGGAGGTTGTTGTCGAGCATCCGTCGTTGGATAAATGCAGACAATTCAATGACTATGGGTGTGGGTTTTATTGCACGCCACATGAGGAAATGGCAATGGAGTGGGCATGTCGGACTGAGTCTGATGGCATTGCAAATCGATATGAGCTCGATATGGATGGTCTCGCAGTCTTGGATTTGGAGTCCGGGGAGTTTTCAATTCTCAATTGGCTTGCGATTTTGGCTAACAATAGGGAGTTCAATGTTTCGACACCGCTGGCGCGCGAAGGACTTCGCTATCTGCTGGATAACTGCCTGATTGATATTTCTCCCTATGACGTAATTCGAGGTTATCGCGCCGACGACTCCTATTTTTCGTTTGCAAGACAGTTTGTCAGCGGCATGATCTCGCTCAGGCAGCTGCAACGTATCATGCGCTTGGGTGATTTGGGTATCCAATATGCTCTTATGAGCGAGTGCGCATTTTCGGCGATTAGATTCTGCGATTGGAAGCAGGCTTTGGGGTCTGAGTTTTATCCCAAGCGTTTTGAGCGAGAGCAGAATGCTCGACGCAAATACTTGGATACGGTTAACGGGTTCGATTCCGAAGGTATCGACATTAGGGATTTAATGGCAGGGAGGGTTGATTTAAATGATCCAAGAGTTAACGGATTGTGGGCCGAGTAGGACATACCCCGTCTACTACCTCGAGGATGCAATGAACAACCTCGGCGACTGCTTTGACTATGCCGTTAACGATTATGGAGCAGAAGGATCGGAAGTTGCTGAACTCTTTTGCCTGAGCGGCGTAGCTCGCGAGTTCGAACGCGGCAACGCATGGGTCGTATCGGGAAAATCGGGCGTTGAGCTGTTCGCGCTTATCGCTGAAAGGTCCGGCTATCAGAGCGGGTCTATACCGGATCGCACCTATCGTTTTGAGAAGACGCCAGAGTATTGGACAGGCTGGATACTGGCATATCTGCAGTGGCGTTTAGGGGAGTCTTTCGAAGACCTGCTGCATGTCGTTCCGTTTGACGCACTGCGCAGTCTGTACTATCCCTGGCATGAAGCCTCGGAGGAACGCGTGGCTCGCCTCGTCTGCGATATGGCGAAAAAAGCGTCCAGGCAAACCAAACTTGCGTTAGCAAGAAAGAAGCTTAAGAAAACCCAACAAGACCTGGCATACGAATCGGGCGTGTCCCTCCGCTCAATCCAAATGTACGAACAACGCCAGAGAAACATCAACGAAGCCTCGGTAACAACCGTAAGGGATATAGCAAAAGCCCTACACTGCAACATCGAAGACCTCCTAGAGCCAGTCTTCGAATACAAAGAAACCAGCGCCGCCTAAACCAGGCACGCAGCCGATGCCCGCCTCTAGGAAGTGCTCCAGCCTAGCAAGAGCCCCTACCAATAAAAAGCCAAACTATCAGCCCGGCGACTTTCCAGAGCGTAGGTCCCTGTAGCCGCCGCCGGCGAAGTTAACATAGGGGAGGCCAGGGGGCTTTGCCCCCAAATCTTTCCGCAGGACGGCAGGACCCCGCCGCACGAAGTGCGCAGCGGGGGTCCTGCCATGTCCGAGGACGATTTGGGGGCAAAGCCCCCTGGCCTCCCCGGCGAGTATACGGGACGGCGACTACAGGTATTCGATCTGGGCGCCTTCCGTGTCGCACGTCAGAATATGCGTATCACACTTAGGGAACTGCTCGCGCAGCTTGACCTGCAGGAACTTTGCCACGATGGTGTCGTCAGTCACGGCCATGAGAGTCGAGCCCGAGCCGCTGATCCAGATGGTCTTGGCGCCGCCGTTAAGGCAGGTGTCGCGCACGGCGTTGTAGTCGGGAATCAGACGGCGACGATAGGGTTCCTGGATGCGGTCGTCATTGGCGGCGGCAATCAGGTCGAGGTCACCAGTCTCCAAGCCGCGCGTCATGCCGGCGATGCGGCCCATCTGCCACACGGCGGTGGAGAGTGGAATCTCCTGCGGCACAACCTTGCGCGCCTCGCTCGTATGCACCTCGTAGGGCGGAATCACGGTAATAAAACGCAGGCGATCGCTCACCTCGTAGCGCAGGCACTGGGGGAGCGAATCGGTCGGCGTAAAGGAACAGACGGCGCCGCCCAGGATAGCGGGGGCGACGTTATCGGGATGGCCCTCGACTTCGGTGGCAATGCGAACCAGCTCGGCGCGGTCGACGGTGTGGCCTGTCAGTGCGGCGGCGGCCATAATGCCGGCGACGACGCAGGTGGAGCTGGAGCCCAGGCCGCGGGCGACGGGCACGTCGGTCTGGATGTCGATGGCAACGGGAAAAGCCGGCTCGTCCCATGCAGCCAGTGCATCGACAAAGCTCACGTAGACCAGGTTGTTCTCGTTTTGGAATTCCTCGGGGCAGCCCGTGATGGTGAGTTTGTCGGCGCGCTCGAAGGTGAAGTGCGAGTAGAGGCTGACGGCCATGCCGAGGGTATCGTAGCCAATGCCCAAGTTGGCGCTTGTTGCTGGGACGGTGATCTTGATCATGTGAGTCCTCCTGGCGTGCCTGGCTGTTTAGTTCGCTGCTCGGGCAGTCCTGCGCAAGACGGAAAGCACATTAAGTGCTTTCCTTTGCGTGCGGAACTCGCGACGAACTAAACAGCCAGGCACGCTATGCACGTTCGTCATCATCCCGGTAGGTATCTGATAAAAGAAGGTGCGCCGGCTTTCGCCGGCGCCTTATAAGGGGTTTAGTTGGTTGCTATCTTTTTTGCAGCCTGCTCTACGTAGCTGGCCATCTCATCGACGTCGCAGACGTCTTCGAAGCGGACGGGCTTGGACTCGAGTTCGGCGAGCTGGGCTGGGGCGACCGTGTTGGTTGCCTGCTCGAGCACGCGCATGGCCTCAAAGTCGTCCTCGGGAACGTCGAGGCCCAGGGCATCGCAGCAGGCGCGCGGGAACTTGTAGGGGCTGGCGGTCGAAAGCAGCACGCGGGCCTTGGCGCCCTCGGTGGGGGCGACCTGCTCAAAGACGTGATAGCCGCAAGCGGTGTGCGGGTCGATCACGTAGCCGTTGGCATCCCAGCAGCTCTTGATGGCGGCGCGAACCTCGTCCTCGCTGGCCCAGCCGCAGCCAAATACGCTCTGGATCTTGGCCAGCAGCTCGGCAGGCACCTCGTAGCGACCGGTCTGGGCAAGCTGCTCCATAAGGCCGGCAACGAGCTCGCAGTCGCCGTCGGACAGGAAGTAGAGCATGCGCTCCAGATTAGAGCTAATAAGGATGTCCATCGACGGCGAAATGGTCGTGAAGAACGGACGGTTGCGGTCGTAGACGCCGGTGGTCAGGAAGTCAGCGAGCACGTTGTTCTTGTCGCTGGCCACGACGAGTTTGGCGACGGGCAGACCCATGCGCTTGGCGTAGTAGCCGGCCAGGATATCGCCAAAGTTGCCGGTCGGTACGCAGAACTCCACGGCATCGCCGGCCTCGATGGCGCCGGCGCGCAGCAGCTGCGCATAGGCGGCAAAGTAGTAGACGACCTGCGGCACCAGGCGGCCGACGTTGATGGAGTTGGCGCTCGAAAGCACGGTGCCGGCGGCCTCCAGGCGCTCGGCGAGCTCCTTGTCGGCAAAGATGCGCTTGACGGCACTCTGGGCGTCGTCGAAGTTGCCGCGGATGCCGCAGACGGCGACGTTGCCGCCCTCCTGCGTGGACATCTGCAGATTCTGCACGCGGCTGACCTTGCCCTCGGGATAAAAGACGGTGATGCCCGTGCCCGGGGCGTCGGCAAAGCCGGCGAGTGCTGCCTTGCCTGTGTCGCCCGACGTGGCGGTGACGATCATGATGCGCTCGGCGCCGCCGTCCTTGGCGGAAGTGCGGGCCATCAAGCGGGGGAGCATCTGCAGGGCGACGTCCTTGAAGGCGCTCGTGGGACCGCCAAAGAGCTCCATCACATAGGTCTGAGGGGCGTCAGCGCCCGGCGCAGCGTCGAGTTTGACGAGCGGCGTAACCTCTTCACTCGCGAACGTGCCGCGGTATGCCTCGTCGACACACGCCGAAATTTCTTCGGCCGTGTAATCATTCAGTAACATTCCCAACACATCTTGAGCGATTTCAAAGTACGATTTATCTGCAAGCGAGCTGATATCGACCTGCTGGGCGCCGAGCTCGTCCGAGACAAACAAACCCCCGTCGGGAGCGATGCCGGTACGGATTGCCACCTTACTTGAGCACGATAAAGTGCGTCCTCGTGTACTATGATAAGTTCCCATATAACACTGCTCCTCGGATGCCTTGGTCCCAATCGGTGAAACCATGGTATCAGAGCGCGCAAAATAGGTTCGCAGAGGCTTTTTAGAAAGGTAACCTCCAGCCCATGATTAAGATTGCCAAGTTTGGCGGCTCGTCGGTCGCCGACGCCGAACACTTCAAAAAGATCAAGGCCATCGTCGACGCCGACCCTGCCCGCCGTTTTGTGGTGGTTTCCGCCTGCGGCCGCCGCTTTAAGGGCGACACCAAGGTGACCGACCTGCTCTATCTGGTCAATGCGCACGTTAAGTACCACGTGTCGTGTGAGGAGCTGCTCGAGGACATCGGCCAGCGCTATTTTGATATCGCTGATGAGTTGGAGCTCACCTATCCCATCCGTGAGGAGTTCGCGGCCTTTGCCGAGCGCGCCCGCTCGGGCGGCTACTCCACCGAGGAGCTTGTGAGCCGTGGCGAGTACTTTACCGCTCGCCTGATGGCTGAGTACCTGGGCCTACCGTTCCTGGACGCCGCGACGGTTGTGGCGTTCCATCACGACGGTACGCTCAGCATGAATCGCACCTCCGAGCTGGTGCAGGAGTATGGCCAGCAGGGCGGCTTCGTTATGCCTGGCTTCTACGGCGCGACGCGCGAGGGCCAGATCAAGCTGCTCGATCGAGGCGGTGGCGATATCTCGGGCTCGATCTTGGCCAAGTGCCTGGGCGCCGACCTGTACGAGAACTGGACCGACGTCTCGGGCTTCTATTCTGCCGATCCGCGTATTGTTCCCGAGGCTCAGCCCATTGCGCGCGTTACCTACGAGGAGCTGCGCGAGCTTTCGTACATGGGCGCAAGCGTCCTGCACGAGGAGGCCGTGTTCCCCGTGCGCGAGGCGGGTATTCCGCTGGTCATCAAGAACACCAATGCGCCGCAGGACCCCGGTACCATCATTAGCGAGACGGCTGATGAGGGCGAGGCGGAGCCCATCATTACCGGCGTGACCGGCAAGCGCGGCTTTGTCGCCATCAACGTTGCCCGCGACCGCACCAAGCCCCGCGTTGGCTTTATGCGCCGTGCGCTTTCGGTGTTCGAACGCTATGACGTTTCCGTCGAGCACATGCCCACCGGTGTCGACCGTTTTGGCGCCGTGGTGCAGGAGCAGGACGTGCACGATTCGCTGTACTCGCTCGTTGGTGACATTCAGCAGGAGGTCGAGCCGCTCGAGATCGAGGTTGTCGAGGGTCTGGCGCTCATCGCGACCGTCGGCCGTAACCTGCGCGGTCGTGCAGGCATCTCGGGCCACCTGTTTGGCATGCTTGGCCAGGCCGGCGTGAGCGTGCGTATGATTTCGCAGAGCTGTGACGAGATCAATATCATTATCGGTGTCGAGGAGAAGGACTTCGACCTTGCGATTCGGACCATTTACCGTGCCTTCTCCGATGAGAACGGCATTGTGAAGGTCTCCGATCTGGAGGCTCCCGCGCCGGCCGATCCCACCCTGGCCGCGCTCAAAAAGTAGCGACTGCTCGGTAGATTTTTGGGTCATGTCTCAAAAATCTACGGCGGGGCGTTTCGTTTCGGTTTCGTTTCGACGGGGCGGGTTTCATGCCCGCCCTGTTCTTGTATAAACTGGCAACAATAATCGGCCTGCTCGGCGTGCGGGCAAAAGCCACAACCTTTAAAGGGGGAAGCATGAAACAGTACACGGTTGCTATTTTGGGCGCGACGGGAGCCGTGGGCACCCAGATGCTCGAGTGCCTCAACGAGCAGGAGTTCCCGGTCGGCAAGCTCAAGCTGTTGGCAAGCGCACGCTCCGCGGGCAAGACCGTCGAGTTCCGCGGCGAGCAAATCGTGATCGAAGAGGCTTGCCCCGAGGCCTTTGAGGGCTGTGACATTGTGCTTGGCGCTGCCGGCGACGATATCGCCAAGGAATTGCTGCCCGAGGCCGTAAAGCGCGGCGCCGTCGTGGTCGACAACAGCCATGCCTTCCGCATGGATCCCGAGGTGCCGCTGGTCGTGCCCGAGATCAATGCCGACGACATCAAGTGGCATCACGGCCTTATCGCCAACCCCAACTGCGCGACCATCATCGGCCTGGTTCCCACGTGGCCGCTGCATCAGCTTGCCGGCGTGAAGCGCATGATCGTCTCGACGTATCAGGCGGCTTCTGGTGCCGGTGCTCCCGGTATGGCCGAGCTCGAAGCGCAGCTTGCTGCCCTGGGCCGTGGCGAGGAGATTCCCGAGCCGCGCGCATTTGCCGCCCAGCTGGCGAGCAACCTGATTCCGCAGATTGGCGGCGTCAAGGAGGAGGGCTTTACCTCTGAGGAGATGAAGCTACAAAACGAGGGCCGTAAGATCATGCACCTGCCCGAGCTGCGCGTGAACTGCACCTGCGTGCGCGTGCCTGTGCTGCGCTCGCACTCCGAGAGCATTACGCTCGAGTTCGAGCGTGACATTACGGTTGACGAGGCCCGTGTTGCGCTGGCTGCCGCTCCGGGCGTGAAGCTGGTTGACGACATGAGCGCCGAGGATGCGCACGACCGCTTCCCCATGCCGATGGATACGTCCGATCAGGACCTGATTTGGGTCGGTCGCGTGCGCCGCGACATCTCGAACCCGGAGGCCGCGCGTGGCATTACCTTCTGGTGCTGCGGTGACCAAATCCGTAAGGGCGCGGCAACCAACGCCGTCCAGATCGCTAAGCTGCTCTGCGAGTAGTGTGACCTGTCCGGCGGGGGCCGGGCTCAGTTTTCAGAACGTCCTCGACCATGTGTGGCGCCTTGTCCTGCTCCTTCGGAGCCGCGGACAAGGCGCCACACTGGTCTGCGGAGTGTTCTGAAAACTGAGCCCGGCCCCCGCCTGCGGTGACGCTGCTGCAAGCGGCCTGCGATGGGGTCGTTGTTGGTTGAGGCCGCTGGGCTGATGTGGGGGCGCGTGGCTGTTGCGGGCCCTGGTCCCGGCGGCGGCCTCGGCGCTGCGCGCCTGCTGCCTTGGGTGACTTTGGGGTCGATTGGGGTTGTCTGCACAATTCGCGGTATTATGTTGCGGAGTTTTGAAAGGAGCCGCTGGTGGTCACGACGACGTTTGCTTCGCCTTTGGGCGAAATCTTGCTTGCCGCTGATGGCCGCGGTCTGACGGGGCTTTGGTTTGAGGGACAGGAGCATTTTGGCTCCACGCTTCTCAAAGAAGATCCTGAACATGTTGAAGGCGCCGATGCAGTTTCTGGTGCTGGCGGCATGTCGTCGGTGAGTCCTGCAAATGGTGCGGCTTCTTCGGTGCTTGAGCGTTCGTGGGCTTGGCTGAATGCTTATTTTGCAGGGCAGGAACCTCGGTTTACGCCGCCGTTGCATTTGATTGGCACGGCGTTTCAGCGTGAAGTTTGGTACGAGCTGCTTTCTATTCCGCGTGGCGAGGTCGCTACGTATGGCGAGATCGCCCAGCGTGTTGCGGCTCGACATCGTGTGCCGGGAAATGAGACACCCGTTGTGTCTCCCCGTGCCGTGGGGGCCGCGGTCGCTCGCAACCCTGTTTCGATTATTGTGCCATGCCATCGCGTGGTGGCGGCCGACGGCTCGCTTAACGGATATGCCGGCGGGCTTGATCGCAAGGAGTTGCTGCTTCGGCTTGAGGGCGCGTACGAGGAGTAACACTCGAGCGCTTTGCATAGCCAAGATGCCGTGAAAGAACGGGACATGCTTTCCGAATGGAGGCTCAGACGGAAACTACGTCCCGGAATTCCGTTTTAAAGCGGGATGCGCTTTCCGAATGGCGTTCCAAGCGGAAACCGTGTCCCGGAATACAGCCTCAGAGTGGGACACCGTTTCCGGCTGAGACCACCTGCCTGGACATCGATCTACGCCCGCTCCTGCAGGGCGTAGATGGACTTATCCATGTTGAACAGGTAAGCCACAACGCAGACAATAATGAACATCGGCAAGTTACCAAAGCCGAAGACTTCGCAGCCAATAAGGATGGGTGCGAGCAGCGTATTGGTGGCGCTGCCAAAGACGGCTGCGTAGCCCAGTGCGGCGCAGAGCTCGACGGGCATGCCGAGTTGAGCCTCGTTATGGCGACATCTGGGTAACAGAAAGGCCCGCGTTCCTCAGAGGCAAGATAGGCAATTCTGCTTCTGAGGTAGATCTCAATTCTGCCGACCGCACTGCCGACCGCATCAAACATTAACTGCCGGAGGGCTCGGTCAAATTCATACGTGTAGATGATGGTTTCGAATGTTGTGCCTTCGCGAAAGATGGTAATCCCGGACTTGCATTTGGTTTTGTAGGGAAACCAGTAGGCCGACAGTCTGTAGTGGTTGGCTTCGACCAAAGCTCGCTCGAGTTCGCTTTGATCAGAGCACTTAAGACCCTTGTTTTCTGTCAATAGTGCTATTTGTTCGTTGATGGATATCCGCGACTTCTGGTATTTCATTAAGCCTCTTGATAGAAAAAGAGCTGGAGTTGCGCATCGTTGAGAGGCTTTCCAGCTTTAGCAAAACAAACTTATAAGATGCGACGGGCCGCGTCAAGATAATTGCTTGACAGCCTAGGAGGCGGCTGGTTGGCTGGCTTAAAACCTAGCGCGTGAAATGACGCTCCACGCTATTCAGCGCGCTTGATGGGATGACGAACCACGGTCTTAAGTTTCTCCGGCGCACACTTGCGTGGATCGGAGAGATAGATTTCGTGATGTAAACGGGTATCTGAGAAGTCGGGGACATAGCCCTGCTCGGTCGCATATTCATGCATGGCGTCTACGGTTGCCGGCTCGCTGTCGTAGGGTCCGGTATGCATGCATTGAACGCAGAGACCCTCGTCAACTTTAAGCAGCTCGACGGCAGAAAAGTCCAGTTTCTTTTTGGCCGTGGCTTCCGCGACCGCCCAGTCAAAGTCATCCTGAGTGACGAAATCGGGCAGGCGGATGCACGAGATAAAGTTGAAATCGTCCTTGCGTACATAATCGATGTCGCCGCTCGGGGAGTCTTGCCACCAGAAGCCCTCGAGCGGCGGTACCACAAAGTCGAAATAGCCCTCGATACTCCTTGAGCCTTTCTTTGACATCTTGACGGTATAGGCGATGCCGTAAAGCAGCGGCAGGGCATTTTGATACTCGCCACCTTCGGTATTTGGGTCGCCCTTTCCGCGAACGGCAACGTAGCTCATAGGCGGGACAGTTATGATACTCGGCTTGCTTGCAGGTCTGTAGAGCTCCTTGCATTCCTTCTTAAAGTCGAACGCCATGTTGGCCGCCTTTCTGCGTATTGGCCTGCTTAGATAGCGGAATCATATCATAGAAACGAACAGATGTTCGAATGATTTGGCTGACAGATTGAGATGCGTGCGTTGTGTTTGGCGGTCGGCCTGACCCCATCGATGATTTCTCTGCCTCCCCGGCGCCTCATCTATAGCTGCCGTTTCCCCATATAGAACCTGCCAAAATAAACCCGTCCCTTTTTAGTCGGTGCGAAATGGGTAATACTAAAGAGTTATCCGACCAGATGGGAACCGATCGATGGCTTATATCGAATTCAAAGACGTCATCAAAGCATACGGCGAGGGCGATGCCCGCATCCATGCGCTCGACGGCGCGAGCTTTACCGTTGAGCGCGGTGAGCTCGCCATTATCCTGGGCGCCTCGGGTGCCGGCAAGACCACGGCGCTCAACATCCTGGGCGGCATGGATACGGTAACCTCCGGCTCCGTGACAGTGGACGGGCGCGATGTGAGCTCTGCCAATGAGGCACAGCTCGTGGAATACCGCCGCGCCGACGTCGGCTTTGTTTTCCAGTTCTACAATCTGGTCCCCAACCTGACGGCGCTCGAAAACGTCGAGCTCGCGGCGCAAATCTGCCCCGATTCGCTCGATGCCGAACAGACGCTTCGCCAGGTTGGCCTGGGCGAACGCCTGGGCAACTTTCCGGCACAGCTTTCGGGCGGCGAGCAGCAGCGCGTGTCCATCGCCCGCGCACTGGCAAAGAACCCCAAGCTGCTCCTGTGCGACGAGCCCACGGGCGCGCTCGACTATAAAACCGGCAAGCAGATCTTGCAGCTGCTGCAGGATACCTGCCGCAAGCAGGGCATTACGGTCATTATCATCACGCACAACTCCGCGCTCGCGCCCATGGCCGATCGCCTGATCCGCTTTAAGAGTGGTCGCGTGGAGAGCGAGACGGTCCAGCAAAATCCCGTGCCTATCGAGACGATCGAGTGGTAGCGCCCATGGACCAGGACCGCCAAAACAGCCAACGCCGCGACGCGCGGAACATGGAGCACGAGCAGGATTTTACGACCTATCGCACCGCCCAAAGTTCAAACGATATGGTGCCGACGGTTTTTCGCCGCGGCATCCACCGCACAATCCGAGGCAGTCTTAAGCGCTTTTTGTCAATCGTGGTCATCACCGCGCTTGGCGTGAGCGTGATGTGCGGCCTTAAGGCGGGTTGCGAGGACCTGTGTGATTCGGTTGATGCCTACTTCGACCAGCAAAATGTCTATGACATTAACGTGCAGTCGACCTATGGCCTGACTGACGATGATCTCGACGCCATACAAGAGGTCGATGGCGTCGAAACGGCCGAGGGCATCTACACCGAGACCGCCTACACCGCCGTGGGCACAACGCGCGAGCGCGTGGTCGTGCAGAGTCTCTCCAAGGAGAACATCGATCAGCCGGTGCTCGTGAACGGCGATTTGCCCGAGAGCGCCGATGAAGTCGCGGTGACTTCGAAGTTCCTGAAGGCATCGGGCAAGAAAATCGGCGATACGGTGAGTTTTGCCGCCAATGACGCGAGCTCGTCCAATCAAAGCGCCAAGGACCAGTTTGCCGCGGGCGATTACACCATTACGGCTGAGGTCCTCGACCCCACTGATGTAAGTTCTGACTCGACAGTCAACGCCTTTCGCGCTGCTTCGGCGGCGGACTATAAGTTCTATGTGAGCGAGGACGCCGCGACATCTTCTTCCTACTCCGCGGTCCACGTGATCGTCGAGGGAGCCAAGAGCCTCAACTCCTATTCGGATTCCTACGCGGCAAAGATCAATGAGGTCAAGGGCAATATCGAGAAGATCCGCGAGGAGCGTGAGAAGGCGCGCGCCCAGGAGCTGACGGTCGACACGCCGGCGAGCTTGGACGCGGCTGAGCGTCAGGCGAATATGCTCTTTGGGATTGAGCAGGACAACATCAACCGCATGGCCGAGGGCAGCGACGAGCGTGCGCAGGCGCAAGCCGACCTGGATCAGCGTCGCGCCGCCGCCGATCAACAGTTTGCCGATGCCCGCGCCGAGCTTTCCGATCTGGGCGAATGCACCTGGTACATCCAGGACCGCGGCAACATCGCAAGCTACTCGAGCGTGGAGAGCGACAGCTCGTCAATTGAGGCCATCGCCACGGTGTTCCCGTTCATCTTCTTTATCGTCGCCGTGCTCATCAGCCTTACCACCGCCACGCGTATGGTCGAGGAGGAGCGCACGCTCATCGGCCTGTATAAGGCACTCGGTTATTCGCGCGGACGCATCCTGTCCAAATACGTGGACTATGCGCTGTGGGCTTGTCTGATCGGCGGCGTGCTCGGCAACATCATCGGATTTGTGGGCCTGCCGCTGTTCCTGTTTACGGTGTTCGACGACATGTACTCACTGCCCCAGATGCTGCTTTCGTACGACATCGTGTCGTCGCTCGTGTCGGTGGCGCTGTTTGCCGTGGGCGTGGTGGGCGCCACGATTATCGCCTGCCGCCACGAGATGGCCGAGACCCCGGCCTCGCTTATGCGTCCCAAGGCCCCGCGCGCTGGCTCGCGCATCTTGCTCGAGCGCATCGGCTTTATCTGGCGCCGCATGGGCTTTTTGAACAAGGTCGCTGCACGCAACCTATTCCGCTATAAAAAGCGCGCCTTTATGACCATCTTTGGCATCGCGGGTTGCACCGCGCTTGTGATCTGCGGTATGGGTATTCGCGACACGTCGGTCGCGCTTTCGCCCAAGCAGTACGGCCACATCACACGCTACGATCTGCTGGCGGTCGCCAATCCCGACGATTTTTCGCAGACGTGCGCGGCATTGGATGAGCGCAGCGCGGCCAATGATTCCAACGTGACCGTGACTTCGACGCTGCCGATTATGACCGACAACGTCACCTTTACATTCGGCGGAAAGAGCGAGACCGTGCAGCTGATTGTGGTGCCCGATGACCGCACGAACGACCTGGACGACTACGTGCGTCTCGAGGATGAGTCCAAAGAGCCACTGTCTTTGCGTGACGGAGACGTGTATCTGAGCAAGAGTTCACAGCTGGTTCTTGGGATTCAGCCGGGCGACACGGCGCAGGTCCAGGATTCGTCGCTCAACGTCGCCAAGGTCAAAGTCAGCGACATCTCGCTCAACTATTTGGGCAACACGCTCTATATGACGCAGGGCACCTATGAGCGCGCGTTCGGCCGAAGCGCGCGTCTTAACGGCATCTTTGTGCTGCTTAAGGGCTCGTCGGCCGACCAGATTGCGTTTAGCAAGAATCTTAAGAGTGACGGTTGGCTCACCATCTCGAGCACGGCCGAACATTGGCAGAACTACGAGGCGAACTTCACTATCATCAATTCCGTCGTGGTGCTCGTGACCTTTATGGCGGCGTGCCTGTCGTTTGTGGTGGTGTTTACGTTGTCCAACACGAATATCTCCGAGCGCGAGCGCGAGCTGGCGACCATCAAGGTGCTGGGCTTCCGCCGTGGCGAGGTACACCATTACGTCAACAAGGAGACGTTGATCCTCACGGCGATTGGCACCGCACTGGGCGTGCCGCTGGGTGGCCTGCTTGCCGAGAGCTTTACGTACATCCTGCAGATGCCGTCGCTGTACTTTGACGTTGAGGTCGAGCCGCTAAGCTACGTGCTCGCCGTAGTGCTTTCCTTCGGCTTTACGTTTATCGTCAACCTCGCCACCAACCGAACGCTCAACAAGATCGACATGGTCGGCGCCCTCAAGAGCGCCGAGTAACCTGTCCTGGGATTCAAGTTCTAGCGAGCTGCCGACGCGCCCGCAGCAGCATTTTTGCATAAACCGCCCCGCCAAATGCATACTTTGACGGGGCGGTTGCTTTTTGCCCACAGGTACCCCAGGGGGCGCCGTGCAAATTCCGGAGTATTCAGCGTCCCGGGGTCCGCGGGCGCGGGGGCGGGGGTGCAAAACTGCGCTGAAAGCCCCGATTCTGAGTCCCAACGCCTCTAGAGCCGCTCGTTTTTTTACAGGATGCGGCCCATGGTGCCTGCCTTTCGCCCAAAATCCAGTATGCAGGCACCCTCGGCTGCTGAATACTCCCAAAAATGCACGCCGCATCCTACCCCAGGCACCCGCAGCAAGAAGACGAATAGTCTCGGCCTCCCCAGTCACCGTAGGAGGCCCCAGGGCTTACCTCCCAAATCTTTCCGCAGGACGGAAGGATCCCGCCGCGCGAAGCGCACGGCGGGATCCTGACATGTCCGAGGACGATTTGGGAGGTAAGCCCTGGGGTCTCCGATGAGAGCAGTTTCGGCCGAGGCTATTCGCCGCCGAAGCTGATGCCCAGCGCCTTGGCCTCGCGCACCAGATCACTCTGGGGGTCGACATACTTGAGCTTGCCGGCGACTTCCTCGAGCGGCATGTGGCACATCTTGCCGTCACGCAGGGCGATCATGTAGCCAAACTCGCCGCGTAGGCAGCCGAGTGCCGCCTCGACGCCGCACTGGGTCGCAAAGATGCGGTCCTGGGCGTCGGGCTGGCCGCCGCGCTGCGTGTGGCCGGGGATGGCGACACGGGTCTCGCGACCAGTCTTGGCTTCGATCTCCTTGGCGATGTCGTAGACAATCGAGGGGCTCGTACGCTCGGCGAGCTTCTTCTTGTACTCCTTCTTGGACAGCGCCGCGTCCTCCTTGGAGATGGCGCCCTCGGCGACGGCCACGATGGTAAAGCGGCTGCCGGTTTCCATGCGATGCTCGATGGTCTTGATGACGTTATCCATGTCGTAGGGGATCTCGGGAATCAGGATGACATCCGCGCCGCCCGCGACGCCGGCGTACAGTGGAATCCAGCCAACCTTGTGGCCCATGATCTCGATAACGAACACGCGCCCATGGCTCGAAGCGGTGGTGTGGATGTCGTCGATGCACTTGGTGGCGACGTCGATGGCGCTCGTAAAGCCAAACGTCAGCTCGGTGCCCCAGGTGTCGTTATCGATGGTCTTGGGCAGGGCGATAACGTTGAGGCCCTCTTCGCGCAGGCGGTTGGCGGTCTTGGTGGAGCCGTTGCCGCCCAGCATAAACAGGCAGTCGAGCTGCAGCTTATGATAGGTGTGGACCATTGCGGGTACCTTCTCGACGCCATCGGCCTCGGGAATATCCAGACGCTTGAACGGCGTGCGGCTCGTGCCCAGGATGGTGCCGCCGCGGGTGAGGATGCCGCTAAAATCGGCGGGCGACATGACGCGGAACCTGCTGTAGATAAGGCCCTGGTAGCCGTCCTCAAAACCATAGATCTCGATAGGTTCTTCGCTATTGGTCATAAGCGTTTTGACGATGCCGCGCATGGTGGCGTTGAGCGCCTGGCAGTCGCCGCCACTGGTAAGAAGACCGATCCTGAGCATGATGAATCCTTCCGGGCAAGTTATAACATGCGCATAAGTTTACCCCCGCACACTGTTGATACGGGGGTAAAACGTGTTAGCTCAAGCGTATGGAAATGTAAGCAACGTCAGGGAACGTAAGGTCGACGGGCCTGGCTCCTTACAGTGCGAAGGCATCGACGTTGCCCCAGTGGCGGCGCAGCGTGATGGCGGCAGCGGGCTCGGTATTGTCAAAGACGACCGACCACTGCGTGTTGCTGGTGATGTCTTCCGGATTGGGCTTTTGCGCCGCAGCGCGTAGGGCCTTCCAAGCGACTGCCTCGTCTTGGGCGCCGACATGGGCGTCAAGGACATCGGCGATTGCGACGGCGCGCTCTTTACCATGGCCCAGCTCGCCATTCTTTTGGTTGGGCAGCACTTCGTCGCCATAGCAGGCGTAGAAGTTCGTGACCTGGCGAACAGGGGTCGCTTTGAAAGCACGGTCCGGATCGCGCGGATCCCACTCTACTACGCGCGCGTCACCGGCGGCGTCGTTGATAAAGAAGTGGTAATCGCGTCCTGCCATGGCGTGCATGTCGTAGGCGGAAAGCAGGTCGACAGCTTCTTGCGTGGTGGCGGCACGGTCGAGCACCAGACGGATGGCGAGTGAGGTATTGATGACGGGGCGTTGCGCGTCCTGGTCACAGGGCTTGGAATCCAGAGTGAGTACGGCAATGGACACGCCGCATTCGTTAACACCGTCGAGCTGGGCAAACGGGCCCATGAGTGCGGCGGCACGTCCGGCGACGGAGTCAAGCGGAGTGTTATCGCCCAGGTTGTTAAGGGCGGCAAACCCGATGGAGGCATAGCCGTCGCGTGGGTGATTGCGCACCAGCAGTGCCGAGGTGTCGTCCTTAAAGTCGTAATTGCGACCGGTGCGCACGCGGCCTTCGGCATCTACGGCGACAAAAGCGCTGCAGGCAAACTGGGGCGCCTGGACATGTACCGGCACACCGGGCAGCACCTGCGCCACCACGGCATCGATGTAGGCCTGGTCGTCGCGCACGCCAGCGGCGATGATGCGATCAAGATCGTAGTCGTAGGCGATGTCGATTGCGTACAGGTCATAGCTATCCGCGTAGCCGGTCAAGCGTTTGAGCGACGCGGCGGACTTGATTTGCTTGCGGTAAACGATACCGGTGGCAGCGGCAAGGCCGACGGCGACTCCCGCGACACCGCAGGCGATGGCAATGTTACGTGGCTTCATGACGGCTCCTCTCGTCCTGTTAGCGTAATTGTCGCAAAAGGAGCGCGGGCATGATGGCTCAACTTGGTGAGCGGCGCGGGATTAAACATGGAATGAAGAGTGCGGCGCTGGCGTGGCGGGGTATGCTGGAGGGGACCATCAACCCAGCGAAAGGGGAGAGCATGACGGATCAGGAAACGCCCGAGCGCGCGCACGTGACGGCCGACGATATCGAGGCCGCCAACGACCTTATCGACTTTATCGAGGCGTGCCCCAGCATGTTCCATACGGCGGCGACCATTATGGCCGAGCTCGACGAGGCGGGATTTACCTACCTGCCCGAGAATGCGGCGTGGGACATCGAGCCAGGCGGGCGTTATTACACGCAGCGCAACACCTCGAGCGTTGTTGCCTTTAAGGTGGGCGAGGACCTGGCTGCTACGTGGGGCGAGGACGGCGTTGCCGGCGACTATCATTTTCAGCTCACGGCGTCGCACAGCGATTCGCCGACGTTTAAGGTCAAGGCCGTGCCCGAGCTCGACGGCGCAGGCGAGACGCTGCGCCTGAACACCGAGGCCTACGGCGGCATGATCGACTACACCTGGTTCGACCGCCCGCTGGCGCTCGCGGGCCGCGTGTTGGTACGCGAAGGCGACCGTATTGAAAGCCGCCTGCTTGCCACCGAGCGCGAAGTCGCGATTATCCCGAGCCTTGCCATCCATATGAATCGTGGCGTTAACGAGGGCTTTGCGCCCAACCGCGCCGTCGACCTGTGCCCGCTCATCAGCGCCGGTGAGCTTAAGCAGGGCGATTTTGATGCCCTGGTTGCCGACGAACTGGACGTTGAGCCCGAGCAGATCCTGGGCCGCGATCTGTTCCTGGTCAATCGTCAGGATGCGCGCATTTGGGGCTGGGCCGACGAGTTTATCTCGACGCCCAAGCTTGACGACCTGGCCTGCGCCTACACCTCGCTGCAGGCATTTTTGGGTGCCGAGAACGCGCACGACGTTTCGGTCTTTTGCTGCTTTGATAATGAGGAGGTTGGCTCCGAGACCAAGCAGGGCGCCATGTCGACGTTCTTGGCCGACGCGCTGCGCCGCATTAACGGATCGCTGGGCTTTGACGACGAGTCGTATCATCGCGCCCTTGCCGCATCGATGCTCGTGAGCTGCGACAACGCGCATGCCGTGCACCCCAACCACGCCGAGAAGTGCGACGCCCGCAGCCAGGTGGTGCTCAACGGCGGTATCGTCATCAAGGAGGCAGCCAACCAGCACTATTGTACCGATGCCTTTAGCCGCGCGGTGTTCCAAGCTATTTGCGATGACGCCGACGTGCCC
Organism: uncultured Collinsella sp.; assembly: GCA_900540905.1. Taxonomy (GTDB): domain Bacteria; phylum Actinomycetota; class Coriobacteriia; order Coriobacteriales; family Coriobacteriaceae; genus Collinsella. The sequence goes on along the minus strand of UQHR01000007.1, from coordinate 37,681 downwards.
ACGCAGGCCTTCGCCAACAAGAGCGATATGGCCGGCGGATCCACGCTCGGCAATCTGTCCAATATGCAGGCGAGCATGCATGCCGTGGACGTGGGCCTGCCGCAGCTGGCCATGCACTCGAGCTACGAGACCGGCGGCGTGTGCGACGTGATGTACGCCATCCGCGCCCTCACGGCTTTCTACGAGCGAAACCTAACCATCAACGGCGCCGAAAGCGTGGAGCTCTAAAACCTGCTAAAAGGGACAGGTTTATTTTGCAGGTTTTATCTGGGCAAATGCAAAGGGTGAAACCGAGCTAGATCGGTGGTACGTGGCCGCCGAGGTGCAGTGCACCTCGGCGGCTTTTTGTGCACAGAGTGCGGCTAATGCTAATAAATGCTATACGTGCTTTACGTATCTACCATAGAGTTTTATGATGATTTTAAAGTATTAAGGAGGGGTCATGACCACAACAGCCGCTCAGATCAACGTACGTCTCGATGCCGATCTTAAAAGGAGCGGGGACGCCGCTCTCTCCAGGGCCGGTATGACGCCGAGCCAAGCGGTGCGAGCGCTCTGGCAGCTTGCAGCGTCGCTGGCCGATCGCCCCGGTGCGCTCGAGGATATCCTGCTGCCCAGTCGTGTCCGGGCGGAACAGCGCGAGCGCGAAAAGGCCGCTAAACGTAAGCTCGAGCTCATGGATCAGGGGTCGAAGCTGTTCGCTGCCGCTTGCCGTGAGTCGGGAATCGATATGGTCAAGGCTCAGCCCTCGGGCGATGAAGAACTCAAACGGAACGCCTACGCGGATCGCTACGGCGAGGAGATGAGCTGGCTCTATGAGTGAGGCTCCAAGGCGCATCTTGGTTGACACCAACGTGTGGCTCGATTACTTCATTCCCTCACGACGTGGTCGTTCGGTGGCGATTGAGTTTTTACGCGATGCATGCACGGCGCAGGTGGATTTGCTGTATGCGGCGACATCGTCCAAAGATCTGTTCTATTTGATTTCGAGCGAACATAAGGCGTGGTATCGGCGCGAGCATGGCTCGCTATCCCAAGATGCCGCCGTGGCGGCGACATCACTTGCATGGGATTGCCTCGACGTGTTGTCGCAACTTGCCACGCCGGTACCCTGCGACCTGAGTGACATATGGATGGCGAGCAAGCAGCGTAAGCTCCATAGCGATTACGAAGACGATTTAATCATTGCGGCAGCAATGCGCGCAAAGGCAGACCTTCTGGTCACCAACGATGCCAAACTCTGTTCACACGCACCCGTCGCAGCAATGAGCGCAGAAGACGCAAAGAATTACTTAGCAACGCTCTAGCAATTTGAAGACCCTGCAGGTCGAATAAAAGTCAGCGAGAGCCCACAGGTAGGGCCGCGCCAGCAAAGCGCCGCAGGTTGAACAAAAGTCAGCGAGAGCCCGCCAGAGTGAGCAAGGTGCCTTGAAAGAGGAGGGCATTGACCTTCTGGTCATGCCCGACGATTGAAAGGCAGATTGCCGCTCTGGCGGGCTCGCAGCGTCGAGGGGTTCCGGCGTTTGGAAAACGCCGGAACAATCAGTGTTCGATCCAGCAGCGCAGGGTCTCGCCGGCCTGCAAGTGACGCAGATTCTCCGCGGCGATGTCGACCACATTGTTGAGCGTGGCGGCCAGGTGGAACCAGCCGGAAACGTGCGGCGTGATGAGCATGTTGGGTGCATCCCACAGCGGGCTTGTGGCGGGCAGCGGCTCGGGGTCGGTGACGTCGACCGCGGCACCGGCGAGATGACCCGACTCCAGGGCGGCAACCAAGTCGTCGGCGACCACAAGGTCGCCGCGGCCGCCGTTGGCAAAGAAGGCGCCCGGTTTCATCGCGGCGAAGAACTCGGCGTTCGCCAGGCCGCGGGTCTCGGGTGTGCTCGGCATAAAAGATGCGACGACGTCTGCCTCCGCCAAGCGCTCAGACAGGGCATCCATGCCGTCCATGTCCTCAAACACAATGGGGTAGACGAGCGGATGGCGCTTGATGCCGCGGACGTGCGCACCCATGCTGCGGCAGAGCGTGGCAAAGTGGCCGCCGATATCGCCCGCGCCCAGCACCAGCACATTGGCGTTTTTGAGCGAGGTGACCGGCCCCAAATCCTCCCAGCGATGCTCGCGCTGCAGGTCCTGGTAGCCGGGCAGGCGCTTCATCATAGACAGCACCATGGCAAACATGTGCTCGCTCACGGCCTGGCCGTAGGCGCCGATTGAGCAAGACAGCTTGGCTTCAGCCGGCACGGTGCCGGCGGCGAGATAGTCGTCATAGCCGGCGGTCTGCAGTTGCAGCAGCTGGAGGCGCTCGCATGCGGTCAGCAGGGAAGGGTCTATGTTGCCCAGGATCACGTCGGCATTGGCGACCTGTTCACGCGTGATGGCGTCGGAGCTCGTGTAGATAAAGTCCTCGCCCGGAGCGCTCGACTCAAGAATTGCGCGATGGCGGTCGTTGACGGGCAGCAAAACCAGGATGTTCACAAGCAGTCCTTTCCGCTCGACCTGCCAAAAAGGGACAGGTTTATTTTGGCAGGTTGTATCAGGCAAAACGTTATAAAAACGCCGGGCTACGCGATGGTTAACATATCCATCGCGTAGCCCGGCGCATCCACAGCTACCAGCTCAGCAGCTCGTAACCATCCTCGGTCACCACGAGCTGTACCTCGCACTGGGCCGAATCGCTGCCGTCCTTGGTGCGCACGCACCAGCCGTCACCCTTGCTGATCTTGATGTCGGGCGCTCCGGCGTTGACCATGGGCTCGATGGTAAAGACCATGCCCGGAGCCATGATGGTGTCCACATCGGGCGCCTCGGTGGTAAAGCCCACAAACGGGTCCTCGTGGAACTCCTTACCGATACCGTGTCCGCCGTACTCGCGCACCACGCTAAAGCCGGCGTCCTCGACCGTCTTTTGCACGGCCTCGGCCATCACGGACAGCGGTAGCCATGGCTTGACGGCCGCCAGACCCGCCTCCACGCTGGCGCGGGTGACGTCGACCAGGCGCTGGCGCTCGGCCGAGACCTCGCCGATGCAGAACATGCGGCTCGAATCACTAAAGTAACCGTCCAGGATCGTGGAGCAGTCCACGTTGATGATGTCGCCCTCGTGCAGCACATCCGCATCGCAGGGGATACCGTGGCAGACGACGTCGTTGATCGAGGTGCACACGCTCTTGGGATAGCCCTCGTAGTTAAGATCGGCCGGCGTGCCGCCGTGCTCGACGGTGTAGTCGTAGATCATCTGGTCGATCTGGTTGGTGGTCATGCCCGCGGCGATGTGTTCGCCTACGTAATCGAGCACACCCACGTTGATGGCGGCCGAGCGCTTGATGCCCTCGATATCGGCGGGCGTCTTGTAGAGCGTGCGGGGCAGAACCTCCCAGCCCTCTTCCCATAAGCGCTCGAGGCGCTCATCAAAGGCGCTATGGCATTTCTTATATTTTTTGCCGCTGCCGCACCAGCAGACGTCGTTGCGGCCGGGCACGGGTCCATTGTCAAACATGGCTAACTTCCTTTCATTCGCAGCTAGTATAGCCCACTCACAGGGCAGCTGCGCGCTAGTAGCTCACCTGGCAGGGAATGCCGAGGGCGCGCACGCGCGCGGCGATGGCGTCGAGGGCCTCGGGCGCTGCTTTGGCAAGGCCGGCGACCGGCGTCTCGCGAGCCACCGTGTAGATGGTCGCTTCTTGTGGGCGAATGCGCTCAAGTGCCGCGAGCCAGGGGGCAACGTACTCCTCGCCGGTGTTGTCGATGGGCTTGCCCAGATACTCACCGGTCAAAAAGATCGTCTGGATAATAACGTGACCGTCAAAGCTTGCGAACGTCTCAATCTGGTGCTCGACGTCGTAGGGGCCAACAGGCTGGTCGAGCAGCTGGATAAATGCCGGATCGACCGTATCGAGCTTGAGGATGTTGTCGTCGACCATCATGAGCGCATCGTGCACCTCGGGGCGGTCGGCGCGCGTACCGTTGGAGAGCACGGCGATTTTGGAGTTTGGGGCCAGCTGATCGCGCAGCGCGACGGCGCCGGCAATCGCCTGGGGAAACTCCGGTGCGGCGGTGGGCTCGCCGTTTCCTGCGAAGGTGATCACATCGGGGAGCTCGCCCTCGGCTGCCATCTCGCGCAGCTTTGCCTCGAGCGCGTCGAGTACCACGGCAGCTGTGTTGTACGGCTCATGGCAGGGGCGCTCGGCGTTGAGGCCGTTTTCGCAGTAAATGCAGTCGAACGTGCAGATTTTGCCGCTGGCCGGCATCATGTTGACGCCGAGCGAGAGACCAAGGCGACGGCTGCGAACGGGCCCAAAGATGGGGCTGGCATTCAAAAACGTAGACATAGGCATATGCTCCTCAAGACAATTGTGCCTAAGCATAGCATCGGCTCCAAAGCAAGGTGCGGGCTCTTGCTTTACAAGTTTCGTTTTTTCACGTCGCCCATTATGCCGCGCCATGAAAAGCCTCGGGTCGGGTAAAGTTAATCTGTTAACAAGGTGTAAGGCAATGTGGGTCCATCCAACCGCGCTGACGTGCAACTGGATGAGCATTGATGATGGGGGCACAACATGAATTTTACGGTCGAGAATACGGGCACCACGATTGCCTGTCGCGAATATGCCGGCCCAGATGTGTCGCCTGATGCTCCTGCCTTGGCGTGCGTGCACGGCGCTTGTGTCGACGGCACATTTTTCGACGGTATCGCTTGTGAGCTCAGCCGCAACTACCGCGTAATTGCCTACGACCGCCGCGGCTGCGGTGGCAGCAGCGATGCGGCAGACGGCAGCTATGATCTTGCCGCTCAGGCCGCCGACCTGCAAGCCGTGATCGAACACGTTGGCGCTCCGACAAATGTGCTTGCGCACAGCGCCGGTACGTTGGTGGCACTGGAGCTTCTTCGCACCGAACCCCATCTCGTCGCCCGTGCGATTCTGCATGAGCCGGCTGTGTCGGCCGAAGGCGTCGGCATGGGCGCAGCTCCGATTTTGCTCGATATGATTGCGGCTGGAAAGGTTTCAAGGGCGCTTCGGCTTTTCTTGGGAGCTCTCGGCGACTTGGACCCCGAGGCTCCTGGGACGACCGAAGCGGAAGCCAAGCATGCCCTGCGCAATGGTCGTTGCTTTATGGCTAATGAATACGGAACAAATATGACATATGCTCCCGACTGGGAGCGCGCCCGCGAATCAAAGGCGGTGTCGGCTGTGTTTTTGGGCGAGCTTTCGGTCGGTACGCCCCGCGAGGCTGGTACGCGAGCGGCTGCCGAATATCTCGATTGCCCCCTTGTGACGATCCCGGGCGCGCATAACGGTTTGCGCGATCGCCCCGTTACGGCGGCAAACGCCGTTCGCGATGTCTTGGAGCGTTAGCACGCTCGATGACCTGCGGGGAGGGGGACTGTTAGCGTTTCGTCATTGTTAACGAATGCGCCAATAACCACGCGCCCGCGGCTCCATTACCACCGTTTGCCAAGTCATAAAAATGTAACAGCATTCATGTGCTTACCTGCATCGGCAAGGTGTTACCCTTGTAGCATTTGGAACCCACCGCTACCATGCGAAACTATCGAAAGGGCCCCATATGCTCAATAATCACGAGGTCAATCTAACCGACGAGGAGGCTGCCGCCGAGGTCGCCCGCGTCGCGAAGACCTACCCCGTGGTGCGTTTGTTGTCGGCCGATCAGATTAAGAGCGAGCCTAACTGCTTGCTCGCCGGCGATCGCTGCCCTTGTCTGCGTCAGTCGAGTCTTGAGGCCTTGGCAGGTTCCGATGATGTATCGGAGCAGCTGCTCAATGATGGTACCGAGTACCGCGCTCGCCTGCGCCCTCTGAAGGTCGAGGGCGAGCCTCACGTCCTGCTGATGGTGCGTCCGATCGATGAGCAAGAGGCTGCAGAAGAGGACCTTGTCTACACCGACGTGCTGACGGGCGTGTGCAATCGTCGATATTACGAGGAAAAGCTCCGTAGCGCCCGCATGAAGGCCGGCGTTGCGATGATCGACCTTGATGATTTTAGGGTCTTCAACGATACGTGTGGCCGCCATGCCGGCGACCTTGCGCTCGGTGCTGTGGCGACAGCCATACGCAGCGGAATTCGTTCGACTGACGAGCTTGTACGCTATGGCTGCGACAAGTTTGTGGTCGTCATGCCCAATATTCCCTCCGATGACTTCACCCGTCGCCTGCATCAGGTGTCCGATGCCGTTCATGCCACGATTGTTCCGGGCCATGAGTACGTGAGCTTGACGGCATGTGTTGGCGGTGTTCGCATTCATGGCGAGACGGTCGATGAAGGAGTTGGCCGCGCTGTCCAGTTATTGAGCCGCGCTAAGGCAAAAGCCGGTACGGTCGTGACCGATGCCGATTCCATCGAAGCCTTCCAAAGCGAAAAGCCTTTGGTGCTTATTGTCGATGACTCCGAGATGAACCGAGCCATTCTCAACGAGATGCTCAAGGACGAGTATTGCATCCTCGAGGCCAACAACGGTCGTACGGCGCTCGACATGGTCGACCGCTATGGCGATGAGTTGTCGCTCGTGCTGCTGGATATTGTCATGCCGGGCATAAGCGGCTTTGAGGTGCTGGCCGATCTGTCGCGCCGATCGGGTATCGACAATCTGCCTTTCATCATGATTTCGAGCGAAGATTCCGATGATATGGTTCTGCGCGCGTACGAGCTGGGCGCCTCGGACTATATCAACCGCCCGTTTGACTCCCGTGTCGTGCGCCAGCGTGTAAGCAACACCATCCGCCTATACGCCAAACAGCGCCGCCTGACGAGTTTGCTGTCCCAGCAGTACAACGAGCGCGTCAAGAACAGTCGCATGCTCATCGACATCATGGCCGGCGTTATGGAGCTTCGCAATGGCGAGAGCGGCAGGCACGTTACGAACATCGAGAAGCTGACCGAGCTGCTGCTTGGCTGTCTGGTCCAGCGTAGCGGCACGATCTCCCTCGACAATGAGGAACGCTCTACGATTGCCCTGGCTTCGGCGCTGCACGATATCGGCAAGATGTCGATTGACGATGCAATTCTCAACAAACCCGGGCGCCTTACGCCCGAGGAGTTCGAGATTATGAAGACGCATACCACGATGGGCGCCGACATGTTGCTTGAGCTGGGCCGCCATCACGTCGGCAATGCGCTTATGGAATATGCGTACCAGATTGCGCGTTGGCATCACGAGCGCTGGGACGGCAAGGGCTATCCCGATGGCCTTAAGGGCGACGAGATTCCCATTGCCGCGCAGGTGGTCTCGGTGGCCGACGTGTATGATGCTCTGACGAGCGTGCGTGTGTACAAGGACGCTATTCCGCACAAGGAGGCGATCCAGATGATCCTGGACGGTAAGTGCGGCACCTTTAACCCGCTGTTGCTCGACTGTCTGCTCGAGGTGCAAGACCGTATTGCCGAGACGTTGGCACGCCCCGCCGACGTTGTCGCGTTTCCCACGATTTAGTTTGACCTAAGGAGTTTTAATCCATGATTTCCATGCGTGAGGCGTATGAGAAGATCGGCGCTAATTATGATGACGCGTGCGCTCGGCTGATGGGCGAGGAAATGCTTGCCCGCTTTGCCCTCAAGTTTTTGGATGACGAGAGCATGGACAAGCTGGAGGCCGCCATGGCGGCAGGAGACGCCGAAGGTGCGTTTATGGCAGCGCACACGCTCAAGGGCGTGAGCCAGAACCTGGGATTCGATAATCTGTACGAGCCGGCGGTCGTGGTGACCGAGGCGCTGCGCGGCGCCGATGCCGTTGACGACGCTCGCGAGGGAATGCATGCGCTGCAGCAGCAATATGCGGCTACGATGTCGGCTCTGCGCGAGGCGGGCGAGTAAGAGGTTGTGAGCCTTGGGCTGTGTGCCTGCCGCGTATAGGCAAAAGGGCGCCCCGCCGGACCATGTGGCCGGCGGGGCGCCCTTATCTGTTATGCGGTTCGCGAGCTAGCGAGCCTGCTTAACCTTTGCCGCTGCCTCGACAAACGACTTCCACAGGTTAAAGTCGGTCTCGAGTGTCTGCCAGGTGTACTCGGGATGCCATTGCACGCCCAAGCAGAACGGCTGGCCCTCGACCTCGATGCACTCGGGAACGCCATCGGTTGCCTTGGCGACCAAGCGCGTGCTCTTACCCAGACGATCGACGCAGCAGTGATGTGCCGAGTTGGTCTGGATCAGCCTGTGCCCGCCAACCGCGCGCTCCAGCAGCGAGCCCGGCATGACCTCGACAGGGTGCACGGGATCGTTGAGCACGTGGGTGTGGCGCCACTGCGTGCGGCCCTCGCGCGCACCTAGGCTCGGCACGTCCATGCACAGGGTGCCGCCGGTGGCGACATTGAGCAACTGCGTGCCGCGGCAGGTGGTAAAGAGCGGCTTTTTGGCACGGAGCACCTCGCCGACCAGCTTAAACTCAAAGCTATCGCGGATCTCGCAGCAGAGGGTGGGGTCGTAGGGTCGATCATCGCCCCAGCGCTTGGGGTTGACGTCCGGGCCGCCGGGAATGGCGATGCCGTCGGCGATATCGACGTAATGACGGATAACCTCAATGTCCTCGGTGATGGACATCTGCAGAGGCAGACCGCCGGCGGCAAGGATGGCATCGACAAAGACACTTGCGATCTCCTCGTTGGGGGAGAGCGTTTCGCTCAAAAACGGCTTCGCCTCTTCCCAGCGCGGCGCGACGAGGATGAGTGGGCGGTCGGCGGGGGCGACGTCGACGTGCGGGGTGTAGGACGATGAAGTACGAGTTCCGATCATAGGTGTAACTTTCGAGTTTGGATGGGCATGGCGGGCGGGTGGGCGGTCTGGCTAGTGACCCTTGATGGAGTTGAGGAAGTCCTGGGCGCGCTTGGTCTGGGGGTGGTCGAAGAACTCGTCGGGCGTGCCGGTTTCCACGATCTGGCCGTCGGCCATAAACACGACGCGGTCGGCCACGCGGCGGGCAAAGTTCATCTCGTGCGTGATGACGATCATCGTCATGCCCTGCTGCGCCAAGCGCACCATGACCTCGAGCACCTCGTTGATCATCTCGGGGTCAAGGGCACTTGTGGGCTCGTCAAAGAGCATGGCCTTGGGCTGCATGGCGAGTGAACGGGCGATGGCCACGCGCTGTTGCTGGCCGCCCGAGAGCTGTGCGGGCACCTTATCGGCCTGCTCGGCAACGCCCACGCGGCCCAGTAGGTCCATGGCGCGCTCGCGAGCCTCATCCTTGGAGACGCCCAGCACGTCGACCGGCCCCAGCATGACGTTCTGCAGTACGGTCATATGTGCGAACAGGTTGAACTGCTGAAACACCATACCCAACTCGGCGCGCATGCGGGCAAGGTCTTTGCCTTCCTGCGGAAGCGGCTGACCTTCGATGAGGATCTCGCCCGAGTCGATGGTCTCCAAGCGGTTGATGGTTCGGCACATGGTCGACTTGCCCGAGCCCGAGGGTCCGATCACAACGACGACCTCACCGCGGTCGACCGAGAGATTGATGTCGTTGAGAACGTGCAGATCGCCATAGTGCTTATCGACGTGCTTGAGCTCAATCAGCGGCTGATTGCCGGTAGAAGAAGTGCTCTGTGCCATGGTGCTCGGCTCCTTATGACTCGAAATGGTAAAGCGTTAGCGGATGATGGTCGCGCCGGTCTTGTGCGAAACGTAGACAGCGGCCTTGTTAATCGCGACGTTGATGAGGATGTAGATGACCGCGATTACCAGGTAGACCGACACGAGGGCATCGTAGTTGGTAATGAGCACGCGGGCGTTTTGCATGAGGTCGGGGTAGCTCACCACGTAGGCGACGGTGGTGTCTTTGACTACGACCACGAGCTGCGAAATCAACGACGGAATGATAAATCGAATAGCCTGCGGCAATACGATTTTAAAGGTGATTTTAGCCTTGGAGAGACCGAGCGCCTGGGCCGCCTCGACCTGCCCGCGCGGTACGGCGTTGACGCCGGCGCGGAAAATCTCGGCAAGTACGCCGGCTGCAGCGAGCGCGACGGGAAGCGTGAGCATCCAAAACGACGGCAGCGCGATCTTGTACTGGGGCAGCACCAAAAAGAAGAAGTAGATGAACAGCAGACTCGGCACGCCGCGGAAGAAATCGGTGAGCACGCGGCAGACCAGCTGCAGCGGCTTAATATCGCTCGTGCGGCCGAGCATAAGGGCCAAGCCCAGCACCAGCGCGATGGCGCCAGCGGTGAGTGCGACTTTGACGGTGCCCTCAAAGCCGGCAAGCAGGAACTTCCAGGTAGTGAGGTGCGTAAAGAAATACCAATAGTGGACCGAAAGCTGGCCGGTCACATAAAAGCGCTGCAGTACCAGGGCGACAAGCGCGGCCACGGCGACGAGTGAGATGGCGGTGCCGATGCGAATCTTGGCGCGCATCTTGGGGCCCGGAGCCTCGTAGAGCGCATCGCGCATGGTGAGTGCAGGGGAGGAATGCTTGCTCATCGGAGGATCCTCACCTTCTTATCGATATAGTTGCCAATGTGGCTCACCACAAAGGCTGTGCCCAGGTAGCCGAGCGCCGAGATAAAGAACGCGGCGACGCCGCCGAGCGAGCGCGTGTTGATGTAGCTCACTACGCCGGTGAGCTCCTGCGGTTTAAGCGGCACCTGGCTGCCGAGCGCGGTAGTGAGCATGACGGCGATAAAGAGGTTCGTCATGGGCAGCACGCTCGAGCGCAGCGCCTGCGGAATCACGATCTTGGCGAGGATGCGATTGAAGCTCATGCCCAGCGAGCGGGCGGCTTCGACCTGACCGACGCCGACGGTGTTGATGCCACTCATGAAGTTCTCGGAGCCAAAGGCCGAGCCCAAAAGGACCGTAGCGACGATAACGCAGGTGCGGTAGGGCAGAACGACCTTGAGCGGCGGCAGCGCGTAGACGACGATGATGAGCAGCGCGATGCCGGGGATGTTACGGAAGACCTGGACATACAGGTCGCCAAAGACGCGCAGCGGCTTGAGCGGCGACACGCGCATCACAGTGACGGCGACGGCCAGCACCATGGCGATGGCAAACGACTCAAGCGTCATGCTCCAGGTTGCTAGCAGCGCGTCGATATAGTTCTGGCCATAGAGCGACCAGAGTTCGGAGAGACTCATGCGGACCTCCCGCCGGTAAGGAAAGGGGCTCCCGTGTGTACGGAAGCCCCGACAACTCAGTGAGGAAACAGTTTACCGCAATAAAGCGCATCATGCGTTTCCGTATGGTTTCGTTGCGGCCGTTACCAGGCTCACTGCCTAGGCGCCGATCTCGGGCAGCTCGGGAACATTGGTGTCGCCCGTACGGTCACCGATGCAGATCTGCCACAGCTCAGTCCAGGTGCCATCGTCCTCGATCTTCTTAAGGAAGTCGTTAACGAAGGCGACGCCGTCGGAATCGAGCGGCAGGCCGATGCCGTAGGGCTCTTTGCTGCCGAAGGGCTTGCCGGCGATCTTGTACTTGCCCGGCTCGCGGACCAGGGCGCTCTGCTGCATATTGTTATCGATGACGTAGGCGTCAACGCGACCCTGCTGGAGTGCCTGGCGGGCCTCCTCGTCGGTCTTGAACTCCTGCTGGCTGGCCTTGGGGGCGAACTCCTCCAGGATGGCGGGGCCGTTGGAGCCGGACTGGACGGCGACGTTCTTGTCGGCCAGGTCGTCGACGCTCTTGATGTCGTCGTTATCGGCGAGCACCAGGATGGCCTGCTGCGTGTAGTAGTAGGGACCGGCAAAGGATACGAGCTTCTTGCGCTCGTCAGTGATGGTGTAGGTGGCAAAGACAGCGTCGACCTGGCCGTTCTGCAGGACGGACTCGCGCGTGTCCGAGGTCACCTGGGTGATCTCGACCTTGTTCTCGCCCAGAATGTAGTTGGACAGGAGCTGTGCGATACCGGCGTCGAAGCCGCGGGTCTGACCGTCTTTCTCGTTGAGGAGGGAGAAAAGCGTAGAGGTCTGAACGCCGCCGATCTTAAAGACGCCGGCGTCCTTGACGGCCGTGGCCCAGGTGCTGGCGGCGATGGCGTCGTCATCGGCCTTGGGGCCGTTGTCGACGAGCTTGTCGAACGCCTTGGCGTCGAGCGTGGTGGAAGCCTCGGTATCCTCGGAGCTCTTGGAGGAACCGGCGGCGGAACCCTTGTCGGCCTCGGCGCTGGTGTCAGAGCAGCCGGCAAGACCAAGGCCGGCGACGGTTGCGAAGGTAGCGGCGACAAAGCCGCGGCGGTCGAGAACGACCTGCTGGGAGAGGTTCTTGCTCATAGTAGAACACCTTTCTCAATAAAATCCCTAGCGGTTGAGTAGAGTTATACCCTATCGCGCTCAAATGGGTCAACACGAAATAACTCAGAAACATACTTGCCTTATGGGTTATTCTACCCACCAAAAAGGGACAGGCACCTTTGTGGTGGTTCTGACCGATGCAGCGGCATGCCTTGCTGTTTTGTCTCGATCTGTAACATCTGCAGCCATTTTTGCCGAGTAACTGTTACAGATCGAGATTTTCTCTTCAGGGGAATTCGAATGTCTCAATCTGTAACATCTGGACGGCCAAAAGGTCTCTATCTGTTATAGATTGAGACAAAGGTCTGGGACTAGGACGTCTTATCCAGATCTGTAACAGTTAGACGGAAATTCGGGCCCTAGATGTTACAGATTGAGATAATTGCGTCGCGAAAATAAAAACCTCCGCAGGGGTGCTTCCCTTGCGGAGGTTTTTTACTCGTTCAGTAGCCTTACGGCTTCGGCGGCCATGTTCTCGACCGTCATGCCGTTCTGAGCGAGCAACTCGTTGGGGTCGTAGCGGTCGGGGAAGCCCTTGGCGATGCCGAAGGTGCGCGTGCGCACGGGCGTGCAGGCCAAGTAGCACGCGACACGCTCGCCCCAGCCAGCGTCCAAGATGCCGTCCTCGAGAGTGACGACAACGCGATGCTCGGCGGCAAGGCTGTCGAGGAACTCACGGTCGAGCTCAGTTGCATAGCGCGGGTTGACGAGCGTGGCCTCGATGCCGTACTCGGCAGCCAAGCGGTTTGCCACGCGCTCGCCCAGCTCAAAGAAATCGCCAAGCGCGAGCACGGCCACGTCGCGACCCTGACGCACCACGTTGTAACGAACGGCGCCGTAATCGGCGTCCTCGGCAGGCGCCAAGTCAGGGCGGCTTACCAAGCCAATGCCCGGCACGCGAATCGCCACGGGATGCTCGCGGTGATCGAGCGACCAGCTCAGCATGGACAGATATTCCTCCATGCAGGCCGGCGCCAAGTAGTGCATGTTGGGAAGACCGCCCAGCATGGAAATATCAAAGAACGAGAGGTGCGTCTCGGATGTGGTGCCAAAGATCGACGCGCCAAATACCAGGATGGTTGCGGGGGCGTCGTTGAGGCACAGGTCGTGCCACAGTTCGTCGTAGGCGCGCTGCAAAAACGTGCCGTACACACCAAAGACTGGCTTGGCGCCCGAGCGCGCAAGCGCGGTGGCAAAGGTCACGGCGTGCTCCTCGGCAATGCCCACGTCAACAAACTGCTTGCCTGCCGCGGCGCGAAGCTCGGGTGTAAAGCCCATGATGTAGGGCGTGGCGGCCGTGATGCCCACGACCTGTGGATCGCGCTCGATGGCGGCGCTCAGCGCCTCGCCCGTAATATCGGCGTACGTACGCGGCGCGGGCTCGCTCGGGTGGCCCGGGCAGAGCTTGCGGCCGGTCGCCATATCGAAGGGGCCAACGTGATGCCAGCGCTCGGGATCGCTTTGGGCCGGCTCAAAGCCCTTGCCCTTGGCGGTCGAGATGTGCAGCACGATGGGGTGGTCGATGTCGCGCAGCTCTTGCAGCGTGTCGACCAGGGCCAACACGTCGTTGCCGGCGTCCAGATAGCGGTAGTCGAGTCCCAGCGCACGGAAAACGTTGCGCTCGGCCGTGCCGTTTGTGGCGCGCAGCTCGGCGAGATTGCGGTAGAGGCCGCCGTGGTTCTCGGCAATTGACTGGTCGTTATCGTTGACGATGATGATCAGGTTGCTGTCGTGCTCGGCGGCATTGTTGAAGCCCTCAAACGCCAGGCCGCCCGAAAGCGAGCCGTCACCAATAACAGTGATGACGTTGTACGCATCGCCCGCCAGGTCACGAGCGTGCGCCAGACCGCAGCCCAGGCTCACCGAGGTCGAGGTGTGCCCCATGGCAAACAGGTCATGCTCGGACTCGTCGGGATTGGCAAAGCCAGAAGCCTCACCATAACGCTCCGGATCGATATAAGTGTACGCGCGCCCCGTCAGCGCCTTGTGTGCGTAGGTCTGGTGCGAAACGTCAAAGACAATCTTGTCGATGGGGGAGTTAAACACGCGATGAAGTGCAACCGTAAGCTCAACGACGCCCAGGTTGGGGGCAACGTGCCCGCCGACAGCGGCGGAGCTTTCGAGGATTGCCTGGCGGATCTCGCCGCAGAGCTGCGGGAGCTCGGCGCGATTAAGAGCCTTGACGTCCTCGGGCGTTGTCGTTTGCGTAAGCAGCATCGTTGTGGGTTACTCCATGCGAATCGAGCGCCGGCGCTCCCTCGGCCGGCACAATTGCACAAGACAGTCTCGCACATTTTGGCGTTTGATATGTGACGGCGGCGCGGTAATTCGCCAACTGGTGGGGCAAAACGTTTTGTCCGATGCCATACTGGTAGATTCGATGATGATTTTATTCATTGCGTGCAGGCCGTGACTTGCCGCCGTGGGTCGCTGGAAGGAGGCAGCATGTCCGATGCCGTTCGTGCCGAGAAAATCGCGTGCGAAGTGGACCATGCTGCCCGTCAACTGGCTCAAGCGGGTCGCTTGGACCTGACGCGCGAGTTTATCCAGCATGGCGATGTGACGGTGTATACGCATGTGACCTCGGTGGCACGGGCAAGTCTGTCCTTTGCCGAGCGCTTGGGCCGCGTCGGTGTCTCGGTCGACCGCGCCTCGTTGCTGCGCGGGGCCCTGCTGCACGATTACTTTCTCTATGACTGGCACGATCCCGACCCAAGCCATCGGCTGCATGGCTTTCGCCACCCGTTTTTTGCCCTAGCACGTGCGGAGGAAGATTTTGAGCTGACGCCGCGCGAGCGGAATATTATCGTGCGGCATATGTTCCCGCTGGTGCCGGTGCCGCCGACGTGTCGTGAGGCATGGATTGTATGCCTGGCAGATAAATGGTGTGCTCTGCGCGAGACAGTCGCCGGCCGTCTGCGGCGCAAGGACGAGGCTGACGATGGTGTGAACAGCGAATCGAGTGAAAAGAGGAGAGGGTAGACGGTGGGAACCGCGATTGAAATGGCGTTTGACGGCGCGACGCTTGCCGCCTGCCCGCTCTCGGCACTGGTGCTCTCGTTTGCCTTTTACGGGTTTTGCGGCTGGGCATGGGAGTCGACAGTATGCGCCATGCTCAATCACGGACGATTTGCCAACAGTGGATTTTTGCTGGGGCCGTGTTGCCCTATCTATGGTGTGGGCGGCATTGCCTGCTGGCTTCTGCTGCGCGGGATTCCGGATGCCTCGAGCCAGTTTGTCGCTGCGGCGCTCGTATGCAGCGTGATTGAGTACAGCGTAGGCGTGCTGTTGGAAAAAACAACGGGCGCTTGCTTTTGGGACTATTCGCACCTGCCGTTTAACCTGCACGGACGCATCTGTCTGTACTGGGCATGCGCGTTTGGCTTGGGTGCGTTGTGCATTTGCCGTTTAGTGGAGCCGGCATTGCTGGGGCTGCTTGGCCATCTGCCGGTGCTGATTGTGCGGCTGTCCGCCTTTATCGTCGCGGTCGCGATGATGGTCGACGCGGCATGCTCGTTGGCCAGCTGGCGCCGCCTGTCCGATCAGCTGGAGCGTGTGCGCGCCGACCTTGCCGACCGCATCAACGAGTCGCTTGCTGATGCCTCGGACTCCATGCTCGAGCGCATTCCCGATTCGACGATTGACTCGGTGGCACAGACGCACATTCGTAGCCGTGCCGTTAACGCGTGGCTGGCGGAGCTGGGCGACGCGGCGCTCGATGCCCTGCGCGAGAAGGCTTCGATGCCGACGTTTATCTCGGATGGTGCTCGCGGCCTGGCGCTCGCTGCCCGCCGCGTGGCCGATGCCGCGCCGAGCATGCCGCGTCCGTCGCTCAGTCGTCGCCTTGCCGGCAAGCGCATGAGCCGTCCGGTGCCGAGCGTGTCACTCAGCCGCCGCGACCTACGCTTCTTTAACGCCTTCCCGCGTCTGCGCATTAATCGCTACGAAGGTGTCATTCGAGCAACTAATCTCCGCGACCGCGCCCACGAGCTGTTTCGGCGCTAGCCGGGACGGGCGCGCCCACGGCTCCCTTGCTCGCGTATTTCCCGTTCGTTTCGCGCCCGTTGCCGCGCCGTTTCCAAGATTGCGGCACCGTTTCCATTCGACAACGCTGCGTTTAACAACGCCGTATCTGGTCTACACCAGTTGCCCCTCGGCCGCATTATGGGCGCCGACAACGTTCGTGCGACTAAGGGGGAGCGAATGTACGATACGGGATCGACAACGTTTATGCTCATCTGCACCATGCTCGTGTTTTTAATGACACCGGGTCTGGCGTTTTTCTATGGCGGCCTGTCCAGGCGCAAAAATGTCATCAACACCATGCTCATGTGCTTTGGCGCCATTGGCCTGGTTGGTGTGCTGTGGATTGTTGCCGGCTGGTCGCTGGCCTACGGCGGCGACGGCTCAAGTCCGTTTATTGGAGGCCTTGACCAGCTGCTGTGTCTACCGGTGCTCGGCCAGGTGCTGCAGGCGGCCGAGGGCAATGCCGCGGACGGTGCCGTCTACCCTCAAATCATCAACATCGCCTTCCAAATGGCGTTTGCCATGATCACGGCCGCTATCGTCACGGGCAGCCTGGCCGGCCGCGTTAAGTTTGATGCCATGACGGCCTTCCTGGGCATTTGGCTGCTCGTGGTCTATGCGCCGCTCGCCCACATGGTCTGGGGCGGCGATGGCTCCTTTATCGGCGACATCATCGGCGCACTCGACTTTGCCGGCGGCGACGTGGTGCACATTTCGTCCGGTCTCACGGGCCTGATTCTCTGCTCAATGCTCGGCCGTCGTCGCGGCTTTGGCATGGTGAGCTATCGTCCGCATAACGTGCCGTTTGTGGCGCTAGGCGCCGGCCTGCTTTGGTTTGGCTGGTTTGGCTTTAACGGCGGCAGCGAGTTTAAGGCCGACGCCGTGGCGGCGCTCGCCATCCTCAACACCGTGACGGCCAGCGCGGCGGGCATGGTCTCGTGGCTTGCCGTCGAGCGCGTGCACACCGGTCGCCCCACGCTGGTGGGTGCCAGCACCGGTCTGGTTGCGGGCCTTGTGGTGGTCACGCCGGGTGCGGGCTTTGTCGAGCCGTGGGCAGCGCTGGTCATGGGCCTGATCGTCTCGCCCGTCTGTTACCTGGCCATCAGCCATCTTAAGACCAAGTTTGGCTACGACGATGCGCTCGACGCGTTCGGTTGCCACGGTATCGGCGGCATCTTGGGCGGTGTGCTCACGGGCCTGTTCTGCGTGCCGGAGCTCTCGTGGACCGGTAAGGGCGGCCTGTTCTACACGGGCGACGTGTCGCTGCTTGTCTCGCAGGTTCTGGGCATTGTGGTGACGGTCGTTATTGTGCTGGTGCTCGACTTGGTGATCGCCGCGGTGGTCAAGGCACTGCTCCACGGCAGCCTGCGCGTGGACGAGGCCGACGAGGCGCTGGGCTTGGATGCGAGTCAGCACGGCGAGAGCGCATATCCCTCCTTCTCGGGACTTGACTAGCGGCTTCCCCAGGCACCGCACCTTGGGTTTCAAACCGTCGCTTGCGTACAAAAGTACGCGGCGCTCCTCTTTCAACCCAATCTGCGGCACCTGGGAAACCCGCGTCTCATGTAAAGGGATACGTTGATTATTGAGAGGAATTCACTATGAAGAAGATTACGGCGATTGTTCGCGCCGAGAAGCTTGAGGTTCTTAAAGATGCGCTGTTTGCTGCCGGTGTTCGCGGTATGACTATCAACCAGGTGCAGGGCTGCGGCGCACAGCATGGCTGGAAGGAATACGTGCGCGGCAATGAGTTGCTTGTCAACACGATCCCTAAGGTACAGTTCACGCTCATTTGTGCCGATGAGCATGTTGACGGCATTGTCGACATCATCTGCAACGCCGCCCGCACCGGTGCCGTCGGTGACGGCAAGATTTGGGTCGAGCCGGTCGAGGAAGTCATCCGCATCCGTACCGGCGAGCACGGTCCCGCCGCGGTATAGAATCGACCGCCTACCATCCGCAACGTTAAAATGCTGCAATGAGGCACAAGACTTGCGTTGCGGATGGACGGATTATGGGTCGTAATAAATATCCCGAGGAGACTGTCGCGAAGATTCTCGACGCGGCGCTGGAGCTATTCTGCGTACAGGGTTATGAGGGGACGAGCATTCAAGATATCGTCGACCGCCTCGATGGCATGACCAAGGGCGCTGTCTATCATCACTTTAAGAGCAAAGAGGAGATTTTCAACGCCGCATTTGATCGGGCAATGGCTCCGATTGTTGAGCAACGTCGCTCAACGCTTGGTATCGGCAATATGACCGGAGCCCAAAAGCTCAAGCGACTGTACGCGCCCGAGTCTGTCGTTCCGCAAATTGAGCTATGGGCACGCATGCATCCTGCGGCAGATCCGGTAAAAAACTCGCGTCTACTGGCGATGCAGTACCAGGGCTCGTTCGACGAGTCGGCCGATGGCTGTCTCTTGCCAGTGATCGAGGAGGGCATCGCCGACGGCTCCATTGCGTGCAAATGCCCGCGCGAAGCGGCTGAGGCCGTATCGTTGTTGGCGAATCTTTGGCTGCTGCCGCTGTTCCGTCCGCTCGAGACCAAAGATCGAATGCTCGCTCGCGCGCAATGTTTGGCGCAGATGGCGGCCGCGGTGGGGCTCGATTTGGGTAATGAAGTGCTTCAGACAACGGCTCAGATTTGGGACGTATGGAACCGTGCTGGGTGGTAATATAGATACTGACGGTATGTAATTGATTTGTAAGGGTAGCCACGGCTGCCCTTTTCAAGTCATTAAATACATACTAACGGTATGTATAGGGGTGGGCTTATGGCTGGAATGCGGAGGAGTAGCGTCTCGTTGACGCAAAAAACAGTACGATCTATCAGACTTTTTGGCCTTCTTGTTGCGCAGCTGTGCACGTATTCGATGCTGTCGGCGCTGTGCTTTGCGTGCCCGCTTTACTTGTTCGATTGCAGCGGCTCATCAACGTTATATGGTGCCGTCGCGGCGATAGCGTTCGTGCCGGGCGTGCTTGCGACTCCGGCTGGCGGAATCTTGGCGGATCGCGGGAGACATCGCGGGGTTCTTGTGGTGCTCGGCATTGTTCTGATGGCTGCATCACTGTTGTTTATCCCCATGAAGCGTTCGCTGCCTCTTGCCGTTGTCGTGGTAGCAATGCTTTGCGTCCAATATGGTATCCAATCGCTGCTGAAACCGATGCTTCAAATTGAGACGGTGCGCATGACGGGCCCAGAAAAGGTTGAGCGTGCCACTGCGCTGGTCTCGCAGATAACCATGGCGAGCAATATCTTGGGGCCTGTAGTCGGGACGGCAGTCTATGGGTGCTTCGGTATCGATGCTCTATGCGAAACCGCGGCGTTGACGTTTGCGATGTCAGCCCTGCTGTTCGGGGGCGCACTCAAGCGAAATGCCTCATCTGGAATGACAGGGGACAGTACGACTTGCTCGACATACCGAAGCGATTTTCGGGAGTCGATTCGGTATCTGTTGCAAAACGCATCATTGCTCGTTGTGTTTTTGCTTGCAGCTATTTTGAACCTTGCGTTAGTTGGGTTAACGATTGGTGCTCCCGTCATCGTTGCAAAGCATCTCGGAATGCAGTCATCCTTTGTTGGGATTATTGAGGTGGCTATGGGCTTAGGTGGTCTTGTCGGCAGTGGTTTGGTCGGTATTTGGCCGCATCGTTTTTCCTTCAAGGGCATATGTCGATATGTTGCGATGATCTGTTTTGGAGTCGTACCGATTATTGTCACGCTACTGAGCGGTCCTAATGAATTAGCGTTTGCCGCGCTTGCGGCCGGCTCGGCATGGGTCATGGCGTGGGCAAGCATTGCATCGGTCGAAATCGTTTCATTTGTTCAGCGGTCAGCGCCAAAGGAACTCTGCGGAAAAGTGCTGGCACTCGTTTATATGATGCTTTCCTGTGCAACGCCTATTGGCCAATTGGTTTACGGGCTCGCATATGGTCGATGGGCTCCGGCGATTGTATTCGCAGGAATGTTGGCGGTGCTGACGTTGATGACAGCGCTGTTTTATCGGCTGAAAAGTCGCTTATGGCGAATGTCTTAAGGCACTGGGGCACCGTGAATTTGTGGAGGCAGTGGCACGTCGCGCCGGGACGCCATTGTTTGGGCGCGCCCGTTCTCGTCTACAATATCGTGCAGACGAAGGAGAGGCACGCCCATGATCAAGATGTTTGCGAGTGACTTAGACGGAACGCTGCTGAACGCCCTGCATGAGGCGGATGGGACCATCCGTCGTGCCATTCGCGAGCTGACCGAGGCTGGCCTGCATGTGGTTCCCGCGACCGGACGCTCGACGCTGCCGATCGGCGAGCATGGCTTTACGGGCCTGGCGCTTGACGCCTGCTGCTCCAATGGATCAATCGTGCGCGATAGTCATGGCGAGGTGCTCAAGACCTGGACCATCGACCCACAGATCACCGAGGAGCTGCTCAAGGAGTTTCCGGATATCTGTTTTGACTGCTCCACGCCCGATGGCATGTTTTCGAGCGGTTCGTTCGAGATGCATCAGGCGGGCTTTAAAAAGGACAACCCCATCAAGCGTATTGTGATGCGCGGCATGCGTGCGCGCGGCGGGTATCACGAGGAGCAGTACTTCGACCAGTCGATCGGTGACATCCTGCGCCATGACGTGTGCAAGATTAACTGCCGCGTGATCTCGCCCGAGCTGGAGCGCGACCTTAAGGCATATCTGGCCGAGCGTTCGGACCGTGTGGTCAACGCGCCGTTTGATCCGGTGATGTTCGAGATCACGGACGTGACGTGCAACAAGGGCGAGAGTGTGGCTTGGCTGGCGGGCTACTACGGTATTGCCGAGGATGAGGTCGCGGTCTACGGCGACGGCGGCAACGACATCGCCATGCTCAAGCGTTTCCGTCGCAGCTATGCCACCAAGAATGGCAGCGATACTGCCAAGGCCGCCGCGAGCGCAACCATCGGCAGCTGCATGGCCCATGCCGTTCCCAAGCACATGCTCGCCACCATGCGCAAGCAGAATTCCCGCACCGTAATCGAATAATGTGACAAAGGGACTGTCCCTTTGTCACATCCCAAATATTGCCTTTACGTGTTGATGCACACGGTGTGCAATAATACTCGCACTGTGCAATAGCGCACAGGCTGAGTAACAAGGAGGACGCTTGTCCCAGCTCGAGAAATGCGATCGCCGGTCCCTTCGCTCGCAGCGTGCCCTTCGCCAGGCGCTTGCCAGCGAGCTTGCCGAAAGCGGCGACCTTTCGCGCATTAACGTTGCGTCGCTCACCGAGCGCGCCGGCCTTACGCGCCGCACGTTCTATTCGCACTACCGTGATATCCCCGACTTTATCAATCAAATCGAGGGCGGCTTGCTGGCCGAGATCCGTGAGCGCATTGAGCTCATCACCGCAGCTCAGCTGCCCGATCTCTATCACAACATCGATGAGCTCGAGCCGGCACCCGGTTCGGTTGAGCTGCTGCGTTATCTTGCGGCCAACCGCGACTTGATCGGTGCGCTGCTGGGTCCGGGCGGCGACCAGGCCTTCATTAAAAGAATCATCGACACCGCTCGTGAGGCTGTGGTGCCGCGTGCGCAGACGGGCATTTTGGGCCTGGCGCTGGGCACGTTCTTTGACTACTACGTCACCTACGTCGTGAGTGCCGAGGTCGGCATGATTCAGCGCTGGTTTGAGCGTGGGCTCACCGAATCGCCCGAGGCCATGGCGCGCATTATGACGGTGCTCGCTTTTGTGCGCCCTGGTGACCTGTATGGCCAACCCATCGATATCAACGTGCCGGAATACGGCATGAAGCTATTGAACTTGCAGCTTGAGGACGCGGCTGACACCGCCGCAACCGTCGAGTCCAACAACTAAGAGGAGAGACAGATGAGCAAACTCGTCGAGGGCATCAAGGACCGCATGATCGCCGCCGCACGCGAGGCCGCGCCCACCGTGGTGGACGCCGCGCAGAAGGCCGCGACCGCGGCTGCCGAGAAAGTTGTCGAGGCTGTTGCCGATGCCAAGAACGCGGCAGGGGAGACGTCCGTCGCTAGCGAGCCCGCCACCGCCGCTGAGCCCCTAGCCGCCACCGCCGCCCAGGCCCCCGAAGGCGCGATCTTCAATCCCGAGGCCGCCCGCGGCAACCTGCACCTGGGCATCGACGTGGGCTCCACCACCGTTAAGCTCGCTGTGCTCAACGACGACAACCAGATTGTCTACGCCAAGTACCAGCGTCACCACACCGACGTCCGCGCTTGCGCCCGCGACTTGTTCGAGGGTGCCGCGACCGTGCTGCCGACGGCCCAAATGACCTGCGCCATTACCGGTTCGGGTGGCCTGCTGCTGTCTCAGTGGCTCGACCTGGAGTTTGTCCAGGAGGTCATCGCCAGCAAGCGTGCCGTCGAGACCCTCATCCCGGCCACCGATGTCGCTATCGAGCTGGGCGGCGAGGACGCCAAGATCATCTACTTTGACAACGGCATCGAGCAGCGCATGAACGGCACCTGCGCCGGCGGCACGGGCGCGTTCATCGATCAGATGGCAACCCTGCTGCACACCGACGCGAGCGGCCTCAACGAGCTCGCTGCCAACGCCACCACCATCTATCCCATCGCTAGCCGCTGCGGCGTTTTTGCCAAGACCGACGTCCAGCCGCTGCTCAACGAGGGCGCCCGCCCCGAGGACGTGGCTGCCTCCATCTTCCAGGCTGTCGTGACCCAGACCATCTCAGGCCTGGCGTGCGGCCGTCCCATCCGCGGCAACGTCGCCTTCCTGGGCGGCCCGCTGCAGTATCTCTCCGAGCTGCGCCACCGCTTCTACCTCACGCTCAATCTGGACGAGGAGCACCGTATCGTGCCCCAAAACGCTCACCTGTTTGTGGCGAGCGGCGCCGCCATGGCGCGCGAGTCCAACAAGCTCAGCACGTTCCCGCAGCTCATCGGGGCCATCGATGCCCTGGGTGACACGCAGGGTGCCGAGGTTGAGCGTCTGGATCCGCTCTTTGCCACCGACGAGGACTTTGCCGAGTTCAAGGGCCGCCACGACACCGAGGTCGTCCCCAAGGGCAAGCTCGAAGGCTACACCGGCCGCGTGTTCATCGGCATCGACGCCGGTTCCACCACCATGAAGGCCGCGCTCGTGGGCGAGGACGGTCAGCTGCTGCACACCTGGTACGGCAACAACAACGGCGACATCCTGGGCACGGCCAAGGTCATCATGGCCGATTTCTACAACCACATTCCTGCCGGCTGTACCATCGGCCACGTGACCACCACGGGCTACGGTGAGGCGCTTCTCATTGAGGCCCTCAAGGCCGATTCCGGCGAGATCGAGACCGTCGCGCACCTGCGCGGCGCCAAGGCGTTCCTGCCCGGCGTCGAGTTCATTCTGGACATTGGCGGACAGGACATGAAGTGCCTGCGCGTCAAGGACGGCGTCATCGAGCACATCATGCTCAACGAGGCCTGCTCGTCGGGCTGCGGCAGCTTTATCGAGAGCTTCGCGGTCTCTATGAACATGGACGTGCGCGCGTTCGCCGATGCCGCCATCCATGCCAAGGCCCCGGTCGACCTGGGCAGCCGCTGCACGGTCTTTATGAACTCGCGCGTCAAGCAGGCGCAAAAGGAAGGCGCCACGGTGGGCGACATCGCGGCCGGCCTGTCCTATTCCGTCATCAAGAACGCTCTGTTCAAGGTCATTAAGCTGCGCGATCCCAAGGAGATCGGCAGCCAGGTGATCGTTCAGGGCGGCACTTTTATGTCCGATGCCACGCTGCGTGCGTTTGAGCAGCTCACCGGCGTTCACGCCGTGCGCCCCGACATCGCCGGCTGCATGGGTGCCTACGGTGCTGCCCTGCTCGCCCGCGATCGCGCCGGCGCCGATGGCACTTCGGCCATCCTTTCGGCCGAGGACATCGCGCACCTCACCGTGACGCAAAAGCATGTCCGCTGCGGCCGTTGCTCCAACAACTGCCAGCTTACCGTCAACGACTTTGGCGGCGGCAGGCGCTTCATTACCGGTAACCGCTGCGAGAAGGGTGCCGGCCACAAAAAGCAAAAGACCGAGGCCCCCAACCTCTTCAAAAAGAAAAACGAGCTGCTCTTTAACCGCGAGGTCCTGAGCCCCGACGAGGCTCCGCGCGGCACCGTGGGTATCCCGCGTGCACTCAACATGTACGAGAACTACCCCTTCTGGCACGCGTTCTTTACGCGCCTGGGCTTTAGCGTGCAGCTGTCCGACCAGTCGAGCAAAAAGACCTACCAGGCGGGCATTGAGTCCATGCCGTCCGAGAGCGTGTGCTACCCGGCCAAGATGAGCCACGGCCACGTTATGAACCTTATCGACCGCGATGTCGACTTCATCTGGATGCCGTGCGTGCGCTGGGAGCGCAAGGAGGATCCGACCGCCGGTAACTGCTACAACTGCCCCATCGTCATGAGCTACCCCACGGCGCTGGCGCTCAACATCGACGAGATTCGCGAGCAGAACATCGAGTTCCTGTATCCGTTTGTGCCCTATCACGACAAGACCGAGCTCAAGCGCCGCTTGTATCAGGTGCTCGCCGTCGACCGTGTGGCCGATGCTGAGGCCGGTCGCGGTCGCGTGCGTGGACCCAAGATCACGCGCTCCGAGGTCGATGCCGCCGTCAACGCTGCCTTTGAGGCCGATGCGCGCTTCCACGAGGATATCCAGACCATGGGCGAGGAGGCTCTTAAGTGGGTCGAGGACCACGGCGGCCACGGCATCGTACTCGCCGGTCGCCCCTACCATAACGACCCCGAGATCAACCACGCCCTGCCCGAGCTTATCTCGAGTTTTGGCTTTGCGGTCTTTACCGAGGATTCGCTTGCGCACCTGGTGAAGCCCGAGCGTCCCATCCGCGTCGTCGACCAGTGGATGTACCACAGCCGCCTGTACGCCGTCGCCCGTTTTGTGACGATGCGCAACGACCTGGACCTGATTCAGCTCAACTCCTTCGGCTGCGGCTTGGACGCCCTGACCACCGACCAGGTGCAGGAGATTCTGGAAGCCAGCGGCAAGATCTATACCGTGCTCAAGATCGACGAGGTATCCAACCTGGGCGCCGCGCGCATCCGCATTCGCTCGCTCATGGCCGCGCTCAAGGACCAGGAGGCCGAGCGCCTGGCAGAGGCCATGGCCGCGGGCGAGGCCTACGAGCAGGGCGATGCCGCGCCGGTGGCGCCCTCCACGGATGCTCCCGCGTTTGCGAGCCGCAAGTACACGTTCGAGGCGCAGCGTGAGAGCGCCTCGACCGCATGGCCCAAGGTGCCCTTTACTGAGCAGATGCGCGACGAGGGCTACACCATCCTGTGCCCGCAGATGGCGCCGATCCACTTTGACCTGGTCAAAGAGGTGTTCCGTGGTGCTGGCTACAACTTGGAGCTGCTGCCCTCGACCGATCACGATGCCGTCGAGGCCGGCCTGCGCTATGTGAACAATGACATTTGCTATCCGTCGATTCTGGTAACGGGCCAGATTATGGAGGCCATCGAGAGCGGTCGATACGACCTGTCCAAGACAGCCGTGGTTATCAGCCAGACCGGCGGCGGCTGCCGTGCCACCAACTACATCGCGCTCATCCGCAAGGCCCTGCGCGAGAGCGGCCACCCCGAGATCCCGGTGATCTCGCTTTCGGCAGTGGCGCTCGGCGAGGACAACCCCGGCTTTAAGGTTACGCCGGCGCTGCTTAAGCAGGCAGTCTACGCGGTGCTCTTTGGCGACGTGATGATGCAGATGCTCTATCGTTGCCGTCCGTACGAGGCTACGCCCGGTGCCGCCAATGCGCTCTACGAGGAGTACATGGCGCGCGCCCGCAAGCTGGCGCCCAAGTTCAACAGGCATAATTACACCAAGCTGTGCCGCGAAGCCATCCGCGCGTTCGATACCATGCCGCTCGTGGGCGAGGGCACCAAGCCGCGCGTGGGCGTGGTCGGCGAGATCCTGGTTAAGTTCCATCCCACGGCCAACAACCACGTGGTCGACGTTATCGAGCGCGAGGGCTGCGAGGCCGTAGTACCGGGCCTGCTCGACTTCTTCCTGTACTCCATGAGCAACGCCGAGCTGCAGAAGGACGAGCTGGGTAGCTCTGCTACCACGCGTGCGGGCATGCAGGCGCTCATCAAGCTCGTGGACTGGATGCGCACACCGGTGGAGGAGATGCTCGAAAAGTCCCGCCGCTTCGAGGCACCCGAGCGTATCGGCACCATGGCCGACAAGGCCCGCACGGTGCTTTCGGTGTGCAACAACATGGGCGAGGGCTGGCTGCTCACGGCCGAGATGCTCGACCTGATCGATCACGGTGCGCCCAACATCATCTGCACGCAGCCCTTCGCGTGCCTGCCCAACCACGTGGTGGGCAAGGCCGTGATCAAGGAGCTACGCCGCCAGCACCCCGAGAGCAACATCGTCGCGGTGGACTATGATCCTGGTGCGTCCGAGGTCAACCAGCTCAACCGCATTAAGCTCATGATTAGCGTGGCCAAGGAAAACATGCGCGCCGGTAAAGGCTTTAAGCTCGAGAAGGTGGCGCCGCTCGCGATGGACGAGGTCACCGGCCAGATGCGTGCCCATGATGGCTGCGTGAGCTGTGGACCGGTCGACGAGAGTGCCGTGGCGTCGGTCGCTGAGCGCCTGAGACGCGGCATTAAGAAGTAACTGGCCTGCTATGGGCTAGATATGGGACAAGCGGGTGGTAGCCGTACCGGTTACCACCCGCTTTTGCTGGACATGGAATCCTGAGATAATGAACAGGTGTTGCCGCTCGCCGCAAATTACTGTCCGTTTATAGAACCTATCTCCAGCGCGCGCCATCCTTACGGTTGAATAAATACACATCTATGGAATTACGCAAGAGAGGACTGTTTCCATGAGCTACAAGACCGTTTGCGTTGCCGGTGGCGGCGTGTTGGGAAGCCAGATTGCCTTTCAGGCTGCTTACTGCGGCTTTGATGTGACGATCTGGCTGCGCAGCGAGGGCAGCATCGGCCGCACCCAGCCCAAGATCGATCATGTGCGCGAGGAGTACATCGCGGCAATCGAGGGCATGGCGGACGGCACGGGCGAGTGGTGCGCCGGTATCGCCGATAGCGGCCAACCCTTCGACAAGGAGGCGGCACTTGCCGCCGTTGAGCGTGCCTACTCCACACTCAAGCTGGAGCTCGATCTTGCCAAGGCCGTGGCCGACGCCGACCTGGTCATTGAGTCTATGGCCGAGGACACCCAGGCAAAGATCGACTTCTACAAGAAGCTCGCCCCGGTCCTCCCGCAAAAGGCCGTCGTCGTGACCAACTCCTCCACGTTGCTGCCGAGCACCTTTGCCAAGTACACCGGCCGCCCCGAGAAGTACCTGTCGTTGCACTTTGCCAATTCCATCTGGAAGAACAACATGACCGAGGTCATGGCGCAGGACCAAACCGACAAGCGCTACTTCGACGAGCTCGTCGACTTCGCCAACGACATTCGCATGCTGGCGCTTCCCGTCAACAAGGAAAAGAACGGCTACCTGCTCAACTCTATGCTGGTGCCATGGCTGCTTTCGGGCCTGGACCTGTACGTTTCGGGCGTCAGCGACCCTAAGAGCATCGACCTCGCATGGACGCGCGGCACCGGCGCTCCCAAGGGGCCGTTCCGCGTATTCGACACGGTGGGCATCCAGACGGCCTACAACATCGTTATGCAGTATCAGAAGGTCCCGGGCCTGGTGAGCCCGCTGCTCAAAAAGATGATGATGCCCTACAACTTTAAGGCCATGGCCACCGTCCTCAAGAAAATGCTCGACGAAGGTAAGCTGGGCGAAAGCTCGGGCGAGGGCTTCTTCAAGTACTAAAAAGATCCCTTGGGACATTGGGAGCGTATCATTTGCAGCATAAATACGCCGCATAGCCCGTGTGCCATTTCGACACATGACGCTAAAACAAATGGGCTGCGGGGATAGCGAGGAAATGGCAATGGATCGACAAATCGTGCTCAAGCAGGATATCCTCGACGCGCTTTCTGCCGTCGGCATGTGCGCGGGGCAGGCGGTTATGGTCCATTACTCGCTCAGCTCGCTTGGATATGTGTGCGGCGGCGCGCAGCCGGTGATCGAGGCGCTGCTCCAGACGGTGGGCGAGACCGGCACCATCATGATGCCGACGCCGTCGTGGAAAAACCGACGATACGCTCAAAGTCGCCGCCTTTTCCGCACGCCACGCGGCGGCGATACGCTGGCGACGTCCCCCCTGATATCGGAGGTTCCGGGTATGTTTCGCGCTCCGTTAAACAACTATCGGTTGGGCTAACTATGGGTCGCAGCGCTATTTCGATAACCCTTGCAGTGGTCTGTCTGGCTGTGCTCCTGGGCGCTACAGGGCTGTTTGCTATAAGCCGAGAAACGTCCTATATGCAGGAATGCGCTTCCGAAGGGTTTGCCATTGATGGTTTCTACCGGGATGACAAAACGAGTCGGGAAACCCTGGCTTTTCTTGAGGAGGACAACTGTCGATGGCAGCTGGTCGACCAAGACGAAATCTGCACAGACGGGCAGTTTAAGCGTATGGACGACCCCAACATTCTGGTATTAAAGAATGAAAACGGCGAAATATTTGGTACGGTCCACGTGGCGTATATTTCGCGCCGACGCGATCAGGGCTTGCTCTACCTATTTAGAGATACCAGGGTGACCCGTTTTTATCTGGTGAGTACCGGTCCGGCGTTTACAGTGGAGTCTGGCGATGTCGATCCGGACAGTTGATTCACAGCAATAAAACAGTGAGCGGGGTGCGGGTGTGAACTGCACCCCGCTATTTGCTTGTGTCCGTATCGCGTCTGCGCCTCGTCGTAGCTTGCGTCCGTACGAGCATTCATCCCGCCCCGCATTACTTCACGTCAAACTCCACGCGATCGAGCTCGGGCACATTGAGGTCGATGAGCTTGCGGGCGACGCGGCGGTCGTGCGCCCCGAGCGCTTCGCCTGTCGTCACGTGGGCGACAGTCTGGCGCTCGACAAGGCCCTCCTCGTCGCCTTCGGTGGCCGAGGTCTCGACGGCGACGGTGTAATCCTTAAAGCCTGGCAGCACCGCCGCAAGCTCGCGCGTGGTTTCGGTGACGCCGTAGCCGTCCTGCACGCCGGCCTGCGCCGAGCCAATGGAACCCGCCGTCATAACAATGCAGGGGATGGCAAAGATCACCGTGCCCACAATAATGCGGCGGCGCACCTTGCGTGACAGCTCGTCGACCTCGGCATTTTCCTCGGCGGTCACAATACCGTCGCCGTTGAGGTCGCGCTTGAGCGGCACGCGCAAAAGAAGCAGCACGGCTTCGGCGGCCAGTGCGATAAAGACCACGTTGATGCCAAACTCGTAGAGGGCCGAGAGGAACAGCGACCCGCTTGCGATGGCGATGCCATAGCCCGCCGCGCACAGGGGCGGCATGAGCGCGGTCGCCACGGCTACGCCGGCAATGAGCGTCGAAGGCTCCTGATCGCGCGAGTTGCCCAGCCCGCCCGCAAAGCCGCCCGCGAGCGCGACGGCAAGGTCCCACACAGTCGGCGTCGAATTGTCGATGATGGCAGCTGTGGTGGTGCCAAGGGGCGAGAGCTTAAAGTACAACGTGGACGTGACCAGGCAAAAGGCCATCTGTAGAGCCAGGCTGGCAATGGCCTCGACGG
Organism: uncultured Collinsella sp.; assembly: GCA_900540905.1. Taxonomy (GTDB): domain Bacteria; phylum Actinomycetota; class Coriobacteriia; order Coriobacteriales; family Coriobacteriaceae; genus Collinsella. The sequence goes on along the minus strand of UQHR01000007.1, from coordinate 7,782 downwards.
TAATCTCACGGTCGAGCGTGGCGATGCCATATGCCATGGCAAGGACCGATCCCATAAGCGGGCAGATGAGCATGGCGCCCACGATGGCGATGTCCGAGTCGATATCGAGGCCGATGCTCGCGATGAGCATGGCGATGATGAGGATGCACAGGTGAGAGCCGGTCAGGCGCGCCCCGTTTACAAAGCGCTTGCGAATTACGTGGTAGGGCGCGCGACCCTCGCGAATGTTGAATGCGCGCTTTAGGAAGCGGCCGGCGTTCTCCATGGCCTCGCTATGGGCAGGGCGGATGCCGTGGCGCCGGTGATGGCGTTCACGCAGTCGCTTGAGTTGTTGTCTATCGAGTTCCATGTTCACCTCGTTCCAGCGCGGTCCGCGCAACGCGCCCGTTGTCCTAACTCTACACCGTGGCAGGCGAGGTGTCTGTTGGATGCGGGATCCGATAGGGTGGATGACGCGGGGGCAAATGCAAATCACAGGCTCAATTCGATCCCGCAAGAATATGATGCACCAGCTCCTACATATGTGACGAAATTGTGAAGCACGAGAGCGCGAATTTCAAAAAATCCGCTGGTGACCAATGTTGCGCAACAGAATTCAAAAATCAGCTCCTACATTTAGATGCGTATGGATACATCCGTGTCAAAGGGAGAAAGCCATGACAAGCTATAGCCCACAGCACTTTGAGCCTCGGGCCAAGGTCGTCAACGTCAAGGGCGTTGCCAACCGCGCCGTCGCAACCGTTTTGACGGCGGGCCTCATTGCTCAGCCGCTCATGTCGCCGCTGGCGGCAATCGCCGCACCGTCAACCGATGACGGCGATTCTGTTCAGGGGGGTAGTTCTGTAGAGAATACCGTTGCCGCCGGTAACCAAGCGGTCGTAAAGACGGCTGCCCAGCTGGCCGAGGAGTCGGCAAAGCAGCTCAAGGACGCTCAGGCCGCCTACGATGCCGCCCAGAAGAAGGCCGACGCGGCGGGCCAGTCTCAAAAGCAGGCGCAGCAGCAAAAGGATCAGGCCTCGCAGGCAGTAAGCGACAACGAAATCGAGCAGAACGCAGCAGAAGTCGCCGCGCTCCAGGAGAAGATTGACGAGCTCAAAGCCGCCGTCGAAAAGACCGAGCAGCAGCAGAAGAAGCTGGGCGACCTGAACGATCAGCTCGAACAGGCCAACAAGAGTGTCGAGGATAAGACCCAGGCGCTCAAGGACGCCAAGGCAAAGCAGGATGAGGCCAAGAAGGCCCTCGATGATGCCAAGGCCAAGCTCGGGGCCATGGGTATGGACGAGTACGAGGCCGCCAAGAAGGCCGTCGAGGACGCGCGGGCAAAGCTCGATGACGCCAATAAGGCCGTTACTACTGCACAGGACAATCTGGACCAGGCCAAGGCTGCCGAGGCCAGCGCCCAGCAGGAAAAGCAGAATACCGAGGCAGCTTTGACGACTGCTCAGGCCAAGAAGCAGGAGACTGCCGCTGCTCTCGCAGCCGCAACCACCGCGCGCGATAACGCCCAGCAGAAGTTCAACCAGGCGCAGGCCGCGCTCGATGCTGCCGTCTCGGGTACGGGTGTTGACCTGAGTGCGCTTGAGGCCGCCAAGAACGCTGCTGCTGGTGAGCTCAAGACCGCGCAGGCGGAGCTCAATGCCGCGACGGATGCCGACGCTACCGCCCAGACGAACCTGCAGGCGGCCCAGAATACCGCCACCGCCGCGCAGGAGAAGGCCAACGCCGCCAACGCTGCCGTGGCATCTGCCCAGTCTGCATACGATGCGGCAAACAAGGAGTACAACGACGCCGCCAGCAAGCGCGATGCCGCCAAGGCCGCATATGAACAGGCCCAGAAGACCGAGGCGAACAAAAAGGCCGAGTACGACCGACTCGTCGAGGTCTGCCAGCAGAAGCGTAGCGAGTGGGATGCGGCATCGGCCGAAACTAAGAGTGCCGAGAAAGCATATGATGCAGCCAACGCTGAGGTCGAGAAGCTCAACAAACAGATTATCGACCTCAAGGCCAATATGACCGTCGACCAAAACGTCATCAATCAGGGTATCGTTGGCTTTATGGCCCATATCAGCACCGGCAGCGGATTTAGCGCTCAGCAACAGGCGAATGCAAGGGATGCCCAGTCCATGCTCACGGGCGCTTCCGATAAGGAGCCGTGGTATGACAGCTACGTCGATCAGGACATGTCCCGCAATACCAACCCACTCTCTCTTGAGCAGCTGCGCAATGCTTTGACCTATCTTGATACCCAGAATAACCTCCGCAAGGCAAATGGGCAGTCAGAGCTTTGCGTCAGCCTCCGTATGACGGCAGCAGCGGCCCTCAACGCATCGTATTCCTCCCAATATCAGAAGCACAACTACAGGTTGCTGCATTCCCATTGCTACTTTGATAACGCCGAGAACCTTGCAGGTGGGGGTGGCGCGTACACCGGAGGCGAGACCGAGGACACGCTTGGATGGCCATACACCGGTCTCTACACCCAAGAGAAGCAGACATTCGATAAGTATGTTGAGCAGTACGGCGATGATCTCGACAGTCATCGGTATGATCTCTTTTATATCTCCGATAACTACGAAGACGTCGACGCTGAGTGCGGGCACTATCTCAGCATCATCTACTCCGGCATGACGGCTATCGGTATCGCAACCGGTAGCGGCAAGGGCGCCGATTCCGAGGTAACTGCCTTCGATTACAGTTGCTATAGCGATCAGGCCGATTTCACGGTTTCCGAGTTTAAAAAGCTCATGAACGACTACATCGACTCCGCTTACAACGCCGGCGGCACGCAGGAGCAGAAGGCACAGCTCAAGCAGTTGCAGGATAAGCTTTCCAAGGCAAAGCAGACTCTCACCACTGCCAATGCTTCGTATCAAGACGCTGCAAGCAAGCAAGCCGCTGCGCAGAATGCCCTCGCCGCTGCCAACACGGACATGAACGCCGCGAAGGGCGAATACGAGCAGGCTAAGTCTGCTACCGCCGCGGCCAAATCGGCCTACGACGCTGCCGAAGCCAAGTTGAAGGGCATCGACGTCAAGACGCCTCAGGCCAAGCTCGATGCCGCCAAGAGCAAGGCCGCTACTGCCCAGGCGGCCCTCGACAAGGCAAACGCCACGCTTGCTGACAGCAAGAAGAAGGCAGCCGATGCCGCTGCTCACAAGGCGAAGGCTCGCAGCGCCTGCGATGCTGCCAAGGCAAAATCCGACAAGGCCAACGAGGCTTATGACAACGCCACCGCTTCGGTCAAGGACCTTACTGCCAAGCGCGATGCCGCTAATGCGAACCTTGCGAGCAAGCAGGGCACGCTTGACGGGGCCAAGAAGGCCGACGATGCCGCTCAGGCTGGCGTAGATAAGGCTCAAGCCGCAGGCGCACACGCCGCGACCGCTCTTTCGGATGCCAAGCAGGCAGTTGCCGCCAAGACGCAGGCCGTGTCCGACGCGCAGGCCAAGGCCAAGGCTGCCGAGGGCGAACTGGCCACCGCAAACAAGGCCTTCGAGCGCTTCGCCGGCGCCCAGAAGGCGGTCGACGACGCCAAGGCCGCCTATGATGCCGCCGTTGCCGGTGTCGCCGATGCCCAAAAGCAGCTCGAGGCCGCCAACGAGGCCGTTGTCGATGCGAACCTCGATATCATCAAGGCCAAGGCCGAGCTTGCCGGCGACGAGGCGCTCAAGGCCGATCTTGAGGCTGTCGACCACAAGGCATCCCTTGCCGCGGGCACGACGGGCAACGAGAAGCTGGTCAAGCTGAACGCTGCCTACGCTCGCTATAAGGCTGCCGTCGATGCCGCCGCTGGTCTCAAGGCTGCTCTGAGCGATGCCGATGCCAAGCTGTCCGATGCCAACGACGCCTATGCCGCCGCGCTGGCTGAGCTTGGCGATGCCAAGGATGCCCTGGCTGCCGCGCAGGCCGAGTACGACAAGTATCATCCCAAGGCTGAGCCGCAGGCCAAGCCTCAGGTTGCACAGGCTGCTGCAAAGGCTCCTGTCGCCAAGAAGAAGGCCACGTCGGCCGCGCTCGCCCAGACTGGCGATGACTCCGCTCTTGCGGGCGAGGTGTTCGTCATCGGCGGTATCACCCTCGTGGCCGCTGGTGTGACGCTGAGCGATCGTCGTCGCAAGCAGATGTAGTGATTCGGACGTCGGCTCTGCAGCGAATTCCAATTCATAGCGGGACCGTCTCGATAGCCAAACGATAAGGCCGGCGCGCTGTCATATGCAGCACGCCGGCCTTTCTTTGTTTCGATATCAAAAAGCCCGGTCAGCAGCCGTGAAAGCTACCGGCCGGGCAAGCCGTAGGCAATATGGTTGCTGTCGAGCAGCTGCTCAGCTTAGCCCAGCAGGCTTAAGCCAACAGAGACAAACGCCAGGATAACGCCGACAATAGACTCGCCACCGAGCAGGCCGCTGGCGACAACCAGGCCCTGCTCCTGGAAGGCGGCGTCCTTGGCGGCCTTTTCCTCGTCCGAAAGACCGGCCTCGGCGTCGCGGTGAGCAGCCCACTTGTCGTAGGCGAGCTTAACGCAGGAGCCCAGGAAAGCCGTGAGCGACATGTAGAACGGCAGGTACACGCCCAGGCCGATCATCATGGCCGGAATGCCGAGCCAGTACATGACGATGCCGGCGATAAAGCCGCCCGCAAACCACGGCACGCTCGGGATGCCCGAGACCATGGTGGCGACGACGCTTGCCTGCGCGGCCACAAAGCTCTTGTCGGGTCCAAAGGCGTCCGGACCATAGGCGGTTACGAGCGCGACCATGACGGCGGCAGCGACCAGGGCGCCCACGATGCCGCCGATGGCCTGGCCGACCCACTGTGCACGCGGGTTGGTGCCCAGCACGGCGCCGGCCTTAAAGTCGTTCATGACGTCGCCCGCAAGGCCGCACGCTACGGCCACGATGCCGGCGATAAAGAACAGTTTAACCTGCGCGAGCTGCGCGAAGGCAGCCACGATGAGCATAACGATGAGGCCAAAGATCTCCATGGGGTCGATGCCCGTCTGGCCGCAGCTCTGCGCACTCATGATGGTGGTGACAAAGGTGAACAGCGTGACGATGACGGCCGGGACGGGACCGAGGTCGAGCGCGATGGCGACGATCACGGCGATGGCGGCGGTGCCCAGGCCGATGATGCCGGCGTCGAGCTTAAGCGAGCCCGAGATGAGCGATTGCTCGTCGGTGTCGGTGGAGCTGTCGGCGGCGAGGCCGCGGACGATACCGGCGACCTGCGGCAGGATGTCCTTAAGGACGACGGCGACGCCAAAGCCCATCATGAGGCCCATGCCCAGGGACTTGACGATGCCTTGCGCGGTCACAACATCGAACAGGCCGGCAGCGGTGCCGCCGACGATGATGCCAAAATTGCCCAGCAGCGCGCCAGCAAACCAGAACGCGACGGGGGCGAAGCCCACCAAAAAGCCGATGGACAGCAACATGGGCGAGTTATAGATGGCAAAGGTCACGCCGGGGATATTGAGCGTGCACAGCATGCTGGGCACCACGCCCAGAGCGTCGCGCAGCACGCTGTAGATGCCTGCGATGGCCATGGAGCCAAAGAGCTGCTTGCCGGTCTTGCCGCCGGCCTCGGTGGCGCGCAGAGTCTGAGCTGCGGCGTTGCCGGTGGGGAACTCCAGCGCGGCGTCCACGATAAAGTGACGGTGGATGAGCGCGGTGGCCAGTAGGCCCAGGATAGTGCCGGCGAGTGCCACGATAAACATGTCGAGCCAACTGATCTGGTCGGCATAGCCCAGCATCCAGGCGCCCGGGATGGTAAACGCCAGACCGCCGGCGACCATGGCGCCTGCGGACATGATGGTGTGGGTGACGTTGGCCTCGTTGAGGCTGGCGTTGCCCATGAGCTTAAGGAAGAACAGCGAGATGACGGCAGCGAAGATGATCGGCCAAGGGAGTGCGCCCATCTTGAGGGCAGTGTAGGCCGAGCTTGCCGTGATAATCACGCAGCCAAGGACGCCGATGACGACGCCGCGCAACGTAAGTTGCCCGCGCATCGAAGCGCGGTTCGAGGGATTGCTCATATAAAACTCCTTTGCGTATATCCGCTTCCCCCGGGAGCGCCGCTACGGATACGGCGCGGGAAGTCGGGTTACCAAGGGCCGCCGCGTGAGCTCGCGCACGACCGCGCACCAGTATAGCCGCAAGCTAGTCATTTTGGGATGACTGGTTTAGGTAGGCGATATACTGCTGGGCAGACGAAAGGAGCGCCGACGATGCTTAATGGGTGCGCATATATATTGACGGTCGACGTGGGCAACACGTTCATTCGCTTTGGCCTGTTTGCAGAGGATTCGGCCGCGGCGCAGGAATGCCCGCTTGCGACGTGCGAGATCACCACGCCGTCGAGCATCACGGCCGACGAGGCGCGCATGAGGCTCGCGCAGGTCATGGGCGCGCTGTCAGCCGATGCGGGCATGCCGGGTGCGCTCGTTCCTGCGGCCGCAGTGCTGAGCTGCGTGGTCCCGGCGCTCGAGCGCCCGTGGAAAGCGGCGCTTTCTCGCACCTGCACGGGGCGCGTGCTCACCGTGGGGCCGGGCCTCAAGACCGGCATGCCCGTCCACTACGACGACCCGGCCGAGATCGGCTCCGACCGCATCGCCGACGCCGTGGCGGCCCGGGCCGTTTACGGCTCTCCGTGCATCGTGATCGACCTGGGCACTACGACCAATATCGAGGTCATCGATACGCACGGAACCTTTGTCGGCGGCGTCATCGCGCCGGGTCTGGCACTTGGCGCCCGCTCGCTTTCGGCCGCTGCGGCGCGCCTGCCGCAGGTCGAGCCCTCGGCACCCACGCATGTGATCGGTCGCAACACGCGCGAGGCCATGCGCTCGGGCGTGGTCTTGGGCGAGGTGGCCCGCATCGACGGCATGCTCGACATGGTGCTCGCCGAGATGCGCGCGACCAAGGCCGCGGGGGAGGGCGACGTGCCCATTGTCATCACCGGCGACGATGCCGAGGCGCTCGCGGCGTTGGTCGGTCACAGCCTGACGGTAGACGACGCACTGACGCTGCGGGGTCTCGCCGAGCTGTACCGCATCAACCAAAAGCCCCGCCGCGTGTAAAAGTGAGGGCGCCGGTGGGACAAACGCCCCCACCTTTCACCTGCTACAATGGGTCAAACTATTGCGATTTCGGAGGTGTCTGCCATGTCGGACGATCTTCATCAAACTTCGTCAGGCAAGCGCCTGGACGTCATTAGCTGGGACGAGTTCTTTATGAGCGTGGCCATCGCCGCGCAGCGCCGCAGCAAAGACCCCAACACGCAGGTGGGAGCGTGCATCGCCAGCACCAACCACCGCATCCTTTCGGTGGGCTACAACGGTACACCCTCGGCGCTCAACGACGACTTTTTCCCGTGGGGTACGAGCGACGACCCGCTGCAGGACAAGCACAACTACGTGGTCCATGCCGAGGCCAACGCCGTGCTCAACTACCGTGGCTCGCTCAAGGACCTCGAGGGTTCCACGGTCTACGTCACGCTGTTTCCGTGCCACGACTGCGCCAAGATTTTGGCGCAGGTGGGCGTGGGCGAGGTTGTCTACCTGGACAACAAGTACGCCGACACCGATGATGGCCGTATCAGCCGCCGCATTCTTGACTCTTGCGGCATCAGCTACCGCCAGGTCATCGTCGATGTTCAGATTGGTACCGGGGGACAGGCTCGACAGTAATCATGCGTTGTCGCTATCTGACGACGAACGCAGCTCAAAGAGCCCCATTACAGTTTGAGTCGTCCGAAAGGGCGGCTCTTTTCCGTTGCATGGTTATA
>UQHR01000006.1 GCA_900540905.1 uncultured Collinsella sp. | reverse complement strand
ATGCAGCAGGGGCTCTCAATGTTTTTATGTCCTGCTCATATCGTCTCTGCCGGCAGTCTGGGATATTCCTTGGGGCAGTCATTGGGGACGTTCTTTAATGACTGGTCGTTTAAGAACATCCCCAACGACTACCCAGAATGAGGGTGGATAATCTCCCGTTTTTGGCCTGCTTTTCGGGCGAAAGTGGAAGATTATCCACTCTCGTCGAGCGGGTGTTCGATAATCCACTCTCATTCCCTCTTGGAGCCCTCCGCCCCCGTGGGATCGGGGGTCGTCTACCGAATGATTGATGCGGGCGCCCTGCGGCCATGTCACACTCAGAAGTGGCCTGACCCAACTTGGAAGGAGCCCCCATGAGCCTTGACAACGTAACTCTGCGTGCCGCCACGCTCGATGACCTGGCCGGCATCGCCGCCATCTACAACCAGCTGTGGTGCAACACGCTGCGCAACCGAGGCGACGTCGAAGCCGCCGATTTCTGTGCGCGCTTTAACATCGCCATGCAGCTGCAGCGCTCCCCCATCGCGCTCGTTGCCGAAGCTGAAGGCCGCATCATCGCCGCTTGCTGCATCGGCATCTTCGAAGACGGCAAACCACGCACCAATCCCACGTGGGAGCCCTGCTACAACGAGATGTTCGCCCAGGCAACCGAGATGGCAAAGACCGCCGATGCCAAGCTCGAAGGCTCGCTCTTTGGCGATAGCCGCGAGAAGGCAACAGCCGACCGCTTTGCCGCCACGGGCAACGAATATGCCCAGGGCCAGCTCAACCTGATCATCATCGTGCCCGAGTGGCAGGGCAAGGGGCTCGGCCGTGCGCTCATCGACCTTGCGCGCGCCGAACTCGCCAAAGCCGGGTGCACCAAATTCTTCCTGATGAGCGACTGCAACTCCGATTGGCAGTTCTACGAGCACCTCAACATGAAGCGCATCCTGGAGGACCACAGCCAGGACACCGGTGACGGCTTTATCGTCTACATGTACGGCGGCACGCTCTAAGTACCCCTTCAATCAAGGCGAGCCGGGCACCCGGCCCTTGGCCTCTGCCCAGGAATAACCCAGGGGGCCGGACCGCCCGTCCCTAAACCTGTCCGACAGCGCGATATCTCGTCGCTCGAGCACGCCCCTCTTTAACGAGTGCGCCTTCCTCAAGTAAACCGTTGATAACCCGCAGCGTCACGTCGCGCCCAGTTCCCAGAGCGTCCGAAGCATCCTGGCGCGTAAAACCGCGGGGCCGCTCAAGGGCAAAGCGAATCAAGGTGCGAGCGTATCCGCCACGTCGCTCGTCCGAGACATCCTGTAGCATCGCGGACGCCTTGCACGCAACATCAAAGCCAAGCTCCTCCACGAGCTTGGCACGCACCTCGTGGCCGCAGTCGCCATTCATCGACACGTGCCCCTCTCGCTGCGCTCGCACGGATGCAAACGCCTGCGAAACATCGGGCGGCAGCGCCCCTTCCCGCTCGAGCTGCTCATAATCGCTGTAATCCCCACGCAAGTTGGGACCGCTATTGCCACGAGGCGTCAGATAGGAATTGCGCACGGCGTTGACGTTGGGCAGCGACAACCTAAACATTGCAGGGTAGGCGCAGACCTCGGGTTCCAACCCTTCTGCCTCATAGAGCGCACGGATCCCCTTGAGGCCCGTTCCAAACGCCTCAACCATCCCCAGACGCAAAAAGAGCAGTTGCAGCTTTGGATTCCGAGCGTCCGAGCCGCCCGCAAGCGCCTCCTCGACGCTGATGTGCTGCGGCCCTCCCGCATTGGTAAATTCAAGCGCCGTACGGCTCATCTTGATAAGAGACGCCACCGAAGATTCGTAGTCGCGATGGATAAACAGGTTCAGAATTCCCTCTCGAACAGCCTCGCGGGGATAGTCGTCCTTATCTATGCGATCGAGCCTTCCCGGCACAAAGTACATACGCGTTGCGTTCGATATATTGAGGAACCGTTCGATATCCTCTATCTGCCTGAAGATCGAGCCCTCGCCATCCTGACGGTCGATAAACTCGGTATACGCATCGTCGTTGAAGAGGCCAGCGCGGACTGCAAAGGGGTTTTGGTCAGAGACCAGCAGTGCCAAATTGGTGTAAAAGCCCAGCTCATCGATAAGGCCGAGATTCTTTTGAGAGGTTTGGTCAAACGTAATCTCCGCGCGCCTAAAGACCCGCTCGGCTTCAAAAAACGTCAAGCTCTGTTCATGAGAGCGCGCGGTCTCAAAATAATCGCCGTCGGTGCGCTTGATCATCGAGCGGATCTGGGCCATCTCGATGGGCACGTTTGCAGGACCTAGGCGCCGATATACCCCGGCGGGAACAAATCCCTTCGAGCACAGGCAGTACGGCTTGTGAGGACCCGCTTCCACCTCGATTTTCACCAACGCTACGCCATCGATGTCCAATGCGGAGACCGTCGTGATTTCAGAAACGTCGGGATACACGCCATCGGTTATTGCATTAGAGCATTGAAGCATGGTGGCATCGATATCGTCCACTCCGACGATGCTGCCAAAATCGTCGATTCCGATATACAAGGTACCACCATTCGAATTGGCAAACGCCACCACAGCTTTGAGCAGCTTAGGGGTAAATGTGCACTTGAACTCCACGGTCTCACTTTCAACAAGCTGCATGCTACCCCCTATCATCGACTATCGACGATTCTAGACCAACTATCGACGATAAGCAAGGCCCCTGGTACCCTCGCTTAGACCCGAGTGCCCGCGTGCAACGCTGCCCGCCGCACGCAAAAGGGCCCGCCAGCGTGTGCGCCAGCGGGCCCCAGGTCATATCGACACTACCCCGTGTGCCTGCAACCGCCTCTACTTGCAGCGCGCCTTGGGCTGCTGCTGGGTGATGCAGTGGATGTTGCCGCCGCCGTAGATAACCTCGCGAGTCATGATACCGATGACTTCACGGTCCGGATAAGCAGCCTGGATATCCTTGAGCGCCTGGGCGTCATTGGGATCGCCGAACTGCGGTACAAGCACTGCGCCGTTGATGGGCAGGAAGTTGAGGTAACTCGGCTCGAAAGCATCCTCGGGGGTACGCGGCAGCACGCCCTCGACGGGGTCAATCGTGCTGGCCTCCTCTTCGGTCATATATACCGAGGTCGCAGGCATAATCACCTTGTGGATCTTGAGCTTGCGGCCACGGGCATCCGTCGTCTCGGAAAGCGTCTTATACGCCTCTTGGCACTCCTTGTAGAACTTATGGTTGGGATCATCGGTCCACATGCAGCAGACCTCGCCGGGCGCACAAAAGCATGCGACGTCGTCCACGTGCCCGTTGGTCTCAAACGGGTCGATGCCATCCTTGATCCAAATGACCTTCTCGATGCCCAGGTACTCGGCAAGCTTCTCCTCGATCTGCTCCTTGGTGTACTGGGGGTTACGATCCTCATTGAGCAGGCACATCTCGGTGGTCACCACGGCGCCCTGGCCGTCGCAGTTAAACGAGCCGCCCTCGAGGATGTAATCCTCGGGACGATAGCGGTTAACCTGCTCGAGCTGTGCCACCTGCAGGCCAATGGAAGCGTCCTTGTCCCACGGGAAATACAGGCCGTCAATGAAACCGCCGTAAGCATTAAAGTGGAAGTGCGAAAGAGCAACCTCACCATTGTCATTAACAAGGAACGCCGGGCCGGGGTCGCGAATCCAGCTGTCGTTGTACTCCATGTGGATAACGCGCACGTTCTCAACGCCATCGAAAATCTCGCACACCGCAGGGAAATCCTCGGCATTGACACCAACGGTGATGGGTTGGAAGCGCGCAACGGTCTTAATAATCTCGGTAAAGACCTTTTGCGCCGGCTTGGCACCGCAGCGCCACACATCCGAACGATGCGGCCACAAAATCCAGGTGCGCTCCTGCTCCTCGTACTCGCCGGGCATGTAGAATCCGTCCTTCTTTGGCGTAGACTCGCTCTCGTAAATGGTCTTCATGTTGGCTCCTAACGATATGGACGACCCTTTGTGATGACGGCCCCATTGTGCGGCTCCGGAAGCCCACTCTCAATGGGCCTAGGGGACCCTTTCGCCACCCAAAAGGACACCGTTCACTGACCTAAAGTTCTAGTGGCGCGCGAGACGTGTCATACTGACAAAGCCGCATGAAAGGACATCCATGACCAATACCATGCATACCCGCTTTAACCCCGATGAGATCCACGGGAGCCGCTGGTCCGCCCTCAACGAATGCGCCTTATGGATTCATGGCTGCGACGACTTCGCCACGCTTCAAGCCGGGCTTCTTGATAGAGTTAATCAGGTGATATCGCACCGGGCCTCGATGTTTGATATCGCACGCGCCGGCACACACGGACAGACAGAATTCGTAAGCCCCGTTGCCCGTGGCATGGCAGAAGACCAGCTCGAGAGCTACTACGAACGCTATGCCGCCTTTGACTACACCCTTTGGAGCTTTGACGTTCACAACGTGCATGTTTATCGCGACCTGGACCTCGTGGATGTCGAGCGCCGCAACGCAACGCCCATCTATCAGGAGTGGATGAAGCCGCTCGGCATCTACTATGGCTGCACTGCCACGCTCGCGCACGGGGGCACATCCCTGGGGTCGCTCACGCTGTTTCGCGCACGAAAAGCGGGGGATTTTTCGGACGAAGAGCTCGAAGCCCTGCGCCAGCTCGCGCGGCACCTGAGCCTGCGCCTGTACGGGATCCTTGCGCAGAGCACCGCACAGCAAGCTTGCGAGAACCCCTTAGAGGCGCTCATCAGCGAGCTCGAAGTCCTCCCCCGCGAGGCAGAGGTGCTCAAGATGATGCTTGCCGGCAAGACCAACCGCGAAATGGCCGTGGAGCTCTATATCTCGGAGTCGACCGTAAAAAAGCATGTCAACGCCCTCTATCACAAGCTCGGCGTCAAAAACCGCCTGGGCCTCATGGCATTGGTTCGAGAACAATCATAAGCCGGCCTCTAATTTGAAAGTAGCGCTGGCAGATTGCCTATTTGAACCTCGCTGCAAAGAACCACCGCAGACGCCTTGGGGGCATCTGCGGCGGCTTGCATTAAACAGTCGCTGTCATGTGTCGCAAGCGCGCGTTGGCTACGCGGGAAGCCCGCTCAGGCGCTTGGACTCGTGCGCGGCGAGCGCAATGGAGATGATGCCGGTAATGGCATCGGCCACCACCAGGGCGATCCACACGCCCTCGACACCCATCATGTTGCCGAGGAGGTACATAAGCGGCACCGAGCAGATCACATAGCGAAGCAGGCCCGTAAATGTGGCGACACCCACCTTCTCGACCGCCTGGAAATACATCGACATGGTCATGGCAAGATAGCCCAGGGCAACAGCCAGGATGACAGTACGCGTGGCGTTGGCGGCAACCTCAACGAGCGCAGGATCGCTGCCGGCAAAGAAGGCGCACACCGGGGTGGCGGCAAGCCAGAGCGCGACGGTGACCAGCGCCAGCGTCACAACCTGGTACTTAAGCGTGCAGGAGAGCGTCTCCTTAAGGCGTGCCCAAGCCTTTGCGCCGGCGTTGAAGGCAGCGATGGGCTGCAGACCGTAGGAGAAGCACTGGGCAACCATCATGGTAATGTAGAGGATGTAGCCGTTGATCACGCCAAAGGCTGCGATGTAGAGCGAGCCCATGTCGCCGCCGAGCGAACCCAAAAGCGAGTTGGCAACGGTATTAAAGATAAAGGTCGCGCCCTGGACCAGGAAGAACGGGAAGCCGATCTTGAAGATCTGGCCGCAGATGGCGAGGTCGAGCTTAAGGTCGGCAGGGTTAATCTGGAGCTGGGACTTTTTGCCCCCGATGAACCAGAAGATACCGATGGCCCAGATGCCGATGGAAAGCCCGTAGTACACGCCGGCGCCCATAACGCCAAACTTGAGTACAAACGTGGAAAGCGCGAGCCAGCAGATGGCGACGATAGCCGAGACGGTCATGAGGTTGGCCTGGATCTGGACCTTCTCATCCACACGCATCACAGCGGTGATCATCTGGCCAATGACCGTGAGCGGCAGCAGCACGGCGAAGGTGCGCACGCCGGCAACGGTATCGGCCATGATGTCGGGCGTGGCGCCAAAGAATGCGCAGATGGGCTCGGTAAACACGGCCATCACCACAGCAAGCAGCACACTCACGATCGTGGTGAGCCAAAAGCCCTGGCTAAAAGCCTTGCTTGCGCCCTTGATGTCGCCGGCACCCAAAAGGTTGCCCACCACGGCGGGCACGCCGGTGCCAAACAGGTTGCCAAAGGCCAGGTTGATGTACTCGACCGACATGATGATCGAGACGCAGGCCAGGCCGTGGGCACCCAGCCCCCAACCCATCACGAGTCCTTCGAGGACCACCATGATGATCTGGGCGAGCATGCCCTGGCCGGTGACGATGGTGTACTTACGCACCAGGCCGGGAATCGGTTGGGAGGCGAGCTCGCGCTCCTCCTCCACAGCAGCGGTTACTTCTTCTGCCATTGTTCTCCCCTTTCCTTGAGAGAGTAGTGCTGAATGGATGTCAGGCGGCTGACAACTGGCACCAAACCGCCCAATCAAACGATGGCGCTATGCCTCAAAGACCACCTTGCCGGCGATCATCGTGAGGGCTGCGGTAGCCTCGAGCACCTCGGCCGGCTCGCAATCAAAGAGATTGCGGTCGAGCACGCAGATATCTGCCTGTTTGCCGCACGCGAGCGTGCCGATGCGGTCCTCGGCATGCATGGCGTAGGCGCTGCCATAGGTGTAGGCGCGCAGAGCCTCGGCCATGGTAATGCGCTCCTGGGGGAACCAGCCCTCGGGGTTGGAGCCGTCCTCGAGCATGCGGAAGACCGCGCCGTACACCTCCTCCATGGGCTCCAAGCCCACAACGGGGAAGTCACTGCCCAGGTGCACCACGGCACCGCTGGCAAGCAGGCTATGCAGGGGCCACGAAAGCGCAGCACGCTCGGGGCCCACGGCATCGTCCTTGGCAAGGTCAGCCATATCGAGCAGCATGTGCCACGGCTGCATGCCAGGGCATATACCCAGCTCGGCATAGCGCGGCAGATCCTCGGGCTGAACCGTCTCGTTGTGCTCCATGGAGTGGCGACAATCCCGCTTGCCATGCAAGTGCTCGCCCTCCTCAAAACAATCGAGCACAAAACGCACCGAGCGATCACCAATCGTATGGATGCGCGTGTCAACGCCCCATTCCTGCGCCCTGAGGATGGCAGCACGGATGCGCTCTGGCTCCTCCGCGGGCTCACCGCAGGTATCGGGCGCATTGCTATAGGGTTCAAGCATCCACGCGGTGTGGTCGGAGCACACGCCATCAAGAAACTGCTTAAAGCCGTGCCACTCCACCTGCGTACCCGGGAAGGCGTATTTCTCCTTGATCTGCTCGAGCGTTAAGGACTCGTTTTCGAACAGATCGGTGTACAGGAACACACGCAAAGGCAAGTCGCCCTTGGCATTAAGACCTGCCAACACCGCATACGGGTTTTCCATGCTCACAAACGTAGGATTGACCATGCCGACCGTAGTGATTCCCAGGGCATTGGCGCGCCGGGCGGTTTTTGCAAACGACGCGTCAACAACCTCGGGCGCTGGGTCGTAGACCTCGTCCATAAAGAAGGCGCCGGCGTTGTTGGAAAACACGCCCGTCAGATTGCCCTCGGCATCCTTAAGGATCTTGCCGCCTGCGGGATCGGGCGTCTGCGAAGTTACTCCCACCTTGTTGATGGCGCAGGTATTGGCACTAAAGGTATGCAGGTCAACCTGCTGCAGAAAAACCGGGCGGTCAGAGATGTACTCATCGATCATCGCGGCTGTGGGCATCTCGGGGACATCCCACTGGAACTGGATAATCTGGCAGCCCAGAATCCACTCGTTATCGGGATGGTCGGCCGCAAACGCCACGACACGTTCCATCGCCATCTCAAAACTGGTGCAGTCGATGAGGTTGACAGCAAAATCGGGGTCGGTCATGAACGCGCCCTGGGCAAAATGCGTGTGCGAGTCGATCAGGCCGGGCATGACGAGCTGGTCGCCAAAGTCGCGCACCTCGGTATCGGGGCCGATAAACGGTGCCAGGTGGGCATCGTCACCGCAGGCAACGATTTTATCGCCCCGCACGGCAACGCCGCCCTTAAACGGCTCGAGCCCATCGCCGGTAAAGACGGCGTTGCTCTTGATAACTACATCAGCCTTGTCCATGTGAGCCTCCTCAGGCATCTTTGGTTGCAACGCGGACGCACCGCCCGCGTGGGCACTCGGTTGGGAGCGTAGCGCTCCCGCATCGGCGCGTGCCTACAAGCCGTGCTCGGACGTCTGTCCCGCGTCCGCGGCTTCGCGCTACACCCATTGATACACAGGGGCAAATCCGTGCCAAGGCCAGGGACCGCAAACGGTCAGTTTAAGCAGGTTTACACGCTTTACCTGCAGGTTTATTGTCTGAGATTATTACCGCTTCATTACGCCCAACGGTATGGCCGCCCACACGGCAAGACCCGCATGCGAGGAAGAATGGGGCTAGGAACGCCAAAAGGTATCTATGAGGTCATCTCGGTTGGAGACACCGCTTTTAACGTAGATGCGATGCAAGTGCGCCTTGACCGTGCCAGGGCTGATGACCAACTCGCTGGCGATGTTTTGGGCGTCGTTGCCCTTCAGCAGCAGCGTGAGCACCTCCTGCTCGCGCCGCGACAGCTTATGGGCATCGGCATAGATCACCACACGCGATGCGAGGTCGTCCTCAGAGCTTGCGCTCTGGGCCGCCACGTCCTCATCGGCACGCGGATGACGGGCATACACGCGCAGGATATGGCTAAACTGGCAAAAGAGTTGGACCGCGCATACCACGAGCAGCACGTTTTCGGAGATATTGCGCTCGGACAGATACCACAAAAAGAGGCTGATGACGGGGTTTTGAGAGTCGGGCGGCAGAGCAAAATCATGTAGGTGTCCTCGGCGATTACGCAAAACGCAAGAACGAGGGCCACCTTCCAAAAGAGCTTTGAGCGGTCGAGGTCGAGTTTCTCAACACGCGTGGCTCTGTACCGGTAATGCCAGGCGGCATAGGCAAGACATCCTACATTGCCCAGGTCACGCGTGAGCCAAAAGAGATACTGCTGCATCTCTCCGGCAGCGCCGCTGCGAGGCACCAGCAGCAATTGCAAGATTGAAAACGGCACGATAGCGAGTACGAGCATGCGCGACGTCGGCCTTTTGCGCAAGCGCGCAAACATCCACAGTACCACGCAGGCATAGATGGCAATACCGAGCACGCAGCGCAGCAAGGGGTGCTGCAACGGCTCGCTAAAGGTAACAGCGTAGTCTTATTTGAGCCGATTGTACTCGTCAAAAAAGATGACTGACATATCGAGCATGTAGAGCAAAAAGCCCGCCGCGGCCACCAGGCTGTCGCGACGGCGCGTCATGAGCCAAACCACCAATGCCACGGCACTGGTCACCAGAGCCACACCCATGATAATCGTGGTGTAGATATAGAACGCGAAACTCATGTCCGCCTCCCCTGTCTAGATGCTGTGAGGATGTTGACAGATTCTTTGCCGCAAGATTAGACTCACCGATTAAACGTACTGTATCGTTTAGATAAACAAGCTGTGTCTCACCGATGAAAGGAGATGCCATGACACCGATCGCTCCGCTCAAGATGCTCGTCGCGCCCGCCGCCAAGGCCATCACCCGACTCGGTTCTTCCATGACCTACGACGATGTCCCCTGCGCCGTTGAGGCGCGTTCGGACAGCTGCCCCTACCTGGGCCACGTCCCCTACTTTGCACCCAAGCTCGCATCTGATCCCGAGCAGCGTGAGCAGTAATCCAAGATGCAACTAGCACCGCACAACTCGCGGCGCTACTGTTTTGGCGCAAAGCGACCTGTCCCCCTTGCGCCAACGCCGGGATTGTCGATGCTGCGGCCGCGGCGCGATATGAGGCGCGAAACCTCGCCCAGCAACACGCCGATCACCACACCCATGAGGATCGGCAACTTTGACATCTCGGCGGGCGAGCTGTTAAGCGGCACGATTGTCGCAACAATCGAAAGCACGAGCTCTACCACCGGCACCGCAAGCGCTACCGCAAGCACCTTGCCCTCGAAGGGCGCGCGGAACACACGTGGGCGGTTGTCGTATTTACGCAGGCGCCAAAACGCCGGGAACATCGGGATATAGCTCATGAGCAGAAAGACGACGTTCATCGAGAAGAAGACCCAAAAGACGTCGGAACCTTCGCCCAGCGGAATCTGAAGTAGCAGCACCAAGCTGGCAAAACAACCGTTAATGAGTGCTGAGCCGTTGGGCATGCCGGTCTTCTTGGACACCAGCACAAAGGGGCGCGGCATGTTGCCGTGGCGCGCGGCATAGCTCGCCACGTTGTTGACGCCAAAACTCCAGCAGATCATGTTGGCGAACAGCGTCACCAAAAAGGCCACGCCCACGACCATCGTCAGCGGGTGAGCGCGCCCCACCATGGCGGCAACCGCGTCCACAATGCCCGAATCGAGTGAAAGCTGCTCGGTGGGAACCGCGGCTCCAATACCGATGCCACAGATAATGTAGATCGCCGCGATGGCAACGCCACCGGCGATAACCGCCTTGGGGATATCGCGCGATGGGTTCTTCATCGTGCTGGCAAAGGTCGCGACCACCTCAAAGCCCATAAAGTTGAATAGGATGATTGAAAGATACGTCAGTGAGTTAGTGTCTCCCAGATCGGGGACAAAGGTCTTAAACGACATATCGTTGGCAAAGCCGTTATTGCAGGCAAACCAGATGCCGACGATTCCCACCACGGCGGTAATGAGCACCTTAATGACGGCGCCGCCATCCATGACCCAATCGGCCTCGGCCACCGGCTGCATTGCCATGACCGTGACGCCCCACACAAAGGCAAGCTCGATGGCAATTCGGACCCCAAGCGAAAATTCGATGCCCCATACCGCATTGATGACACTGGGGGACATGCAGGCGATACTTGCCACCCACAGTGGAAAGTTGACCCAATAGCACCAGGAGCAGCGCGCGCCCCAACGGTCGCCCAAGCCCAGGCGAACCCAATCGTACAGGCCGCCCTCGGAATCGAACGCCGTACCGAGCTCGGCCACCACCAGGCCATAGGGAAGCAAAAACGTAATGATGAGGAAGATCCACCAGAAGAACTGAACGTTACCCATGGCAGATGCCGGAGCAGCCGCCTCGATGGTAAAGACAACGCAGATAACCGAGAGGATGACCTCGAACAGGGAGAACTTTTTACCTGCCACGACACGCTCCCCCTACAGCAAAAAGGATGGCATCTGTACCGAAGGCGCAGCCCAAGGTAGGGTTGCAGGCCGCGTCACCGGTGCAGGTGCCATCCCAAAGAGAAGAGAGGATGCAATTGTTGGACCAACGCTCGCGGAACAGGCGCGTGTAGATAACGATACGCTGGTACATAGATACTCCGATCAAAACGGTCGCGCTCGCAACCGGAAACTATCAGCAATTGAATACGCGTCTGACCTGGGAAATTCAAGCGAACAATTGGCCTAACCCGCAATAAATCCCAGATCAGACGCGTACTCAATCAAAGAGGCGGGCACTCCGAAGTGGAGGCAACGGAGTGCCCAAAGAAAAACCCAGCCGACCAAGACATCAAGTGACCAGACCATCAATGCCCCGAGATGGTCACGGTGCGATTCACCGACTGTCCGATTGATCGGCTGGGTTTCTGAGGTGCGGCAGATTCCCGTGAAAGAGGAGCGCCGCGTACTTTGTGGTACGCAAGCGACGAATGAACGGGAAGGTGCCGTGCCTCAGGAAGCCAGACAATTACGCGGACGGCTCCTGCTGCGTAATGCAGTGGATGTTGCCGCCGCCAAAGACGACCTGCTCGGACTGAACGCCGACGCACTTGTAGACGCCCTCGCCCCAGACCTCGTCGTAGATCTTCTGGAGCGTGTCAACGGCCAGCTGGTCGTTCTCGTCGCCGTACTGCGGGACGATAACGCCGTGGTTGGTGACCAGGTAGTTCATGTAAGAGGCGATCAGCGGCTCGTCGGGGACGCGCGGCTCGGCGTTCTCGTCGGCGTCGATGGTGTCGCAGGAAGCCTGGTCCATGAACAGCGGGTTCACGGGCATGCAGAGCTTGTAGACCTTCATCTTGCGGCCCTTGGCGTCAACGGCGTTGGAGAGAGTCTCGTAGGCAGCGTGGCACTGCTCGTAGAACGGATACTCGGGATCGTCGGTCCAGATGCAGGCCATGACGCCCGGGGCGATGAACGTAGCGACGTCATCGATGTGGCCGTTGGTCTCCTCGGGGTCGATGCCTTCCTTGACCCAGATGACCTTCTCGACACCCAGGTAATCCTTGAGGTGCTCGTCCATATAGGCGCGAAGCTCCTCGCTCCAGGGCTCGAACTTCTTCTTGAACTTGGGCCAGATGGACTCGGGATCCTCTTCCTCCTCCAGAACCGCAGAGCAGGTGCGGCCCGGGGAAAGCAGGCACTGGTCGGTCACGACAAGGGTGCCCTCGCCGTCGACGGTGATGGAGCCGCCCTCGAGGATCATGTCATCGGGACGATAGCGACGGCAGCCGGAGAGCTCAGCCATCTTAAGGGCGATCTGCTCGTCCTTGTCCCACGGGAAGTACAGGCCGTCGACCAGACCGCCGTAGGCGTTGAAGTGCCAGTGGTTGGCGCGCTTCTCGCCCTTGCCGTTGATGACGTAGGTGGCAGCGGTGTCGCGGAACCAGGCGTCGTCGGTGGTCATCTCGATAACGGTGACGTTCTCGTCTTCCTCGAAGACGGCCTTGCAGTTAGCGTAGTCGGCCTGGTTGGCGCACATGGTGACCGGGGTGAACTCGGCGATGGCGCGAGCGATGGCGGCATACTGCTTCTGAGCCGGCTTGGCGCCGTGGGCCCAGGTGTCGGTGCGGTGGGGCCAACCCATCCACACGCGATCCTGCGGGGCAAACTCAGCGGGCATAAAGAAGCCGTCGGCCTTGGGGGTGGACTCGGACTCGGTGATCGTACGCATAAGATTTCCTCCAAATCGAACGATCGCTTGCCGCGGGCGGGTTACCCGCGGCCTAAAACCAAGAGATGGTAGGCGCCCGTTCCCCGGCAAAGGTCGGGGCGCCCGGCGCCGGTTTTCACGGAGTCGCACCGGCAAGCGACGACGTAACCCAGTGCGCGGAGACAAGACACACGAAGGATACGGAAGAGAGATTGGGGCGGGCGGTGGTTACCGGAGCTATCGCTCACACCCACCCCAGGGAGTGGTTAAACGGTGATGAGGGTTGGAGCCCCGAATCCGGGTGCTCTAGTCCTCCTCGGCTTCCTCAGCGAGACGCTGAGCAGCCAGCTCGGGAGTGAGACCCTTGTACTCGGTCTCGCGGCCCTTAGCGCTCACGACGCGGACGACCTCGCCGATAAGCACGAGCACGATGAAGATAACGATCATCGGAACCTTGTCGCCAATCTCAGCGGCGGAGAACGGAATCAAGGTCGCGACGATGGCCAGGACCAGCTCGATGCAAGGAATGGCCAGCATGACCTTCATCATGGTGCCCTTAAACGGGAACGTGAAGATGCGCTCACGGTTGGGGTCGTTCTTACGAAGGTTGAGGAACGCCGGGAACATCGGGATGTAGGTGAGCAGCAGGAAGACGACGGAGGTGCCGAAGAGCATCCAGAAGACACCGTTGGAGATGGCGTCGATGGGAACCAGCTGCAGGCACAGCACCAGGGAGGCAACGATGGCGTTGACCAGGTTGGCGCCGTTAGGCATGTCGTCATCCGAGATCATCGAAGCAAAGATCTTGGGCATGTTGCCGTGCTCGGCAGCATAGCGAGCAACGGAGTTGACGCCGAAGGACCAAGCAGCCATGTTGGCGAACAGGGTGATCAGGAAGGCGATGCAGATGACCTTGAAGATCATGGAGTCGCCCACCATGGTCTGGACGGCAAAGATCATGCCGTAGTCGGGGTCGATAGAATCGGCCGGCACGGCGGCACCGATGCCAAAGCCGGCGAACAGGTAGATCACGGCAATGGACAGGCCACCGACGATGATTGCCTTGGGGATATCGCGAGCAGGATCGGCCATGTCGTCGGTCATGGTGCAGATGACCTCGAAGCCCATGAAGTTAAAGATGATGATCGACAGGTAACCGAGGGCGTTGGTGTTGGTGAGCTCGGGCAGGAAGGTGGTAGCGGACATATCGTTCGCAAAACCGTTCTCCATGGCGTACCAAATGCCCAGAGCGCCGACGACAACGGCAACAGCGACCTTGATGATGGCGCCACCGTTGAGGACCCACTCGGAGTCAGCCGCCTTGGAGCGGCCCATGAGGTAGACGATCCACACAAAGGCAAGATCGATACCCATCTTGGCGATCAGATTGAACTCAACGCCAAAGACCATGCCCAGAATGTCGGGGAACATGGTAGCCAGCGAGGCAATCCACAGCGGGTAGTTAACCCAGTAGTAGTACGAAATGCGGGCGCCCCACTTGTCGCCCAGGCCATCGCGTACCCAGTCGTAAATGCCGCCCTCGCCGTCATAGGTGGTGCCGAGCTCGGCGACAACCATGCCATACGGGAGCAGGAAGGTCAGGATCAGGAAGATCCACCAGAAGAACTGCTGGTTGCCAATGGCAGCAGCAGGCGCGGCGGCCTCGCAGACGAAGACGACGCAGATGATGGTCGAAATGACCGTCAAGAAGGAAAGCTTTTTCTTTCCGTCGCTCATGATGAGCTCCTTTGCTCAGTCTTGGACAGATCCGAGGCCCAAGGCACTAAGGCAATCGCTTGGGCCTCGGTGAGCGGGCGACAGGAGACGAGCATCCGCCGCCCGCAAACGTGCTTTTAAAAGCCTTGGGGCTTAGAGCTGCTCGAGAGCCTCGAGAGCGGCGTGGAGCTCGGCCTTGGCGGAGTACTCGACACCCTCGTCGTTGAGCGGGGTGCGCTTGCCCAGAGCGGCAAGGAGAGCACGGATGGAGTGCTTGCGGTTCTCGGCCTCGACCCAGCACAGGGAGCGCTCGGGGTCGTCCATGACCTCGTCGACGACCTCCTCGTTGCGGGTGGCCGGCAGACAGTGCATGAACTTAGAGTCTGCGCCGGCGAAGTTCATCATGTCCATGGTGACCTGATACTTGGGATAGAACACGTCCATGTAGTTCTCGCCCGAGACTTCCTCGTCGTACAGGCCATACCACACGTCGGTGTAGATGAAGTCGGCACCCTTGATGCACTCGATGTCGTCGGAGATGACGATGGAGCCGCCGGAGACCTTGCAGTTCTCCTCGGCGATGGCCATCATCTGCTTGCCGAACTCGGCGCGCTCCTCAACGGTGCCAACGTGCAGGCCGCCGTCGGGGATCTGGTGGCCCTTAGGTCCAAACTGGACAAACTTCATGCCGACCTTGGAGGCGATGAACATGAGGGAGACGCAGACCTGGGTGGCGTCGCCGATGAAGGCCAGGGTGCAGTCCTCGATCTTCTTGCCCTCGGGGAGGTTCTCGAGCATGGTCATGAGGTCGCCCATCTCCTGCGTGGGATGGTTGAACTCGGACATGCCGTTGATGACGGGCACAGCGGAGCCCTCGGCGAGGCCGACGACGTCCTTGTGACGGTCAACGCGAGCCATCATGATGTCGAGCAGCGAACCCATGACGCGAGCGGTGTCGCCCAGGGACTCATGGCCACCGAGCTGGATGGTGCCAGGGCCATAGAACTGAGCGTGACCGCCGAGGTCGGTCATAGCGGTCTCGAAGGAAAGACGGGTGCGGGTGGAAACCTGCTGGAAGATCATGCCAAGGCTCTTGTTGCGGAGCAGGTGCGGATAATAACCGTCAACCTTGATGGCCTTCTTCATTGCCAGGCCAAGATCCTCGATAGCCAGGATCTGCTCTTTGGTGAAGTCGTTGGTGTCGATGAAATCCTTAGGCAGTGCCATGTCGATTTCCTTTCCGCCGGTCTTGCCGACTATTACTGAGAGGCGCTCGTACATCACGCCTCGTGTTGACAACACCATCATTCACCCGTATGCAATTTTTACCTAGTTTATTCGGGATTAAAGACCGTTCACGGAGTTACACCCCCTCTAAACCAATATAAACCCGCAGGTAGAGAGTTTACAGGGGGTTTACTATCTAGAACCGCGAACGGTATACGGGTATCCTGTATCACGTCCTCTAATCCGCAACGGGACATACGGTTGAGGGCGGTATATCCGTAGGGTTTACGGAGCTTATCCAAAGATCAAATGAGACAGGACGGTGACAGATGAACACGCTCATGTTCTTCTATACCTTGGCAATACTGGTTATCTGTATTGTGACAGCGGTACTTTCGCTTGCCGCCTACGCCTCGTCTCGTCGACGCTTCTTTATCTATGGCAGTGGCGTTTTTATTTGCTACGCCATCGAGATGACCGAGATCTTCTTTTTTGAATACACGTTGCAAAACCAGAGCTTCCCGGCAAGCGACTATTACTCAATTACCATGCCTGTGCTGCGGACCCTTGTGGCGACCGCTTCGCAGGCTTTTATTTGGCTGATCGCCATGGATCTGCTCGACAAGCATTCTAAGAAGCAGTTTGTCATCCCCGTCGTAACGTTCCTGCTGAGCGAGCTGCTGATTATCGTCGCCGTCCCCTATGGTCCCATGCGCCAGTGGCTTTACTACACCATGCGCCAGGTGTTCCTTGTCTTTGTGGGACTGTATATCTTTTGGACAGCTCGCAAGAGTACGAAGGTTGAGCTGAAGGCGCGTGTTAACAACCAAAAGAAACACCTGATTATCGGCGCCATTCTGGTTGGCTGCATCGTTGCCGAGGACTTCTACAACATCTTGGTGGTTCCCATGAGCCTGGCGCCCTCTTGGCTGCAGTTGTACCTGTCCGAGCGCAACTTTAGCGAGAACGTCTTCGCTTGCTACTTTGCGATTCTGCTCATCATCTACGCCTATCACGTGCTCTCGATTCGCATGCAGGAGGCGCCCGAGGAAAAGAACGTCAGCGATCTTGATCGACACATCGAAGAGCAGATGCCCTTCTATCGCAACGCCTACAAGCTCTCCAACCGCGAGACCGAGGTCATGCGTCTGGTTGTGCTGGGCAAGTCGAACCAAGAGATCGCTGACGAGCTATTCCTTGCCGTGGGCACCGTCAAAACCCACATCCACAACATCCTGGTCAAAACCGAGCAGCAAAACCGCACGACGCTCATCCTCCACTTTTGGAAGCGATAACCTGCCAAAAAGGGACAGGTTTATTTTGGCAGGTTTTATCTGGGCAAACACCAAAAACCGCCGCGAGGGAGCTACTTTCCCTCGCGGCGGTTTTCTAGCAGTAAAACCAAGTGAGTAGGCTTTTTGCAGGAGGCCAAGCATGCCCCAAAACGCCACAGCTCTGACCTGCAGTTTTATAGATCATTTGTCGCGATGTGCTCGGCAAGTTCAAAATAGTCTACTCACTTGCATCCGAAACGCACCAGATAGGCAAAAATAACCGCCGCAAGAGGTCCCCAGCCCCTTCGCGGCGGTCACACGCCTCTGGTTTTGCGACCGTTTTGCCCGCTTGTTATTCGCTGTAGCGGGTAGCGATGGCAGCTTGTACCATGCCGGTGCTCATGAGGTAGGTCACTAGGAAGTAGCCGCCGTAGGCTGCCAGGAAGATCGCGCAGGTGAGACCAACCGTGCCGCCGATGCTCATATCTCCGAATATGCTCACCAGCTCGATAATCACCTTGAGCGCCACAAAGGAGTGCGCCAGACCCACTGCCAGCGGGAACAGGAAGAATACCGCTTGCTGCGCCATCACCGAATGGCGAATCTGGCGGTCGTCACAGCCGATCTGTGCCAGCACACGATAGCTGCGGCTGCCGTCGGCCACATTGGAGAGCTGCTGGATCGACAGTATCGCCGCGCACGCAACGACCAGTACAAAGCCAATGTAGATGGCCAGATAGCTAATCATGCCGTTCATTTGCGCTGCTTGCGTGTACATCTCGGAGCGTGTGATGAAGATCCCCCATGACCCCGGCTCCTTGCCGTCAACGAGCAGATTGTCGAGCAAAGTGTATTTAATGCTCTCGTCTGCCTCGGTCGTATCCATCCCCTGTTTGTAATTAACGAGCAGGCTACTGGAATACGGCTGCAGATTAAGTTGGGACAACAGCTCGTCGGCTACGACCACGGTACCGGGATTGCTGCCCATCGCCGAGTTGGCGATGGCCGCCGTGTCCTCGTCCGACTTATCGGTTGCGGGCTTGAGCGTATGCCCGCCCAAGGTAAGGGCATGGCCGCCAGCCATATACTTGGTGTACAGGTCGCCCAGCTCACCGCCCATATCACACGTGAGCAGATACTGGTCGCGGCCAATGCTCACCGGCTCCTCGCCCATCATCTGGCGCAGTTTGTTGTACTGGCTCGCCGGCGTCACAAACAGACCCGTCGCATCGCCGTTGCTCCCCTGGAGCGCCTTGGGAAGCTTTTCGCCCATGGCCTTGCACATTTCACTTGGAGTCACCGAAGGATCCGAGCCGCCAAGCGGGTAACTCAGATACGAATCGATCTGCACATGCTCACCGGCAACATCGGCGATATTGACCTTCTTGCCGGTCTCGTCGTTGTTGTCCGCCGACTTGCGCTCGCCATGCCATGCAGCGTATAAATCGACCGTTGCATCGGCCAGCACCATGCGATCGGCCTCAGACGGATTGACATACTCCTTGTAGTAGTCGAGCGTTTCGGGCGTGTAATAGACATACGTCTGAGACACGTCAACAGGGTTATAGCGCTCCAGGTTTTCGTTCATCACGTTGGCGATCGACATACCGCACGTCACCGAAGTAATGGCGAGGAACAGAATCATCGCGATGACACCCATCGAAAAGCACACCGTATTGACCTTGGCCGAAAGCTGACGCACGGTAAACATATTGAGGCCGCGCCAATACACGCTGCGCAGGCTCTGCAGCAGCTTGATAAGCATGCCCGAGAGTCCCCAGAACAGCGCAAAGGTACCCACTGTAACCATAGCGGTCGTAATGCCAAACTGGCTCATGGCCTCTTGCAGCTTGCTGTCCGTCGCGGTTAGCGGGAACCCATCACGTAGCAGACGGTAATAGGCCACGCCCACAAGCACCACGCCCACGGCAAAGATGGCAATCGCGATCCAGGGGTTGCGTGTCTTGATGCTCTCGTTGCGACGCTCGGCACCCATGAGCTCGATAAGCTTGGTGCGGCGCACGGCGCGAAGGTTCAGCAGTAGCGTGAGCACAAACATCACGAGCATGCAGGCAAGGGTCAGGTTGAACGCATGCACCGAGAAGAAGAAGTGGAAATTGGCGATCTGCGTCTTAAAGAGCGAGGCCGTAAAGAACGTCATGAGCTGGGAGAGTCCCACGCCCAGCACAATGCCGGCGACAAAGGCCACGACCGATACTATCACGGTCTCGAGCGCCATGATCGTGGCGACGCGCCCGCGCCCCATGCCGAGTACCTGGTACAGGCCAAACTCCTTCTTGCGGCGTTTCATGATGAAGTTATTGGCATACACCATCAAAAAGGCCATGACACCAGCCAAAAAGTACGTCAGGTAGCCGAGCATGCTGCCCACAACCTGCGCCAAGCCCTCTTCATCGATGCCGGCGATGTCGACCTGCATCGAGACGGTGTTAAAGGCATAGAAGACCGTAACGCCCAGGGTGAGCGTCAACAAGTAAACGAGGTAGTCGCGGCCGGCGCGGCGGACGTTGCCCCAAGCGAGTTTACAGAGCATCGGAGCCCTCACCGCCCATCATGGCAACGACCTCCATAATGCGGTCGAAGAACTCTCGGCGGTCGGTGTCGCCGCGGCGCAGCTCGGTGAAGATCTTGCCGTCACGAATAAACAGCACACGGCTCGTGTAGCTGGCGGCAAAGCTGTCGTGCGTGACCATGAGCACCGTGGCGCGCAGGCGGCGATTCAGGGCCTCCAGGCTCTCGAGCAGCAGACGGGCGCTTTTGGAGTCGAGGGCGCCGGTGGGCTCGTCGGCCATGATCATGGTGGGGTCGGTGACGAGCGCGCGAGCCGCGGCAACGCGCTGCTGCTGACCGCCGGACATCTGGTAGGGATACTTGTCGAGCACCTGACTGATGGACAGGCGCGCTGCCACATCCTGCACGCGGGTCGAGATCTCTGCCGAGTTTGCGCGGGCGATGGTGAGCGGCAGGGCGATGTTCTCGCGTGCCGTGAGCGTATCGAGCAGGTTGGAGTCCTGGAAGATGAAGCCCAACTCATCGCGGCGGAACTGTGAGAGCTTGGCCTGCTTCATGCGCGTCACATCCTGGCCGTTGATGCGAATGATGCCGCTCGTGGCGCTGTCGATGGTCGACACGCAGTTGAGTAGCGTCGACTTACCCGAGCCCGAGGCGCCCATGATGCCTACGAACTCGCCGCGATTGACGGTAAAGTTGACGTCGTTGAGCGCGCGGGTCACATTGCCCAGCGCACCGTATACCTTTTCGAGATGCGCGACCTCCAGTACCGGGGTCGCTGCTTGCGTGGTTTGCATACCGAGTCCTTTCTTGCGATTAGTCTACGGCATCTATAGTCGCAAGAAGACGAATCGGCTACCATCGATATGGCTTACGCTTGCCTTACCGTTGTGTAAGGTACGGGTAGCTAATTTGGGACGGGGCTATTTTGACTACCCTTTGACTGCCAGCGACTAATTTGAGGTCGGGACAAATATCAGCTGCCGTATGGGGGTAGTCAAAATAGCCCCGTCCCAAATTAGCTACCCTGCCACGTGTTGATGTTGAGAGAGGACTCCTGTTGAAGACCGTTCATGTTGCCGCTGGGATCATTCGCAAGGAAGGATCCGACGAGCTGCTTGCCGTGCAGCGCGGCTACGGCGACATGCAGGGACTTTGGGAGTTTCCCGGCGGCAAGCTCATGCGAGGCGAAACGCCCGAGGACGCCGTGCGCCGCGAGCTTATGGAAGAGCTGCAGGTAAAAGTCACCAACCTGCGCGATTTCTATACCGTCGAGTACGACTACCCCGATTTTCATCTCTCCATGGAGTGCTACTACTGCTCGCTCGCCAAAGAGTCTGGCGAGCCGCAAAAGCATGACCGTCAACTCGATATCCGCTGGATTCCGCGCACCTCACTTGCCACCGTTGAGTGGATGCCCGCCGACAAGGGGCTCATTGATGCCCTGATTGAGCTGAAGGAAGACCGGCTTGAGGCCAACGGCAGCACCAACGACGCCGAGACCGCAACGGCTGACGAGCCTGCC
Source organism: uncultured Collinsella sp. (assembly GCA_900540905.1). Lineage (GTDB taxonomy): Bacteria > Actinomycetota > Coriobacteriia > Coriobacteriales > Coriobacteriaceae > Collinsella. The sequence goes on along the minus strand of UQHR01000006.1, from coordinate 62,811 downwards.
GCCAAACCCAAGCGCAAAACCAAACGCCGCAGCAAAAAACACCCCAAACCAGGTCTGTTGGACGGTATCGACACCTCGGACCTCTCCGCTGACGAGCGCGAACTGGTCCGCCGTCGCGCCGCCATCAAAAAGTCCATGAAGGGCAACAAGCGCGCCAACACCAAGCCCGAGCTGCTCGTACGACAGCACCTGCGCGCAGCGGGCCTTACGGGTTATCGCTTGGAATGGAAGGTTCCCGGCAAGCCCGACATCGCCTTCCCCGGCCGCAAGATCGCCATCTTCGTCAACGGCTGCTTTTGGCACCGCTGCCCCAAGTGCAAGCCCAGCCAGCCCAAGCGCAACGTTGAGTTTTGGGAGGCAAAGTTCCGCCGCAACGTCGAGCGCGACCGCGCCGCCGTGGCAGCGCTTACCGAAATGGGCTGGACGCCCATAACCATCTGGGAATGCGAGCTCAAAAAAGACTGCATCGACGCCACGATGGAAAAGGTCATCGAGCAAGTTCGTGCCGCGACCCCGCAGCGCTAAAACGAGTCGTTCACAGGCCCCGCACACCCGCGCCACATCCGCATCACAAACCTTAGAAAGCCCTTAAGCTCAAAACCTTACAAGAGTGTTACTCAGTACCTCTGACCTGCGGTTTCATCGTAATTGCAAACCTCATTAAGCCTTTCTTTAGCGCTTCTTTGCAACGACCGCGGCATAATACTGCCAACGCACGGGACCTAGCAGCACACCCCGTGCGCAACCTTTTGGTGGACATCGAGGAGGCCGCATAAGCATGCATTCTTCCAATGACGCAGCACAGCAGCCATCCCTAAAACATGCAAACCTTTTCTCCTTCCCCCCGACACAGAGAAACGGCCTCCTCGACTCCCCCACCACAAAAACCAACCGGTCAACCAATCAGAGCCTCAACTTGCGAGCATCATTCGAAAAGCTCCAAGCATCTCTAGACAAGGCGTTCCCCGAACAGGCAAGAGCAATCTAAGCCCATCGCGCTTTATACTGATGCCATGCGAAACATGGATCACATAGAATTGCACCGCGGAGGACGCGAGGAAGCCTTTCCCGAGACCGCCGAAGACTGGCCCTATATTGCCGAACGCGCAGAATTCGCTCGCTATCCGGGCAATTCCGTCCCCTTGCATTGGCATTCCGAAGTCGAGCTTTTCTACATGGAGCAGGGAACAATTGACTATCGCACGCGTGCGGCTCATGAGCACATGCGCTTTGAGGAAGGGTCCGTCGGCTTTATCAACGGCGGCGTTTTGCACAGCACCCTGCAATCACCCAATTCGGCGCCAGCCATTCAAATGCTGCATATCTTTCAGCCGTCGATGCTCGGCGATCCCGCGGGACGCCTTCAAAAGCGCTATATCAATCCTTTGCTGCAATGTCGAGGCGTCGATGTGCTCAAATGGTCGCCCACCAACCCCGACGATATGCCCTTTATCGATTTGCTAAAGAGTTCCTTTAACCACGACCTTCAACGGCCGCAGAACGAGATGGCGCTTCGGAATAGCTTGTCAGAGCTCTGGATTCAGATTTACGCCAAGGCCGAACCGCTCTTTTCCTCCGACAACGCCTCTTGGATGACCAGCCGCGACGTACAGTTCAAGGCAATCCTGGACTTTATCCGCGCAAACTATGCAGCCGCTGTAGATGTGCCCCAGATAGCATCTGCAGCCGGCGTAAGCGAAAGAGAGTGTTACCGCATTATCGAAGCTTGCGCAGGAACGACCCCGGCGGCATATCTGCGCGCATACCGCGTAAACCGTGCTTGCGAACTTTTGGCACACACCACGCGAACGGTCCAGACAGTCGCGCGCCAATGCGGCTTTGCGACAGCAAGCCATCTTGGCCAGGTATTTAAAGAACAAATGGGGTGCACTCCTTCGAGCTATCGAGCAGCGAGGCAGAATCTCGATAGCACCAGGCAGAAATCCCGCTAGCCCTTCTTCTGTCACTGCATCAAACTTGCAGGCAAACAACAGATAGGAGCAACCATATGAAGCACTTTGACCATATCGTGTTTGATGTTGATGGAACATTGGCAGATACAGAAGAAAGCGTTCTGTCATCGCTTGCCCAGATTGTCCAAGAAAAGACCGGCAAAACGCTCCCACGAAACGAGCTTGAATTTGCCCTCGGCATACCCGGCAAGAATGCCCTTGAGAAACTTGGAATCTACTCGCAAGCAACGTTGGATCGCTGGTGCCAAGTTGCCGCCAGCTTTAAAAGCACCATCAGCGTGTTTCCAGGTTTGCTTGAAGTCATCGCAAAACTCGCCGATAGCGGTTGCAATCTTGGCATTGTCTCCTCACGCGCGCGCGACGAATACGCAGAAGAAATAGCACCTCTTGGCTTCGATACGTATTTTGAGCACATCATCCTTGTCGAAGACACAACCGAACACAAACCCGCACCCGCACCCATGCTCGAATATCTCCGACGTACGGGCGCAAACCCCAACAGCGTCATCTACGTTGGCGACACCGTCTACGACGAACAATGCGCAACTTCAGCAGGGGTCAGTTTTGCCCGAGCAGCATGGGGATCACACCAAGACATCCCAAACGCCACCTACAACCTCAAAACCCCCAACGACCTGCTAACCCTAACAACCAAGTAACCCTCCCATCCCAAATTCGCAGCCCTAACGCCACAAGGGCGACGACCTCGAGAAGGTCAACTTGGGAGGGACGAGGGCTTAGTTCCCCAATCTTTCCGCAGGGGGCAAAAAGCCTCGCCGCACGAAGTGCGCAGCGAGGCTTTTTGCATGCCCGAGGACGATTGGGGAACTAAGCCCTCATCCCTCCCCGGGATATGTAGCGAGTCGGAGTACCCTTGCTGTTACTCTGCTTTGCCCACAGAGTTGAGGTTGGTCATGCGGATCTTAACCAGCTCGGTGATCTCACGCATACCCTCCTTGGCCGGCTTCTTGGGGTCGAAGCAGGCAGGATTCTCGGCCATGTAGGCCATGAAGCCCTTGGTGTAGGCCTGACGCAGCTCGGTAGCGTAGTTGACCTTGCAGATGCCGTTCTTCACAGCCTCGGCGACCTGCTCATCGGGCACACCGGAGGTGCCGTGCAGGACCAGCGGCACGTCGACGGCGTCGCGGATGGCCTTGACCACGGACTGCTCGATGTGCGGATCGCTCGTGTACACGCCATGGCTGGTGCCAACGCCAATGGCCAGCGAGGTGCAGCCGGTGCGCTCGACGAACTCCTTGGCCTCGGCCGGATCGGTGTAGGGGCTCTCGCCCTCAACCGCGGGACCGTCATCCTCCTTGCCGCCAACCTTGCCAAGCTCGGCCTCGACGGGCACGCCCATGGCGCGGCCAGCGTCGGCGACGGACTTGGTCAGAGCGATGTTGTCCTCGAAGGACTCGTGCGAACCGTCGATCATGACGGAGGTGTAGCCAGTGCGGAAGGCCTGCATGCAGCGGTCATAGCCATCGCCGTGATCGAGGTGCAGAGCGACGGGCACGGAAGCGCGCTCGGCGGCAGCCTTGACCATACCGTAGAAGTAATCCAGGCCAGCGGTCTTGATGGTGCCCGGGGTGGTCTGCATGATGACGGGGGACTTGGTCTCCTCGGCAGCGGCCAGAACAGCCATAACAAACTCGAGGTTCTCGACGTTGAACGCGCCAACGGCGTAGTGGCCGGCCCGAGCGTCCTTGAGCATCTTTTCGGTGGTAACAAGTGCCATGAGCGTTTGCTCCTCTCCCTCGCCCGCATCTGGACATCGGGCGTACGTGTCCGCAAGGCGTTTTACCTTGCGTTTTGCTGCGCCCATTGTATGAAATTCGGCGGGCATAAATGCACGAGATATTGTCGTTGCGCGAGGTCGAGCCTTCATTTTTGAAAAGCAAACGGAAGGGTTTTGTGCCGAGCGCACGTGTTCGATATTGAGTTTTGAGCGTCGAGTGGCTTTCTTTTATAGAAAAGATAAGTAATCGAAAGGCGTTTTCTTACTCAAAAAGAAAATGAACGAAAATGGTTTCAACATAATTCCTGCAAATATCGGCAGAGAATGGAGCAGCAATGGCCCAAGCTACAAACCGCGCCTTCGCCGACGAACGCCGTGCCGCCATCATGGAAATGCTCGAGCATAATGCCTCGGTGCAGGTGGCAGAAATCGCCCAGACCTTTGGCGTGTCCTCTGTCACCGCTCGCGCTGATTTGGACGCCCTCGCCGAGTCCGGCAAACTGCGCCGCACGCATGGTGGCGCTGTGTCGCTCCACAAGCGCCTGACCGTCTCCACGCAGGATCGGCGCATTAACGTCAACGTGGCCGCCAAGCAGGCCATCGCGCAAAGTGCCATTGAACTCGTCAGCGACGGCGACACCCTGCTCGTCGACTCGGGCACCACCGCGCTCGAATTTGTCCGGCTCCTCGACCAGCGCGACGGCATCACCGTCATCACGGCAGACATTACGATCGCCGATTACATCGACGAGAGCATGCCCTCGGTCGACGTCGTCATGCTGGGCGGCGCACTGCGCAAAGGACACCGCTATCTGTACGGTCCGCTCACCATGCAGGCGCTGCAGATGGTTCACGCCGACCTCGCCATCATGTGCCCCGGCGCCTTTGTTCCCGGCTGTGGCTTTACTACCGACTTTCCGCAGATGGCCGAGACCAAAACGGCCATGATCGCCGCCGCGCGTCGAGGCGTCGCCCTCATGGACGCGAGCAAGGTCAACGGACGCGGCATGTACCGCTTCGCCGAACTTACCGATGTCGACACCATCGTGATGGACCGTGACCCCGACGGCGCCGTCGCCACCTCAATCGCCGAGGCCACCGACGCCGGCGCCCCAACCCTCATCATCGCCACCGCCTAAAACCAAAAACCACCACAAAGGTGCCTGAGTCCCCTTTGTGGTGGTTTGAACGGCACGGCGGTTCGCTCCGCCAGTTTATCTCAATCTGTAACAACTAGACCCCTAAAAGTCAGTTAACTGTTACAGATCGAGATAATTCCGCTCGACCCCCGCCCTTAATCTAAACCTGTAACAGATAGAGTCGATTTAGCCGCCCAGATGTTACAGATTGAGACAGTTGGACGCGAAACGGTCTTGGCAGAAGTGGCCCTCTAGCAAAGAGACGCTACATATCGACCGAAGCCCGGCAGCGCAAACTCGAAACGTCCCTGTAAGGGTTCTTCAATCACCCCTGCCTCAATTAGACGTTTTTTATACGTCGAGATCGAACCGGAACTTTTCTTAAGCCGCGCAGCCAATTCTTGCCTGGTCGTCGTCCCCTCCGGATTCATTGCACGAAGAAAATCCAAGTCCCCCTGTGAAAGTTCCGCTGCAGTCGAGGCAAAAACGCGCGATTCGAGCTCCTCTTGCGCAAGCTTCGCGCCACGTTCGACGTCTTCAAGGGAAACATCAGCCGCCTGGCGCGAAGCGTTCCACGCCCGATATCCCACCAACTGGAACATAAACGGAAAACCATCGATTGCCTCGGCAGCACGGTCGACCGCCTCATCGGAAATCGTTTTGCCACCGTCTTCAATCGTCAGCCGAAACGCTTCTTTTACCTCAGTCGGCGAAATAGATCCCAGCGAATGCTGGGCAGCACGACGAAGAAACGATGTCGATTTTCCCGTCAACAACGCCAGCACGCGAAACGGCAGCCCCGCCATAAGCAAAGCTACTTTTTTGTTCTCGCTCACAAAATGTTGGTAGGTGGTAACGAGCTCGGTCATTTGAGCAAACGATGCATCAACTTCGTCAACGGCGATAAGCACCCCGGTGCCAGTCGCTTCAAGCTGAGCAAACAGAGCGTTCATCTTAGTACGCCAGTTGGCGCCCTCAAATTCAATATCAACGTTTTCCCAGCTCATACTACCTATGGGGGCAATCCCAACACTGTTCACACGCCTAGAAGCGGGCTTTTCGATCAGATGGGCAGCCGATTCGTTGAGGCGCTGCAGAATGTCTTCGAGCATCCCGTCCGAAGCCGTCACATTCGCCGTAATCCAGCCTTCTTGCTGGGCGCGGTATGACAGATATGCCAAAAGGGCCGTTTTGCCCGTCCCGCGCGCTCCGTAGAAAATCGAGCATAGGTTGGGGTCGGAATCGGCGCTTTCAAACGCCAGCACCATATCATCAATGATTTGCTCACGGCCGGCCATGTATGCCGGTACACGTCCGAACATCGGCGTGAACGGATTTGCTTGCCTGTACGCTGTCGCCGCCGCCATAAAGCCTCCCTTGAACTCACGTAATTCCATTATGCCCCACAGCTCTTGATTTCTTTGAGCATCTTTGAGTTTTTTGAGCACCTTTGAGTTTCTTGAGCATTCTTGAGTTCTTTGAACAAAAACCACCACAAAGGTGCCTGTCCCCTTTGTGGTGGTTTGAGCGTCAAACGTGAAAGTATCGCTACTTGGAAAGCTCGTCGGCGAGGGCCTCAATCTGAGCGCGCGAGGCGTCGTTGAGCGAGCCCAGCACGGTCACCTTGTTCTGCACCAGGGTGATGTCCTTCATGCCCTCGAGCTCCTTGGTCATAACCTTGGCAGCTGCGGGCGCCCAGGAACCGGCCTCGACGAGCGCCACCGTACGGTTCTGATAGGCGTGCTCGGCAAGCGTATGGATAAAGGTGCTCATGAACGGGAAGATCTCGCCCTGATAGGTGATGGAAGCGAGCACCAGACGGTCATAGCGGAACGCATCCTCAACGGCCTCGGCCATGTCGTCGCGAGCCAAGTCAAAAACGGAGACCTTCTGGCCGCGGGCCTCGAGCGCAGATGCAAGCCCCTCAACGGCAGCCTTCAGATGGCCATACACGCTCGCGTAGGCAATGGTGATTCCCTCGTCCTCGGGTTGATAGCTCGACCAGGTGTTGTAGGTGTCGAGGTAGTAGCCCAGGTTCTCAGTTAGCACGGGGCCATGGAGCGGACAGATAACCTGAATGTCCAAATCGGCGGCCTTCTTGAGCACGGCCTGCACGAACTTGCCGAACTTTCCCACGATGCCAAAGTAGTAACGGCGTGCCTCGCAGGCCCACCCTTCCGGATCTTCGATGTCATTGGCACCAAACTTGCCAAAGCCATCGGCACTAAAGAGCACCTTGTCGGTGGCCTCGTAAGAGAACAGCACCTCGGGCCAGTGAACGTTGGGAGCGCCGACAAACGTCAGGCTGTGGCCGCCCAAGTCGAGCACGTCGCCCTCTTTGACGACCATCTTGCGCTCGGGATAATCGGTGCCAAAGTAGTTGACCATCATGCGGAAGGCGCCCATGCTGGCCACAATCTGCGCCTGGGGATAGCGCTCCATAAAGGCGGCGATGCCAGCGGAGTGATCGGGCTCCATATGGTGAACGACCAGGTAATCGGGCGTGCGACCATCGAGCACGGCTTCGATGTTACCGAGCCACTCGTCGACAAAACCGCCGTCGACTGAATCGGCGACAGCGATCTTCTCGCCCAAGATAACGTAGCTGTTGTATGCCATACCGTTCTCGGACACATCGTACTGGCCCTCGAACAGGTCAATGTCGTGATCGTCGACGCCAACGTAGCGGATATCCTTGGTGATCTCCATCAGGCAAAGCCTCCTAGATAGACAAAAGAGCCCGTCTATCATAGCACTCGGCTGCATCCCAACAGCTATCTGCCGGCATCCTTACCGATTGTTATTGAAATGCGATAAATCGCCGTTTACCAGCACAAACTATGCGCGCGGTATCGCCGTGCTATGTCGAATGATGAGCTGGCCGGGAATACGAATGGCAACGGTTTTGCCCACCATACCCGCCTCGGGAACCGCATGCTCGAACACCTCGCGTCCACGCTGATGCAAATCGAATCGAACGGTCGTGAGCTCGTTATGCGCGACAAAGTCGTCAAGCGAGTCATCGACGCCCACCACGCTCACGTCCTCGGGCACGCGCAATCCGCTGTCGCGCAGCGCTGCAATTGCGCCATTCGCCATCTGGTCGTTTGCCGCGTAAATCGCCGTCATGGTGCGGTCGTGCTCGGCCAGATATCTGCCGGCCTCGTAACCGCTGTTGGCAGACCAGTCGCCCTCGAGCGGCGCCTGTGGCTTAATGTGCTTACGCTCGAGCGCATCCTGCCAGCCGGCGCGACGAAATTGCTCGTCGACCGAGAACGACGGGCCGCCGATATAGCGAATTTGCTCATGCCCCAGCTCAAACAGGTGGTCCATGAGCAACAGCGAGCAGCCGTAATGGTCGGAATCGACCGTGGTCACGCGCGGATGCGCGTACATGGTAACGATGACCGTGCCAATGCCCGGCAGTGGATCAAACGTCTCAAAATCGGGCGCCATGCGACTCATGCCGATAATGATGCCGTCCACGGGCAGCGCGGCCATACGACGCGTGGCCTCGGCAAGCGAAAACTCCTCGGTCTTGGACATCTCGACCAGCGTGATGGCGCAATTATGCTCGCGAGCAGCACTGGCGATGCCGTCGATCATTGAGAGGTTGCCAAATTTGGTGACATCGTTGATGCACAGGCCGACCGAATGGTAACGGCCGTCGCGCAGCGAGCGACCGGCATAACTCGGACGAAAGCCGAGCTCTTGCATAGCGGCCTGCACGCGCTGGCGCGTCTGCTCGTTGACGTTGGGCAAGCCGTTGGCGACGCGCGAAACCGTCTGCTGCGAAACGCCAGCAGCGCGGGCAACGTCAGCCATGGAGACCGGACGCGAACTGGTATCGTTGGACGGGCGCCTTGCCACAGGATCACCTTCACCCTTGCGAGATCTGAATAGCGTGAATACCGGCCCGGGCAGAAATACACCCCGCGCCGAGGCCCGCTATCGTCGGACGCATGTTAACGTACTCTACTTTTTCTATCTGCATCTCTTCTGCTTTATAAGTCCATACGGCAGTACCGTTCACGGCTGTATTTCTACCGATTACCAGATTCTCAAAAAGTGACAAGCGTTGTGTTATGAGTACGTTAACATAGCCCGTGACGTGCGATATCGTGAACACTTGGTTCATGCCGCTTCAAGTTGTTAACGTACTCATAACGACGCAAAACCCACCCGGGCGCGCCAAGGAAAGGACTCCCATGACCACTCCCGACGAAAAGACACTCGCCACGCTCACCAAGCTATTTGAGGAGGAGTTTGGCCCCATCGGCGACCGCCAGGTGCTCTACGTGCACGCGCCCGGCCGTTCCGAAATCAGTGGCAACCACACCGACCACGAGGGCGGCCACGTCATCGCCGGCTCGCTCGATGTCGCTGTCGACGGCATCGCCGTGGCAACCGACACCAACAAGGTCCGCGTTGCCGACGAGGGCTATCCTACGTTTGAGATCGCGCTCGACACGCTAAACGTTCAGGAGTCCGAGAAGGGCACGTCCGCGAGCCTCGTCCGCGGCATGGCACACGAAATCGCTGCTCTGGGCGTTGAGCCCCGGGGCTTCGACTTCGCCTTCACCTGCTCCGTCCCCTCGGGTGGCGGCCTTTCCAGCTCTGCCGCCGTCGAGGCCGCGTACGGTCGTGCCATGGAAACCCTCTGGGGCGCACCCGCCATCGAGCCCGTCGCGCTCGCCCAGATGAGCCAGCGCACCGAGAACAACTACTATGGCAAGCCCTGCGGTCTGATGGACCAGGCCGCTGTGTGCCTGGGCGGCCTTGCCTACATGGACTTTGAGGACCAGGCTCAGCCTAAAACCCAGAAGCTCGAGCTCAACTTTGAGGATCACGGCTATGCGCTCGTGCTCGTTAAGGTCGGTGCCGATCACGTGGCAGCCACCGACGACTACGCCGCCGTTCCGCGCGAGATGCAGGACGTCGCCGCCGAGTTTGGCAAGGCACGACTGTGCGAGGTCGACGTTGCCGACTTTGACGCCAAACTCCCCGAGCTGCGCGCCAAGCTGGGCGACCGTGCCTGCCTGCGCGCCGTTCACTACTGGTACGAAAACGGCCTGGTCGACAAGCGCTGGGCTGCCCTGAACGCCGGCGACATCGATCAGTTCCTGGTCCTGACGCGCGAGTCCGGCGCCAGCTCCGCCATGTACCTGCAGAATGTTGTTGCCAAACTGGGTGCCGAGCAGCCCTCGATGTATGCCCTGGCACTGGCCGAGCACGTGCTCGACGGCCGCGGCGCCGTTCGTATCCACGGTGGCGGCTTTGGTGGCACCATCCAGGCCTTCGTGCCGCTCTTCCTGGTCGACACCTTCATCGCCAAGATGAACGGCTGGCTGGGCGAGGGCTCTGCCCGCCACTACGCAATTTCTGACAAGGGGGCTTACGCGGCATGGCTGTAATGACCGACGTGCGCGAGGCCGCGCAGAACCTGATCGAATACGCTATCCACCGATCGATGATCGGCCAGGACGATCGCATCTGGGCGTATAACACCATTCTCGAGTGCATCGGTGCTACGGGCCCGGCGCTCGACATGGCCTGGGCGCTCCAGGTCGAGAAACTCTCGCCCTTGCACCCCGATACCCTGCCCGACTTTGACCTTGAAGGCACGCTTGCCGCGCTTTCCGAGGCCGCCGTTGCCAACGGCGCTGCCGAGGATACGGCATCGGGCCGCGACCGCATCGCCATGCGCATCATGGGCGCACTCATGCCGAGGCCTTCGGTTGTAAACGAGGAGTTCAACGGCCGCATGGGCGTCAACGAGCCCCGCGCCGCGACCGACTGGTTCTACGGTCTGTGCTGCGACGCCGGCTACGTGCGCCGCGCCGCCATCGCGCGCAATATCAAATGGAGCACCCCCACCAACTGGGGCGACCTCGAGATTACCATCAACCTGTCAAAGCCCGAAAAGGACCCGCGCGATATTGCCGCGGCCGGCGCCGCCAAAAACACGGGCGAGAAGTATCCCGCCTGCCAGCTCTGCATCGAAAACGAAGGCTATCCCGGACGCTCCGCTGCAGCCGACGGCGGCGCCCATCCCGCCCGCCAGAATCTGCGCGTTATCCCCATTAAGCTCGACGGCGAGCGCTGGGGCTTCCAATACAGCCCGTACGCGTACTTTAACGAGCACTGCATTGCCATGAGCTCCGAGCATCGCCCTATGCACGTTGACCGCAAGGGCCTGACGTGCCTGCTCGATTTTGTGGACCTGTTCCCGCACTACTTTATTGGCTCCAACGCCGACCTGCCTATCGTGGGCGGCTCGATCTTGTCGCACGACCACTTCCAGGGCGGCGCGCACGAGTTCCCCATGATGCACGCCGCCGAGATCTCGCAGTTTAGCGTGCCCGGATTTGATCAGGTTAGCGGTACCGTGCTGCAGTGGCCGCTCTCGGTGCTGCGCCTGCGCTCGCATGACCGCGCCCAGCTGCTCGACGCTGCCGAGAAGATTATCCTCGCCTGGCGCGAGTGGACCGATGAGTCTGTGGGCGTCATCGCGTACACAGCCGATGGCGTGGCGCACAACACCGTGACGCCCGTCATCCGCCGCGTCGACTCCCGCGGCAATGCCGGCGGCGAAATCTACGAGGCCTACCTGGCGCTTCGCTGCAACATCACGACTGACGAGCATCCGCTGGGCGTATTCCACCCGCATGCCGAGTACCACCACATTAAGAAGGAGAACATCGGCCTGATCGAGGTCATGGGCCTGGCCATTTTGCCGCCACGCCTGGTTCCCGAGCTCGGCGCCGTCCGCGAGCACCTGCTGGCCGCCAAGGTCGACGCAAGCTACGACCTTGGCGCCGCACTCGAGGGCGACGACCTTTGCCGCAGCCACGCCGCATGGGCCGAGGATGTCTTTGCACGCCGCGCCGATGAACTTACGACCGACAACGCCATCGATATCCTGCACGAGGAGGTGGGCGTGGTGTTTGGCCACGTGCTCGACAACGCCGGCGTCTTTAAATGGGACGAGGCAGGACGCGCCGCCCAGCAGCGCTTTATCGACTCGCTGTAGCACGCGAGCTCGAACGCACGCACTTAACAAATAGCGCCTACACGACCACGGCGCCCGCCGGCAACATCGCCGACGGGCGCCGTTTTCTGATGCAAGGGTAGCTAATTTGCACCAAAACAAGGAGTGTTCCAAACTGCCGGCAGAGAAGGAGCGCCCCAGGTGCCGACCTAAACCCCACATTATTCGATGGAAAAACGTGGTTACCTCCCACATTATTCGATGGAAAAACGTGGTTACCTCCCACATTTTTCGATGGAAAGACCGAAACGGTCTTATACTAACCATGATCGTTAGGAGGCAGTATGCAGCGACAGCTAATGGACGAACTCATCGCTTGGAAATCTAGGGCAAACCGCAAGCCCCTCCTGCTTAAGGGGGCCCGCCAGACGGGAAAAACCTGGCTTCTTAACGAATTCGCAGGCCAGCAGTATCAAAACGTCATCCGCTTTGACTTTATGCTCGAACCGGGCGCACGTTCGCTGTTCGACGGAAGCCTTGACCCCAAACGCATCATCTCCCAGATAGAGCTCCTGCGCGGCCAGACCATAACGCCGACAGACACGCTCATCATCTTCGACGAAATCCAAGAGGCACCGCGTGGCATCACCTCGCTCAAATACTTCAACGAGCTGGCGCCGGAATACCATATCGTGGCAGCCGGCTCCTATATGGGGCTCGCGCTCCGACGCGAAAACGAGTCGTTCCCCGTCGGCAAGATCGACCAGCTCACCATGCGCCCCATGGGGTTTGTCGAGTTCGTTCGTGCCGTCGATGGCGATCCGCTCGCAGATGCCATCCTTGCCGCAGACATGGACCTGCTGACAAACGTTTCCGAAAAGCTCGAGCGCCTGCTCAAGGAATACCTCGTTGTCGGTGGCATGCCAGAAGTTGTCTCCGCTTTCGCCGCCTCCCACGATTTCATCGAGGCCCGCAGGCTTCAGCAGCAAATCATCGAAGCTTATGAATCCGATTTTGGCAAGCATGCGCCAGCCCGCATCGTCGAGCGCATGAGGCTGGTTTGGAAATCCCTTCCCGGCCAGCTCGCAAAGGAAAACAAGAAGTTCGTCTACGGCGCGCTTCGTCCCGGGGCGCGCGCACGCGATTTTGAGGAAAGCCTCCAGTGGCTCATGGACTATGGAATCGTTCATAAGGTACCACGTGTTTCCGCCCTAAGAGCACCGCTCACAAGCTACGAGGATCTCTCGGGCTTCAAGCTGTTCTGCATCGACACCGGCATCCTCGGAGCACTCTCCGGCCTCACGCCAGCCATTGTTCTGAACGGGCCCGCTGTTTTTACGGAGTTCAAAGGCTCGCTGACCGAGCAATACGTCGCACAGGAGCTTTTGCTCCAAGGCAAAACTCCCGCGTATTGGTCATCCTCCTCCGGCAATGCAGAGACTGACTTTGCCATCGACCATGCGGGGACCGTGCTTCCGCTCGAGGTCAAGGCAGCAGAGAATCTCAAAGCAAAGAGCCTGAGGATTGCCTGCGAGAAGTTCAAGCTCGAGCGCTGCGTGAGAACATCGTTAGCGGCATATAGAGACGAGAGCACGCTCGTCAACATTCCGCTCTGGGAGATTGGGCAAATCGACAAGCTGGCATAGGCGCTGTGGAGGGGGTGTCCCGTAAGGAGTGTCCCAAACTGCCGGCAAAAAAGGAACGTCTCTATCTGCCGCATTCCCGAAGCAAGGCAACGCCGATGTTTTGGCAACGGCAGCGAGCGGGCCGCATTTGAGACAAGGTGACGTGAAACGAAAGGGCGCTGACCTTCTGGTCGCGCCCTTGAAGTTGAACGTCAGATTGTCCAAATGCGGCCCGCGCAGCGTCGAGCCGTTACGCGGTTTGGTAAAACCGCGTAACTCTAAAGCTCCGTTACTTCAACGTTGTTGAAGATCTCATCCCAGCGGTCCATGACCAGGTGGCCGGTCTTGGGATCCATGGCGTTGAGCTTGCCGCAGGTATTGGTGGTCTTGAGCACCGTGACGTCGTCGGCGCCAGCTGCAATGGCATGCGCAAAGCCGGCGATGGTCGAGTCACCGGAACCCGTTGCGTTCACAGCCGCAATCGCGGGCGTCTTGGCGCGGAACGCGCGGCCCTCATGGAAGCCCACCGAACCGGCAGCGCCCATCGAAACGACAACCCAGGGGATACCGGCAAAACGGTCATCGGCGGCAAGCGCCTCGCGCAGGGCATCGACATCATCGGTCGTAAAGGACGTACCCAGCAGGCCGTTAATCTCGGTCAGGTTGGGCTTTACGAGCTCAGGCTTAGCGTCGGACTCCAGTGCGGCCTCCAGCGATGCGCCCGAGGTGTCGAGCAGCACCTTGGCGCCCGCCCCCTCGGCGATCTTGACGAGCTCGGCATAGTAGCCGGCATCGACGCCGCGCGGCAGCGAGCCCGAAAGCGTCACGACGTCCGCCTTCGCTGCGAGCTCGGCGAACTTGGCCGTAAAGGCCTCGAGCTCGGCCGGGGCGATCTGCGGGCCGCTCTCCAGCAGCTCGGTCTGATTGCCCTCGTGCAGGATATTCAGACAAATGCGCGTCTCGCCGGCGATGGGCACAAAGTCGTTTTTGACGCCATCGGCATCCATAAGCTCGGCCATATAGGCACCCATGTGGCCACCCAGCAGACCGGTCGCGAGCACGTCGTCGCCCAGCTGCAGAAGCACGCGGCTCACGTTGAGGCCCTTACCGCCGGCGGTCTTTTCGGGCGTTACGCGGTTAACATCGTCGATGACCAGTTTGTCGAGCTGGTAACGGGTATCAATCGACGGGTTCATGGTAACGGTCAGAATCATATTGAACTCCTGTTTCCGGGGCACGGCACGCGCGGCCCCAAACATACGATAGCTCGTTAAAGGATCTCGATCTCAAAGCCGCGGGTGACGGTCTCCCCCGGCTTGGCAACCAGGCAGCCACGCTTGTGCTCCAGAATATCGTCCTCGTCGGAGCAGGTGGACAGGTCGCCCCACGGTTCCACAGCCACAAAGTCGCCCTCGGGCTTGCTCCACACAATCAGGTATGGCATATCGGGGAACGTCAGGCGCACGCCCTTGTCCTCGGTTTTCTTGGTCAGCGTAACCACGCGGCTCTCGAGCACGTCAAAGATGGTCTCCGCGAAGTCGAAGAGTTCGTGGGTCAGCGGCAGGTCATGGCCAACCATCGGGTTCTTGCTGCGATGCTCAACATCAATCAGGCCCGTCGAGGGAACGGCAGTACAGAGCTCGGTGGCCTCACGCTGCTCAAAACGGAGCTCGTAGTCGTCATAGGACTCGCCCTCGTCGAGCGGGCACTTAAAGCCGGGGTGACCGCCCACAAAGAACGGCATGTCCTCAGTGCCCTCATTGGTCACCTCGTACGACACGGCCACCTTTTCCGAATCGATCGTGTAACGAGCAACGATCTTAAACGGATACGGGTACTGCTCGAGCAGCTCGGCATGGTCGGTAGAGCTTAGGCTCAGCGCGACCATGCTGTCGCCCTGCTCCTCAAGCTTCCACTCCTGCTTGCGGGCAAAGCCGTGGCGGGCAAGCTTGACCTCGCGGCCGCCCATGGTCATCGCGCGGCCGTCACGAAGGCCGCCGCAAATCGGAAAGCAAATGGGTGCCTGGCCCGACCAGACCGCCGGATCGCCCTGCCACAGGTACTCGCGACCGTTGGCTTTAATCGAAGTGAACGATCCGCCAGCCGTGCTCAGTGCCACGCGAACAGAACCGTTATCAAGAACAAACTCCATAGGAGCCTTCCCTTTCTTACGCCAGCCCGCCGAGTGAATAGGGCTGATAGAAAACCGGCCCGCGCCCCCCACAGAAACGCGAGCCGTCAACGGACTAGTTAATTACGCCGGATACCCGCTAATCGTGGTACTCGCCGCGGTCCCACTTCTCGAGGAACTCGTCAAAGAAGTGCGGGTCAGCCTGAGCCTCGGCGTCGGCCTTGTTGCAGGCATCGATCTTGGCAATCAGGGCGTCGTGCTCGGGGGTCTTCTCGTAGGGCTCCTCCAGGAAGGCAAGCATGATATCGGCCATCAGGAACTCGCCGGTGATCTTGCCGCCAAAGCCCACGATGTTGGCGTTGAGCTCGCGACGGGCATACAGGGCAGAGGTCATGTCGCGGACCAGGGCGCAGCGGGCGCCGGGAACCTTGTTGACGGCGTTGGTGATGCCGATGCCGGTGCCGCACAGGGCCACGCCAAAGTCGGCCTTGCCGCTGGCAACAGCCTCGCCCACGGCCTTGCCGTAGATGGGATAGTGCGTACGGGTGTGGCTGTAGGTGCCGCAGTCGAGCACCTTGTAGCCAGCCTGCTCCAGGCGGTCGGCCAGATAGATCTTCTCGTCCGTAACGATATGGTCGCAACCGATTGCGATGGTCTTCTTCATCAGAACGTCCTTTCGTCTGAATTCACAAGTTGAGGTAGAAGTTCGAGTTCTCGGTGGCTCTCGTTAGGCCATCTTGTTGAGCATGTCGACACGGATCTGGTGACGGCCGCCGGCGTACTGGGCGCGCAGGAACTCGCGGGCGATCTTCTTGGCGACCTCGGTGCCCACAACGCCCGGGCCCATGGTGACCATGCGCGAGCCGTTGTGCTCGCGGGTCATGTAAGCGGAACGCTCGTCGGAAATGTTGGCGACGACCATGCCCTTAATCTTGACGGCGGCCATATAGGAGCCGACGCCGTACTTATCGAATGCAAAGCCCTGGGAATCCTTGTGCTCCAGCAGGTCCTTGGCAACGGCGGTCGCGGAATCGACAAAGTCCGCGGCAGGGGTCTCGGAATAGTCGACGACCTCGTGACCGTCGGCGATGAGCATCTCCTTGATGGACTCCTTCATCGACATACCGTCGGCATCGGAAGCGATTACAACCCTCATGACATCCTCCTTGAGAGATACGCAGGTGCGTAGTTTCTGTTTGGAAGTGTTGAATCGCGTTCAGGTCCGGGCATCTGAATGTGCGGTTCTTCACTGTTCATGTTTATTTGAACACATTCGAACAGTAACTGCAACAACTATTTGTTTATCTTTGTTCTTTTTTGAACAAATATCGTTCACGGATGATTGCTGACCGTTTGAGCCGGGCGCGGACGTAGCGACCATGTGTTCAACAAACAAAAGGGCGGCCGAGAACGCGTCTCGGCCGCCCTTCTTACGGTTGATCTTCCAAAGATCGATTTGCCGCCTACTCAGGCTGCCCACCCTTCTTGACATGCTTGGACGGAGCGCTCAAAAAGCGGCCCGTCAAATAGTTCGCTGGCCCGGAAATATCAATCCCCAACAGCGTGTGTCCCAGCCACAAAAACGCCGCGAGCACCAGCAATGGAATCACGCACGAGGTCACGATCATCACGATGACGCCTTCGATGAGATCGGTCACCTGCTGCACGATCTCGTCGGTCATCTGCTTGGCACCACTGGTTACCGACGTAACAAGGCTCGATGCCCCATCGGTCAACTGCTCGAGCACGTTTTTGGACTCCGTGGCCTCGGATTTTTTCTTGTTCGATTTTGAGCTGGTCTCGGCTGACTTGTCCGTGGTGTCGGCTGCGTCCGCAGCCTTTTGCTCAGCTTGCTCAATACTTACGCGATACGTTTCATCGACCTTTTGCGACACCCATACGCTCGCGGGCACGAGCGCCATGCCGATTACGGCAACCACCAGTACGCGTGTCGCCACACGGCGCAGGACAGTGCTCGTGCTCCAGCGCCCGTGAATGCCGAGCGACACCGCAAAGAGCACCAACGCAAACGGAATTAGGATGCCCAGGCCAACCGACCACAAAATGGTCAGCAGATATTTCTCAAGATAGAGCACGGCAAGCACGATACCCAAGTTTCCCGAAAGCTGCGCGAGCTGCTCGGCAACCGGCGTTCCCGTATCGCCCGGCAGCGCGGTGATACCCGCAGATAGGGCGACGCACGAGGTCGTGAGCGCCAAAACATTGCCCTTCTTTTGATCGATGACCTCGATGGTGGAGTCCCAGGTCTTGGTATCGGCAAAATGCGGACGAGCTACAAAGCCCGACAACAGCGCCAGTACCACGAGCGCAACGATAAAGCCAATCTGCAGCTTTTTGTTTGCGCACACGACATCGGACAGGCTGGGCTGCAGCTCGGTTACCGTCGTATGCTCGGTTATCTGGACAGGACGCCCATGAGTCATCTCGTGCGCGTCTTTCTTTTGAATCGATCCGTTGTCCGGCATTTGGATACCTCCTCAGTCCGGCGTTTAATGCGAAAGGAAGTATACCCACCGAGCAAAAAACGAACGGGAAGACGAACAGAGCGCACCAAGACTGTCCCCAATGACTAGTCGTTTAAGAACGTCCCCAATGACTATCTCCGGATGAGTTGCGGTGGAATAGGGATTGTTTTGTGCCCGCCGGCCCCTATTCAGTCCCTATTTCACCGCAACTTGAAGGAGAACAGAAAAAGCCCTGCCGCGGGTTTGCGGCAGAGCTTTTGGAAGGGGACTTGGTTGTGAGGGCTCGTTAGGCGAGCTTGGCCTCGAGCTCGGCGATGCGCTTGTAGGCATCGATGGTAAAGCGGGCCTGCTTCTCCAGGATCATAGTGGTCATGAGGGTGTCCTGAGCGTGAGCCATGATGAAGGTCATCTCCATCTCGCCACCGCCGGCCTCCTGCGAAAGCAGCTTGGTCTGCGTGTCGTGGGCACCGATGAGCGCATCGCTGGCATCCTTGTGCAGCTGCTCGGCCTTCTCAAAGTCACCCTCGCGAGCAGCATCGAGCGCTGCAAGCAGATCGGTCTGGGCGTCACCTGCGTATGCGACAATCTCGAATCCAACCATCGAGATTTCTTCTTTGGTTGCCATATTGCGTTCCTTTCACATATGAACCAATGGAGAGCATCGCGTCCGGGCATACGCGCTGCGTTCTGTATGGCAGAAACATTAACATTCAAACAAAAAAGAACAGCGCAAAACGTAATTTCAAGCTATGAACGGTCACTTTTCGCCCGTGAACGGTTTTTAAACCAATCTGAACAATATCGAACACAATTAGCGGAAACCCAAACAGGCCCGTGCCCTAGCGCCAATCGCGCACCGTATCGCCCTCGACGAGTACGCCCGGAAACAGCATGTGCTCCACACCGGGTTCAACGCCCTCGGCACCGGCGATCTTATCGACTGCCCACATGCCGACACGCTTGTTGTCAAAGCGCACGGTGGCCAGGCGACGATCGGGCACGATGTCGCCCAGACTGTCATCAACACCCACCACGCTCACGTCCTCGGGCACGTGCTTTCCGCGCGACTCGAGTCCGCGAATGCAGCCGTAGGCCATGGCGTCGTTGGAAGCATAAATGGCCGTACAGGTCGGATCGTCCGCCAGAGCCTGACCGGCAGCATACCCGCTCTGTGCCGTCCAATCGCCACGAACGAGTCGCGGTGGCTCAATGCCATGCGCGCGCAATGTCTCGCGCCAGCCTTCCTCGCGCCGCATGCCCGAAAGCGAGCGCTCGGGACACGAGATAAAGTGCACGGTCTTGTGTCCCTGCCCCAGCAAGTACTCGACAACCTGGCGTGAGCAATCGAGCTGATCGTTATCGACCGTCGAGCACAGTGGGTGCTCCAGCATGGTAACGAGCACCGTCTGCATGCCAGGTAGCGGCTCGAAGGTGCCAAAGTCCGCCGGCATGCGATTCATGATCACGACCATGCCGTCTACCGGCAGCGCGCTCATACGCGACGATGCGCTCTCGAGGGTATAGGGATGTCCATCTACTTTAGTGAGGGTGATGGCATAGCCATGTTTGTCGGCCGCGGCGGCAAAGCCCTCCATACGGTCGAGGTTGCCGGTACCGGTAATGTTGAACATGGCGACGCCGACGGTCTTAAACTTGCCACGGCGCAGCGATCGACCGGCGAAATTGGGGCGATACCCCAGCTCGCGCATGGCGGCACGCACGCGTTCCTTGGTCTCGGGGCGCACACTGGGCGAATCGTGCACGGTGCGCGAGACCGTCTGCTCCGAGACGCCCGCGAGGCGCGCCACGTCTTTGACGGATACCGATTTTTTAACAGCGGCCATAGGTCGATCTTTCTATGTCAACGATGCCATTGGTGGCACCCTACGCAGTCAAATGAAACGTCTTCAAGTATATCTAATGCCTCGCCCACTATACGCTCACCACCCAAAACCTACCGTTCACCGACATTTTTGCTTCCCCAAACGGCTTTTTGCGCCCAAATGTTAACGTTGCCATTGCGCAAACACAGAGCCACCGGGCGGCTCAAACGTTTACGCATAAGGAATCGACGGTTCGCAGGCACAGGAACCACCGGTTCGCGTCTTTTTTTGTGTCGCAAAATGGCAACGTCAACATTTTGGCAACCGAACGTCAAAAGCTACCATCGTTGCTAACCCACCGACTCTTAGGAGCTTTGCATGGAGCAACTCATCGCCACCATCGAAAAGGGCCAGCCCCTTTTCAACGCGATCGCCCGCAACAAGTACCTCAAGGCGATCCGCGACGGCTTTATCTCCGTCATCCCCATCATCATCTTCTCGTCCATCTTCTGCTTGGTGGCCTCGGTCCCCAACATCTGGGGTTTCTACTGGCCCGATGACATCAACAACGCCCTGTGGAAGTGCTACAACTACTCCATGGGCATCCTGGCCATCGCCTGCGCCGCCACCACCGCCAAGCACTTCGCCGACGCTCAGAACCGTGATCTGCCCAAGAACAACCAGATCAACTTCATCTCCTGCATGTGCGCGGCCATCATCGGCTTCCTGCTGCTCTCGAGCGACACGATCTCCACGGACGCCGCCAGCGGCTTCAACACCACCTACCTTGGTTCCAAGGGTCTGCTGACCGCCTTCATCGCTGCGTTTGTGACCGGCATCATCTACAAGTTCTTCATTAAGCGCAACATCACCGTCAAGATGCCCGAGCAGGTTCCGCCCAACATCTCGCAGACCTTTAAGGATATCATCCCCTTCTCCGTCTGCATCACCGTCTTTTGGGTCTTTGACATCGTCTTCCGTGCTGCCTTTGGCTTCTGCTTTGCCCAGGGCGTCATCCAGGTGTTCCAGCCCCTGTTCACCGCTGCCGACGGCTACATCGGCCTCGCTGTGATCTACGGCGCCATGAGCCTGTTCTGGTTCGTGGGCGTCCACGGCCCCTCGATCGTCGAGCCCGCCATCGCCGCCGCCCTCGTTGCCAACATGACCGACAACCTGGCTGCGTTCCAGGCTGGCCAGCACGCTTCCGCTGTCCTGACCCAGGGTGCCCAGTACTTCGTCGTCTGCATGGGCGGCACCGGCGCCACGCTCGTCCTGGTCTTTATGTTCTGCTTCCTGGCCAAGTCTCAGGAGATGCGCGCCGTCGGTAAGGCTGCCATCGTCCCCGTCTGCTTTGCCGTCAACGAGCCGCTGCTGTTCGCCGCACCCATCGTGCTCAACCCCGTCTTCTTTGTCCCGTTTGTTTTTGCCCCGATCGCCAACATCTGGATCCTCAAGGTCTTTATCGACTTCTTGGGCATGAACGGCTTTATGTACACCCTGCCTTGGACCGTCCCCGGCCCCATCGGCACCATCATGGGCCTGGGCTTCCAGCCGCTCGCTTTTGTGATGCTCGCCGTCATCCTGGTCGTCGACTTCCTTCTGTACTATCCGTTCTTCCGTGCCTATGACGCCCAGAAGTGCGCCGAGGAGGCCGAGATCTCCCAGGAGGAGCTCGCCGCCAAGAACGCCGAGAAGGCCGCCAAGCTCAACGACGCCTTCCAGGGCAAGGCCGATGCCAAGAGCGTTGCCGACGGCGCCGCTGCCGAGGCCGTAAAGACCAACGCCGCTCCCGCTGCAGCCCCCGCTGCCGAAGCCACGGCTACCAGCGACCTTAACGGCAAGCGCGTGCTCGTGCTCTGCCAGGGCGGCGGCACCTCGGGCCTGCTCGCCAACGCACTGGCCAATCCGCTCAATCTCAATCTGTAACATCTAGCCGAATTTTCGATCCCAGTTGTTACAGATCGAGACAATTAGATGGCGGAACCCGGTCTTTTCGGCATACACGACGCGAGTTTCCACACACTGCAATCTACCTGCAGATTTACAAAAATACCGACCTTTGTCGATAACAGACGCTATGCTGAATTGTGAAACAATTCTGCCCCATCGCGAAGGGAAACCGATGCCCATTTGCGTACCCGTCCGAGACATGAAGGACACTGCCACATTCGCCGCGCTTGTTGATTCCGAACGCAACGTCACCGTCACTAATAACGGCCGCGTGGTCATGCATTGCATCAGCAGCGACCAGTATCGCGTCATTCAAGACGAAATCGCCAGGGCCAAGCTGCTGTCTCGAACGATGTTGGCGGAAGATGAAATATCGCAAGGCGACTACAGCGACTATGAATCCTTCGCGGCTTCGATACGAGACAAATATGACCTATAACGTTGTGATACTCAAAAGATGCCATGTGTGCAGTTGCGGCTTCACATTTCTGAGGACCGCTCCGAAAAATCTCAATCCACAACAGCTAGCCGAGCTTTTCGACCCCAACTGTTACAGATTGAGACAATTCGAGGATAGAATTCGATCTTCCAGGGCAGTTATAAGGTGCACTTCTAATCCTTGTTTTCGGTATCACGAACATGCTTTCGCTATCATTTAGTGTCAGGATGATACCGAAAGCATGTTCGGGAATGTGAACAGTATTGTGAGCTAGCTCAATTAAGTCAGGGTCTTACAAACTCCGTGAGTTTTCAAAATGCCAACGTATGCGCATTTGCGCGTCATTTCACGTCACTTTGACGTGTAAAATGACACGCAAATTTTTACGTGTCATAATTTTGACGCGTAAAATGGCGTGTAAAATTTTACGTGTCATTTCTCACGTCAAATTGAGGCGAAACGGAGCAACACGATGCAAGAATCCAAAGATCTTGAATTCAAGGAATGCGTCACCAATTCGTTCCTTAAAACCGTCTCCGCTTATGCAAATGGCACGGGAGGACGCGTGCTATTTGGAATTAACGACGACGGAGAAGCCGTTGGCCTCGATGACCTCAAGCAGACCTGTCTGGATATCGAAAACAAGATTAACGATTCGATCATCCCCCAGCCCGATTACTCCCTAAAAATCAACGAGTCCGATGCAACCGTAGAGCTTACGGTCTTTCCCGGCAGATCGAAGCCTTACCTATACCGCTCGAAGGCATACAAGCGCAATGACACCGCGACCATACCAGTTGACACCCTAGGGCTTTCGCGTCTTGTACTCGAGGGTCAAAACCTCTCCTTTGAACAGCTCCCGGCAAGCAAGCAAGATCTATCTTTCACCGTTTTAGAGAATCGCCTAAAAGCAAAGCTCTCACTTCAGTCATTCACAACCGATACTCTCAAAACCCTCGGCCTGCTCGATGAGACCGGAACCTACAACAACGCGGCAGAACTGCTCGCGGACGAGAACGATTTCCCAGGTATCGACATGGCGGTGTTTGGCGACACCATCAATCTCATTAAGCAGCGCAAAACTCTCGAACATGCATCGGTTTTAACGGAGATTGACGGCGCTCTTGAACTATTTGAAACTCAGTACTGTTACGAAGAGATCAAGGGAATGGAGCGGGTCCGCAAGGAGCTCATTCCGCTCGAAGCATTCCGCGAGGCCATTACCAATGCAATCGTTCACAGGACTTGGGATGTACCCGCGCACATTCGCATCTCGATGTTCGACGACCGCGTGGAAGTCGCCTCGCCCGGCGGCTTGCCAGCAAGCATGACTGTCGATGAATACCTGTCCGACATGCTATCCGTTAGACGCAATCGTATTCTTGCCGAAGTCTTTTTGCGCCTGGGTCTTATCGAAGCCTTTGGAACGGGCATCATGCGAATTCGCGACACCTATAAGGACAGCGTCAGAAAGCCCCGGTTTCAAGTTTCGGATAACGCCATTGTGGTCACACTTCCCCTGCTCATGGATAACCCGGGGCTCAAAGGCGACGAACTTATCGTATTCGAACTGTTGAGTAGCGCACATCCTCAATCGACAGGTGAGCTTGCAGCCAAAGTTAGCTTCAGCCGCTCGAAGCTCAATCGCATCCTCAAAAAACTCGTTGAGACAGGCCTGGCGACAGTTGAAGGCACCGGCAGGGGGCAGAAGTATCGCCTGCTTCGCTAGCTAGCAAATGACCTGTGTGTGTTCCTCGATGGCGGCACGGTCCTCGGCCGAAATGCTCGGCTCGCACACTTCGGCGTCCAGGCTGTCCAGACGGCAGAAGGTGTAGAAGTCGCGCTTGCCGATCTTGCTGGAGTCAGCGATGAGATAGCGCGAATCGGCCTTGCTAAAGGCGAGCTGCTGGATGCGACCCTCGTCCATGTTAGACGTGGACACGTCGCCGTCCAGGATGCCGTTCGCGCCGATGAAAGCTGCGTCGATTCCCAGAGCGCGCAGGGTGTCCTCGGCCGTGGGGCCCACAAAGGCGGCGGTGCGACGGCGGTACATGCCGCCCACCAGGCACAGGTCACAGTCCTCACGCGCCTCGAGCAGATTAAAGACCGAAAGCGAGTTGGTCACGATGCGCAAACGGCACGCCGGCAGTATCGAGGCCATCTGCTCCACCGTGGTGCCCGTACCCAAAAAGATAGTCGAGCCTTCCTCGATGAGCTCCACGGCACGGCGCGCGATCTGCAGCTTTTCCTCAGCGTGCTTGGACCGCTTTTCGCTATGAGAGTACTCGTGGCGGAGCATCGCATGGGGGCGACCCTGCGCGCTGCGGGCACCGCCGTGCACACGCTCAATCTCGCCCAGGCTCGCGAGCTCCTCAAGGTCGCGGCGAATCGTCATGTCCGAGACGCCCAGCGCGTCCGAGATCTCCTTGACCGAGACCGTTCCCTGCTCCTCGAGCAGCTGACGAACCCTATCCTGTCGCTCTGCCTTAATCACGATGAGTCCTCGCTGTTCCACGCGTACATCAATTCAAACAGTAACGAACAAATTGTATCAGATTCGCGCGGACCAAAAATGAACGCTTCAACTGCGCTTTCATTACTTTTTTGAGAAAAATACCCCCTGCTTTAGTGAGGTGTAGTGATAATCTCGCCTGTTCGCGCTACAGTTTGTCCGAAATATCTCGATGTTAGGAACCAAATGATCACTTCCGAGCTTTTCGGCACCGCGCCGTGCGGTACCCCCGTTCATCGCTACACCCTCAACGGGCCCGAGATCTGCGTTCGCATTATGGACTACGGCGCCACCGTACTGGGCATCGACGTGCCCGACATTCCCGGCAACGTGCGCGATGTGGTGCTGGGTTTCGATAAGCTCGAGGATTACTTTGACAACCCCGCCTGCTTTGGCGCGACCATCGGCCCCGTGGCCAACCGCACCGCAGGCGCCACGATCACCATCGATGGCACGGACTGGCACATGCCGGCCAACGAAGGCGCCAACAACCTGCACAGCGACCTTGAGCACGGCCTGCACAAGCGCGTGTGGGACGTTGAGCTCGATGAGGCCCACAATGCCGTGCGTATGACTACCTCACTCGAGGATGGCGAGCTGGGACTTCCCGGCAACCGCACGTTTACGGCCGTGTTTACCGTGACGCCGACAGGCCGTTTCCGCATCGAGTACAGCTGCGAGAGCGACCGCGCCACCTACGTGTCCATGACCAACCACACGTACTTTAACCTTGCCGGTCATAACGCCGGCATGGACTGTGAGCACTTCTTTGTTGCCAACGCTGCCCACTACCTGCCCATCAACGAGCAGAACATCCCCACCGGCGAGATTGCTCCGGTCGAGGGCACGCCGTTTGACTTCCGCGAGCTGCGCCCTGTCGCTCCTGGCATGGAGACCGACGATCCGCAGATTAAGCAGGCCCGTGGCTACGATCACTGTCTGTGCATCGATGGCTATCAGTACGGCCGCAATCTGCGCCGCGCCCTGCACGTCGAGGAGATGTGGACCGGTCGTGAGCTGGACTACTACACCACCGCCCCGGGCGTGCAGCTCTACACCGGCAACTGGCTGGGCGACGAGCACGCCAAGGACGATGCTAACTATGGCTGGGGCGCCGGCTTTGCCCTCGAGGCCGAGATGTACCCCGACACGCCGCACCAGCCGTTGTTCCCGCAGGGCATTGTGGGCCCGGGTCACCCATACAGCAATGTGATCGAATACCACTTTATGAGGCACTAGGCCCACAACGCGACATATTGCACAGCAACGCCCGCCGGCACCACCGCCGACGGGCGTTTTTTCATCTTTTGGGCTCAATTTCGCTGTGACTGTATGAGTGACATATCAAAACTATGCCCATTTACTACGTTTAGCCCGGGATGCTCGACCATGCACCGGTTTTTGCTAAATTCGCGAGCCGCCTACCTGCGGTTTTGTTTTTCTCAAATTCGACATGCTCGGCGATAGCCGATCAAACGTAGTAAATGGGCATTGTTTTTGACAGGCAGCATCGCACGCGTCCCTCGCAAGGGCAAAATGATTCGTTTTTCTCCGTCCCCAAGGGATCAGTTGAACAGATTGCCGATGGGGTCGGGATTGGAGCTGGGGAGATAGCGGATTTCTAGTTCTATGCCGAGCTTTTGCAGCTCTTTGAAGGTGGCGACATCTTCGCCGTCTACGGCGACTGCGGGCGTTATGGGGTGCTTGCCCTCCCCTGTCTGCATATGCCCAATGCTGATCTTGGTGATCGGCACACCGCCCTTGACCAGCGCGAGCGCATCCGCGGGCGACGCCACCATGATGAGAATCCATTGGCGCGGCGTTGCGGTATGAATGATGTCGATGGTCCTTTGCACCGAGAAAAACCGCGTCCACACGCCCTCGGGCGCCGCGACCCTCATAGGCGCCCACTTGCGCGAATCCGCCGCAATCTCGTCGTTGACGATTAGGACGAGGTTGGAACCCATAGCCTCGTTCCACAGCTCGACGTCTTGCCCGTAAATAAACCGGTCATCGATACGCGTGAGAAGGATCTTGGGTTGAGCCATGGCAGTCCCATTCTGTTTGAGACTCGTAAGAGCGAGACATCACGTCTCCAATATTAGTGCATTTAAAGTGAGAAAAGCCGTCAGAACACTTGCACGGATGTGCGATGTCCCGTATCATAGACAGCCGTTGACGCCTCAGTTGCGTCACCACATGGCCGCCAGCGTAGCTCAGTTGGTAGAGCACCGCTCTCGTAAAGCGGGGGTCACCGGTTCGAGCCCGGTCGCTGGCTCCATTGCACAAGATAGCCGCCTTCGGGCGGCTTTTTTGTTGCCGATTTCAGGCGCACATCCGCCGGAATTCGCCCACTCGGTGGACTTCGGGTTTAATGCTTAGGGGCGGGGATTTACCAAAGTGAAATTTTAATGAAAAGAAACCCAGCTGCAACAATTGCCATGGCGAGGGCTCGAATTGGCCATATAGATCTAAAATAGTCACGATACCTTCTCTTTTGCTGGAACGATATATCTATACAAGGTTGTGAGCGGAAAACAAAAATACGTCGATTGCTATCCGACAAACGGGTCTGGAATTGCATTCACCGGCATTTCGGGGCAGATTGATACACATGTACGAAAGGGAACCTATGTGGTGCGTTGGGTTGGAGCTGCTGCAGGCCCGATATGGATTGCGGTCTTGCGCCCCGATGTCCAAATAGGTTTCTCTCTCTAGACGGGAAGTTGCTCATGGACGCCATATATGACGGAGATGACTGGGTCGATCATTATACTTGGCGCCTGGTCGGCTCGAACGACAATGGGGATGTGGTGTTTGATGGACTATGTCCAAAGCATCTCCATCCTTTTGTCTCGTCGTTAATTGAGAGTTCCGCTCGTGTTGCCCCCTACAGCTCGGCATCGCTTCATGATACGGACGTTTTGAAGACCATAAGGGAATCAATTGACGATGGCACGATGAGCGGCCCGCTGTTTTCTCGGCTTGTGGGGCTAGATGAGATTGGCTCGAAACGACTGCTTGCGGGCGAAAAAGTGGAACTCACTTATCGGTCGATGATTTCAATCCTGCGGCTAGCCGATGTTCTTCGCAAATAAATCCAAGCAAAACGCCGCCGGCAACTCCCCTACTCAACAAAAAAGCCCCGCCAGCCGCAATCCCCTAAGGAACCGCGATCAGCGGGGCCTAAGCGCGCTCCTCCAAAGGATAACGCTCGCAACACGAACAGCTCAGCCGAGCAGCGTGCTACTCCTCCCAGTAAGCATCTGCAAGCAGCTTAAAGCAGATCTTCTTGACCGGCTGCGCGCCATCGCCCGAGAACTCGAGCGTGGGCATATGAGGCTCGCCGGCAACAAACAGCGCAAACTTGTCGTCAGCAAGATCGCCGGCGATCGAAGCGTCGGAATCAACCAGATCGTAGTCGTCCTTCTCGTCAAACTCCTGGACCAGCGTCAGACTGCCCGTGGCAACCTTAAAGGCCTCACGACCCTCGACGTCAATCTGAAAGTCGTGATAGCGCTGATGCGTCTCGTAGTGGGCCTCGGCCTCGGGACGAGTCGTGGGAGCCATGACGTTCGCAAAGACCTTGTCGCCCAGAATCGGATGGCTGCCGACCTCGAGCTCCGCCGGATCGTTCTCCTCGAGCCAATCAATCAGCACGTCGAGGCCCTTGAGCATTCCGCGGTACTCCTCGATATCGCCCAGTGCACCGTAAATCATCTAAATCCCCTCTCGGATCGTTCCTTTGGCGGCTACTCGATAAACGCGTTACCGACGCTGTTGCCACCCACATACGTCTCGACCAGGGTAAGGTCGGGATTGAACACGACAAAGTCGGCGTCGCGCCCCGGCATAATGCTACCGCACTTGTCGTCAACATGAGCTAGCAAGCGATGCCGGAGCCGTCGCCCAAACTCTTACAGCTCAGTCACGACAACGCCGTTGTAGACCTCGTCCCAACGGTCCATGACCAGATGGCCGGTCATGGGATCCATGGCGTTGAGCTTGCCGCAGGTGTTGGCGGTACGCAGCACCGTCTCGTCGTCTGCGCCAGCAGCGATGGCATGTGCGAAGCCTGCGATAGTGGAGTCACCAGAGCCCGTGGCGTTAACGGCAGGGATATCGGGCGTCTTTGCGCGGAACGCACGGCCATTGTGGAAGCCAACGGAGCCGGCAGCGCCCATGGATACGACGACCCAGGGGATATCGGAGAAACGGGCGTCAGAGGCGAGCGCGGCACGGAGCTCGTCCACATCGTCGGTGGTAAAGCTCGTGCCCAGAAGGCCGTTGATCTCGGTCAGGTTAGGCTTGACCAGCTCGGGCTTAATTTCGGACTTAAGGGCGGCCTCGAGCGAAGCGCCCGAGGTATCGAGCAGCACCTTGGCGCCGGCGTTCTCGGCAATGCCCGTGATCTTGGCATAGTAGTCTGCCTCGACACCGCGGGGCAGAGAACCCGAAATGGTGACAACGTCGGCCTTGCCCGCAAGCTCAGTAAATTTGGCGGTAAAGGCATCGAGCTCCTCGGGGGCAATTGTCGGGCCGCTCTCGAGCAGCTCGGTCTGGTTGCCGGCGTGGAGAATGTTGAGGCAAATTCGAGTCTCGCCCTTGATGGGCACAAAGTCGTTGTTAATACCGTTGGCGTCCATGAGCTCAGCCATGTAGGCGCCCATGTGGCCGCCGAGTAGACCGGTTGCCACAACGTCGTCGCCCAGCTGACCCAGCACACGGGCCACGTTGAGGCCCTTGCCGCCGGCGGTCTTTTCGGGCGTCACGCGGTTGACGTCGTCGATAATGAGCTCATCGAGCTGATAGCGCGTATCGACAGACGGGTTCATCGTAACGGTGAGGATCATTTTTAGCTCCTTATCTCGCAGGCTCCTTATGCCTCGCGATACGAGTCGACAAAACGGAATTACAGAATCTCAATCGTGAACGAGCGGACGATGGTCTCCTTGGGCTTGGCGACAAGGCAGCCGCGCTTATGCTCAAGTACGTCGTCCTCATCGGAGCAGGTCGAGAGGCCGCCCCAAGGCTCAACTGCCACAAAATCGCCCTCGGGCTTACTCCACACAATGAGATACGGGAAGCCCTCGAAGCTCAGGCGAACGCCCTTGTCCTCCCCCTTCTTAGAAAGCGTGACCTGGCGGCTCTCGAGCACGTCAAAGATGGTCTCCGCAAAATCGAAGAGCTCGTGCGACAGGGGCAGCGTCTTTCCCACCATGGGGTTCTTGGAACGGTTTGCCACGTCAATCAATCCGGTCGAGGGCACGGCGGTGCAAAGCTCCGCAGCCTCGTCTTTCTCAAAGCGCAGCTCGTAGTCCGTATAGGCCTCGCCCTCATCGAGCGGACACCTAAAGCCGGGATGACCGCCGATAAAGAACGGCATGTCCTCGGTTCCCTCGTTGGTCACCTCATAGGAGACGCGTACAGCAGCGTCCTCGAGCGTATAACGAGCGACAAGCTTAAACGGGTACGGATAATCGCTCAGCAGCGCGGCGTTATCCTCCGAAGCCAGGCACATCGCCAGCTCGTTCTCGCTCTGGCTCAGCAGCTTCCACTCCTGTTTGCGCGCAAACCCATGGCGAGCGAGCTTTACATGATGCCCGGCAAACGTCATGGCGCTGTTGTCGCGCAAGCCTCCGCAAATCGGGAAGCAAATCGGTGCCTGGCCAGACCACACGGCGGGATCGCCCTGCCACAAGTACTCGCGACCGCCAGCCTCAATCGAGGTAAACGAACCACCAGCCGTGGACACCTTAATAGAAATCGAATCGTTGGAGAGAGCGTATTCCATTGCCCATCCTTTCGAACAACTGCTTTTTGCTCGCAAGTACCCGTCTCGGCCCTAATCAAAGGACAAACCCGCACGTTCATCGATGCGTCCGGTATCCCAGCCATGCAACGGGGTACCATACAGACATTGATGCAATTACAGCTGAAAGGCCTTCTTATGCGAACCATCATCCTCTACGCCTCGCGCCATCACGGCAATACGAAAAAGCTCGTGGACGCCATCGTCGAGGCGCACCCCGAGATCGATACCCTCGATGTGAAGTCACTCGGTAAAAACGAGTACCCCGACCTGCACGAGTACCATTTGATTGGTGTGGCCACGGGCATTTATTATTCCGAGATCGACAAGGACATGGCACGCGTGCTCACCAACGTGCTGCAGCCACAGGACAAGGTGTTTGGCCTTATGACCTACGGCGGTAAAAACAAGTGGTACGGCAAAGATATCGATGGCATCTGCCGCATGAGGCAGGCCATCTTTATGGGCGTCTACGGCTGCCCCGGCTTTGACACGTGGGGGCCGTTCAAGCTCACCGGCGGCGTCCAGAAGGGACACCCGACCGCTGAGGAAATTAAGGGCGCTGTCGATTTCTTCGATAAGATCGAAGATGAGTACGGCGACATCATCGTCGAAGAGTATGCCAAACGCGAGAAGCGCCTGGCATACGAAAAAGAGCATCCTGCGGGAGGCCTGGTGGCCGGCGTCAAGCGCACGGCAAAGAAGATCGCTAACAAGCTGTAACTGTTAAGGTGCTTTTGAGCGTTAACCCATACGGCGGGTCCGAGCAAATTCGGGCCCGCCGTCTTTTTCTGTCGTTACTCAGTAAATGCGTTGCCGACGCTCTGGCCGCCAACATACGTCTCGACGAGAGTAAGCTCGTGGTCGAACACGACAAAGTCGGCGTCGCGACCCGGCATGATGCTGCCGCACTTATCCTCGATGTGCGCGGAGCGAGCCGGCACCTCGGTTGCCATGCGAATGGCGATATCGGCGCTGGCGATACCCCAGTCCACGATGTTCTTGACGCCCTGGGCAAGCGTGAGCACCGAGCCGGCAATGCTCTTGCCGTCGGCGAGCCAGCACAGGTTGTCCTTCATGATGACGTCCATGCCACCGCTGGTGTAGCTGCCCTCGGGCATGCCACCGCAGCCCAGGCAGTCGGTGATAAGCACCGTATGCTGCCAGCCCTTGGCCTGCAGCAGCGCCTTGATGGCGGCAGGGTTCACGTGCTTGCCGTCGCAGATGATCTCGGCGTAGGTCTCGGGGGTGGACATGGCTGCACCCACGACACCGGGCTCGCGGTGATGCAGACCGCGCTGGCCGTTGTAGGTGTGCGTAAAGCAGCTGGCACCGGCGTTGATCGCAGCGACGCACTCATCGTAGGTGGCATCGGAGTGGCCAATGCTGGTCACGACACCTTTGGCGTTCAGGGCAGCAGCGTAGGCAGCGGCGCCGTCGCGCTCAGCGGCCATAGCGCTCTTGACGATACGCCCACCGGCAGCCTCCTGCCACTGGTCGAAGACCTCCTCGGAGGGGTCGATCAGATAAGCGGGGTTCTGTGCGCCCACGTGCTTCATCGTAAAGAAGGGACCCTCAAGGTAGATGCCCTGGATGCGGGCGCCGCAGAAGTCGGGGCCGCGGCCCTCGTCCGCCTGAGCGATGGCGGCGCAGGCGTCCTTGATCTGCTCGACGCCATCGGTGAACGTCGTGGGCAGCCAGCTGGTGGTGCCGCGACGGGCGAGCTCGGTCGAGCTGATATCGATGCCCTCGGGATCGTTATCGGTAGTTGAGTGGTTGTAGAAGCCATGGATGTGAGTATCGACCATACCCGGTGCGATCCACGATCCCGTGTAGTCCTTAATCTCGCAAGAGGGCTCGTCGGCCTGCCAGGCGCCAAAGACGCCATCCTCGACCATAAGATAGCCGCCCAGTTGCGGGCCTGCCGGCAAGAAGAACTTGTCAGCCTTAATTGCGTACGTGCTCATATGCACTCCTTGCTTCTAAAGCAGTTGACTGTAGTGATGCTTATACCCAGCTCACGTAAAACAAAAAGCGCCCGCCCGCCGTTATGAGCGGACGGGCGCCCTTACAGGGGGACGCGATTAAGCGGTGAAGGGGTGAATCGTCACGCCCTTAACCACGCGGTTGACCGTGCCGGTGGGGCTCGGCGTATCGGGCGTGTTGCCCACGCGCACGGAGTTGAGCAGGCTGATAGCCTGGGCAAACATCACGAACGGCAGAGCAAGGTAGCCCTCGGGAAGTGCCTCGTAGCCCTTAAAGGTGAAGGACTCACCCTCATAGACGGTGGCACCTTCCTGCTGAACGGCGATGGTGTGCTGAGCGATCTCGTCGCCACCGATCTCGTTGAGGATGTCGATGTCGTACTGACGGGTGTAGGCGTCGTTATTGACGAACACGAAGACGAGCGTCTTATCGTCGACGAAGGACTTAGGTCCGTGACGATAGCCCATGGAGGTGTCGTAGGAAGTAGCGACCAGACCGTGAGCGAGCTCAAGGATCTTGAGCTGGCTCTCCTGGGCAAGGCCACCGAAGGAGCCAGAACCCAAGTAGGTCACGCGGTTGAAGTCGCCAGCCAGGTAATCGGCGATCTCGGGCTCACGGGAGATGACCTCCTCGCCCATCTTGGCAATCGTCTCGACCCACTCGGCCTTCTGCTCGTCAGAGGCAGTGTCGAAAATAAGGGTGGAGAGCAGGGTCATGCAGGAATAAGAACCGGTCATGGCGAAGCCCTTGTCGTTGGCGCGCGGAATGAGCAGCGTCAGCGCGTTGGGATCATCGGCGGACTCGACGGCAAGCTTGCCCTCGGGAGCGCAGGTGATGTTGAGGAACTTGACGTTGTGGACGAGCTCCTTGGCAACGGCGACAGCGGCAAGGCTCTCGGGGCTGTTGCCGGAACGGGCGAAGGAAACCACAAGCGTGGGATCCTCGGCGCGCAGGAAATCACGCGGAGCGCTCACGATGTCGGTCGTGGCGATGGGCTTAAAGTCGTAGAGATCAGTGTTGCCGGCGTGACGTAGGTACGGAGCGCAGGTATCGCCCACGTAGTCAGAAGTACCGGCACCAGTGAAGACAACAGACAGACGGCCCTCGCCCATGGCGCGAGCCTCGGCCAGGAAGGCCTCGATGGCCTCCTTGTTCTCGCGGTAGATGTTGAGCGTATCACGCCAAAGCTCGGGCTGCTGAGCAATCTCGGCCGTGGTGATCTGGGCGCCGAGCTCGGTGAGCTCCTCGACACTCTTCTCGAACATTTTTAATACCTCTCTCTAGAAGTAATCCTCTGACGTGCAATTATACACTTCAGTTGGTTATCTGGTAGTAACCAGTTAAATGCAAAGAATCATCATATGGATACGATGCGAACACTAGTCGCTACGCTGGTGGTAAACCTTGTATTTAAACTGATCGGCACGAGCAACCGAGAGTGTATACTCCACAACCTCGTTTGACTCGTTATACGTAGTCCTGACCAAATCGAGCACAGGCGAGCCCTCGACAATTCCCAAAAGGTGGGCGTCGGTGGGACGGGCTATGCTCGCATAGAACTCCTCCTCGGCCACGCGTATCTTTTGCTGAAAGTCTTGCTCAATCACATCGTAAAGCGGCTTACGCTCCAGTAGCGGTCGCTTTAGGGACAGAAATTGACGAACCGGTAGATAGCTGCGTTCGACCATCATGGGCATGTTGTCGGCAGAACGAAGGCGCTTGAGCTTAAAAATGCGATCGCCGATACGCAATCCCATATGCTCGGCCAGATTCTTATCGGCCTCCATCTCGCAAAAATCGAGAATCGTGGTCTCGGGGTCGCGACCCATCGCGCGCATCTGCTCGGTAAAGCTGTAGGACTGCATAAGATTGGTTGCTTTTGCCGAACGGTCGGTCACAAAGGTACCGCGACCGTGCTGCCGAACCACCAGTCCTAAACGCTCCAGTTCCTGCAGAGCCAGGCGCACCGTGGTGCGCGAGAGACCATAGCGCTCCGAAAGTTCGCGCTCGGAAGGAATCATGTCACCGGCGCGATATTCATGGTCGATCTTTTCGGTCAGAATATCGACCAGCTGATCGTACAGCGGTTGCTTACGCGCTCCGATCGCCATCCTATCCTCCCATTTTCTCAAACTCGGCTACTACCTTGGGTGTTTAGCATTATCTGTCTGCCACACCCAAATCAACAAGAAAACAAAAGCCGCGCGCTCTTTCGAGCACGCGGCTTTTAACATACACATGGCTTAAGGGGTCGGGGTGTGAGCCGCGTAGGGACACACCCCTCAAGCTAGAGCCTTACCAGATGCTCGGCCAGAGACCAAGCGGGCCAGCGCCCAGGATGCCGAGGACGAAGAGCAGCAGAATGCCCTTGGTCGGGGTCCAGCTGTGCTTAGCGAACATGTAGTAAAGCAGCAGCGTAAGCATAAGCGGGACGAGCTTCGGGACGATGGTGTTGAGGGTGTCGGCAACAGAGAAGTTGACCGGATCCTCGGTAACGGTGCCGTAGGTAACGGACTCCATGCCGTTGCCCAGATCGGTGACGCCGCACTCGACAGCGTTGCCGTCGGCATCGGAGGCGGTGAGGGCGTTGCCGTCCTCATCGGTCATGGCGATGGTACCGGCCTCAGCGGTCTCGGTATCGATGCCCTCCATACCGGTGAAGTTCTCGGCCTCCTTCTCGGAGACGATCACGGTAGTAGCGGAGAGGCCACGGGTGGTGCCGTTGGGGATCTGGAGGTTGATCTGGGTGCCACCCATGGTGACGACCAGGCAACCGACGACGAAGACGCCCATGATGGAAGCGGCACGCGTGAAGGCCTGCATGTTAGCAGTCAGAGCGTCAATAGCGCTGGTGCCAAGCTTGTAGGACCAGTTCATGAGCCAGAAGCGCAGAGCGAACTGGACGACGTTGAAGATCACCAGGAAGATGATCGGTGCAGCGGCGTTGCCGTTGATGGCCATGTTGGAGGTGATGCCGGCCGTGATAGGCACGAGCGTCAGCCAGAACAGGGCGTCACCGATACCACCGAGCGGGCCCATTGCGGCGACGCGGACGGCGCGGATCGTGGGGATGTCAACCTTGTTCTGCTCGAGCGAAAGCACGATGCCCATAACAAAGGTGACGAGGAACGGGTGAGTGTTGAAGAACTCCAGGTTGTGGCTCATGGAAGCCGCGAGGTCGTTCTTGTTGGTGTGGATCTTCTCCAGACCGGGGATGATGGAGTAGAGCCAGCCGGCGGCCTGCATACGCTCGTAGTTGAACGAGGCCTGCAGGAAGCAGGAGCGCCAAGCCATCTTGTTGAGGGTCTTCTGGTCGAGCTGCGGAGCAGGAGTGAGATCCTCGTAGTGCTCCGGGATCACATACTCATTAGATGCCATCTTCGAAGTCACCTCCGTCAGAAACAGCTGCACCCTTCAGCTCGGTCTGCTGCTGGAAGTCCCAGAAAGCGATACCGAAGCCGATGAGAGCGAGGATGAGCAGAGCAGGGGTTGCCAGCGAATCGTTGGCAACGGTGATGAGCGCGAGGCCAAAGCCCATGAGGAAGAAGCCCCACATATCGCGGTTCATCATTACCTTGAGCAGGACGGCGAAGCCGACGAAGCGCATCATGCCGCCTGCAGCGGAGAGACCGGTCTGCAGCCAAGTCGGGATGGCGGAAGCGATGGTCTGACCGATGGTAGCGCCAGCGATGAAGAACAGGGTGACGACGACAGCGAAGATCAGGCCGAGCAGAGCCATGGCGAAGTAGTTCAGACGCTCGATACCCTTGGTGTCAGCGTTGTGAGCCATGTTGTCCGCGGAGGACATGAGCGGCGACATAAGCGTGAAGACCAGGGTAACGCCGAGCTGACCAAGCAGAGCGAACGGAATGGCAAGGCCGACTGCCGCGTTGGGCTCGAGGCCCGTAGCGATAGCGAGAATGGCTGCCATGATGCCGCCGATGACGGCGTTAGGCGGCTGAGCGCCTCCGATCGGCATGTTGCCGATCGTCATGAGCTGATAAGTACCACCCACGAGAAGACCGGTGTTGAGGTCGCCAAGGATAAGACCGATGACGGCGCCGGTGACGATGGGCTGATAGAGAGACTCGAGGAAGTTGAACTGGTCGATTGCCGCGACGAACGTGACGATGAAGACCAGAGCGACCTGGATGATCGAGTATTCCATCTTGCTCCTCCTTTCAAAATGTATGTACGCACTTTGGATTTCACGTACAGAATGTCAGGTTTTCATTCCTGACAACGTGGATCATGAGGATTACGAGAAGAGCTTGCTCGTGTCCTCAACAGGCGTGCTCGGAACGCGCCTGATCTCCAACTCCACCCCCAATTCCTGCAGCTCTTTAAACGCAGCGACATCCTCGTCGTTAACTGCGACGGAGGTTGCGACTTGGCGCTTTCCTTCCGACATGTGCATGTTGCCGATGTTTACCTTCTTTATAGGCACACCGCCCTTGACGAGCGTAAGCACGTCTTCCGGTGTTTCGGCCACGATGAAGATCTTCTGGCGCGGGCTCGCCTTGCCGATGACGTCGATGGTCTTCTGCAGGGAGAAGAAACGCGTAGCGACGCCGGTGGGAGCGGCCATCTTCATGAGGTTCTGGCGCATGGTGTTGGTCGACACGTCGTCGTTGGCGACGAGGATGAGGTTGGAGCCCAGGGTGGAGTTCCACTGGGTGGCAACCTGACCATGAACCAGTCGGTTATCGATGCGGGTAAGAAGAATGTTGGGTTCTGCCATGTTGATCAGCTTCCTTTCGTTATTTGCTGACGACAGTTACTTGATCTCCTGAATCGCGTAACGCGAAACATCTACGACGGCACCGGATCGGACTTTGATCTGGACCTTTTCGCCTTCGATGCCCTTGACGGTTCCGTAGATACCGCCGGCGAAAAGAACCTCCTGACCCGGCTTGAGCTCGGTGTGCAGCTCCTTGAAGTACTTCTGCTTCTTCTTCATGTTGATTTGCGACCAGATGGTGTAAATCAAGCCCATGATGACAAGCAGGCCCAAAAGAGCGACCGAGGAGCTCAAGACGCTGGCTCCGAAATCGGCCATTAGATGCCATCCTCTTCGCCGAAGACATCCTCTTCCTCGGCTCCAGCAACAGAAGCGACCGTCTGGGCGGTAATGCCCGTCTGGCCAACGGTCACTGCCTGCTCACCAAGCTCGGCGAGCGTGGCATTGCCGCGGAGGAACAGAAGCTCAATAACCATGGGAAGGTTGGTGCCAGTCAGAACCTCGACGTTGTCGACATCCTGGGCAATCATCATCGACTGGTTGAACGGGGTGCCGCCAAGCAGGTCGGTAAAGACGAGCACGCCATCGCACTCCTCGCGCATGGCGGTAATAGCGGCGCGGAGATCCTCACCGTAGGATGCGGCCTGGTCGCCCTCAAAAGGAACGACGGTAAAAGCAGGCTGGTCGCCGGCAACCATAGCGATAGCGCTTGCAAGGCCGGGTGCGAACTGTCCATGACCGGTAAGAATAAAGCCAACCATTCAAATTTCCCTTCCGAAGGTGTGTACGATCTGAGTCCGATGATTTTCGGAAGCCAGCGGGCGCTCGCCCTTAAAGCTTCTTGGAAAGCGTTCTTTGAAGACCAGTGGTTTCTAAACTGGTAGTAACCACGTGACGTGTTGTTGTCACTATATCACCCCAGAAGAGGCCGCTTTCGTTGATTTATACGGTAAAACGTTTTTGCACCGCTCACGGTGATATTTCGACCGTTTACCGCTCGTTAACACTTCTACCTGCGGTTTTGAAACCGTTTCGAAATGCTTTGGCAAAAGATCGAAACTTTTCCTGTGTCTAAACAACGCAGGGCGGCTAAAAATAGCGTGTAGAAAAATTGCAGGTCATTGTGAAGATATGTGAATTGGTCTTTTTGACTTAATACCAGTTAGAACCAGTTTTGAGATTATCGGTGAACGGTAGTTTTCGACCGTTCACCGGTTATTTGCAATCGTTTTCAGCCGTTTTCCCAGATGAATTGGGGAGACCCGATGAAGCACCTGCGCGATCACAGGTAATTTTGGCATTTGTCCTTATCCCCCACGCGCCAAACTCCGGCATCCAAAATGAGCTAATAGCTCACGCTAATCGTTTTCAATCATTACATACTCAGTATCCGTAATTATTTATCGTTTATCGTTAATTCTGATATGATACAAGTATCATCCCAAACGCCGATTGGAGGGGTTATGGTCCATCGAAACGCATCTATATCGAATGAAACCATCAGCCGCGAACAGACAATAGTCGAACTGAGGAAGCTCGCTCGCATCTGCAAATGGGCCACGATCTGTATTACCACCGCGCTCGCTCTGGGACTCCTCGCAGTCATTGCGATTGACCTTCTGCTCATATTGCCTGGCCTCTCCCAAGGGTCGTGTCTCCAATCCGTAGAACTTCAAGCCGGCGAGGGGCCATGCCTTGCTATCGTCGGTACCGATGCGCAGGCCCCACTTATGCTCGTCGCACACGATGGTCACACTGCCATAGGGAGCCTCTTGATGACATGTCTCGCGCTTACCATCGCGATAAGCGTGCGCAGGCTTTTCTTCAACATTGAAAAGGAAGGCAGGCCCTTTGACCTTGAATGTAACCAGACACTTCGTCGAGTAGGACATTTATTCCTTATCGGCGGCGTTGCCGTGAGGCTTCTTGGTGCCGTAATCACGGGAATGATACTCTCAGGATTTGGCGGCAGCTTTACGGATGCGTTCGTCGGCCAGTTATTCGAGCCCTCCATGCTCTTTGCAGGCCTGATTATTTGCCTGATTGCCAGCATCTTCCGCTACGGGTATATCCTGCAAAAGCAAGATGACGAGTTGCTCTAGGGGGAATCCATGATTATTCTGCGGCTTGACCGCATGCTCGCCGAACGCAAGATTTCATCCAAAGAGCTTGCGGAACGTGTGGGCATCTCCCAGGTCAATATGTCACGCATTAAGACGGGCAAGGTTTCTGCCATACGTTTTTCAACTCTTGACGCGATATGCCGGGCACTCGACTGCCAACCGGGCGATGTACTGGAATATGTATCCGACGATGAAGCCGATAGCCTTTTTGGACTTAAAGATGAATAGCCATAATTAAGCCGCCAATCACGCCCTCAACGCAAAAAGCCCGCTAGAACGTTATCCGTTCTAGCGGGCTCAATCAGGTAGATCGGTTAGCGCGCAGTAGTGCAGGCAAACCTTACGCAAACAGGCCGTAGATGCTGATGTTGGCCTTGGCATAGAGGCCGTTAGCATACTCGGTCCACTTGGAGCTGGCGCTCGAAGCCTGCGAGGAATACTGCTGATAAGCAGTGTAGTAGGCGGTCATGGCCTGCTTGTAGGTGGCGCTATCGGTCGTAAAGGCATCATCGGCAAAGGCCTTGGCATAGGTGCTGTCGGCATCCTTCCAGGTGCCCTTTGAGCTATCCCACTCATCGCCGGCAAGGTTGATGATGTAGTCGGCGTAGTCCTTGCTCGCGGTCTCCTCGTTGCCGTCAGAAGGCTCGGTCGGAGCAGTCGGCATGCTTGCGGAGCTGTCGCCCACCTTCTTCTTGTAGAGCTTCTGCAGCGTAGCGGACTGACGGACGATCTGCTTGGCCTGGTCCTTGGACACGCCGTACTGCGTGGCCATGGTCTTGTAGTCGGAGGTGCCGATGGAATCCTCAGCGTACTTCTTCATTTCCTTGGAAGAAACGGTAATGCCCTCGTCCTCGGCAGCATCGAGCAGAATCTTGTTGCGCACGTAGGACAGGATGACGTCGGCAGACGGAGCGGTGTAGTTGCCATCGCCATCCTTGACGGTGTCGAGGCTGTACTGGCTCTCGATGGCCTCGCGCGCGGTGATGTCGCTCTTCTTGCCGTTGTAGCTGTAGCTTGCCACGGTCGAATCGAGCTGGTCCTCGGTGAGGGTCGCCGAGCCGACGCCCTTGCCGCCAAAACCACCGTTGCCGATAAAGAAGCCGACCACAGCAGCGATCACGATAGCGACAACAAAGGCGGCAATCATCGTCTTCTTGTGCTTGGATGCATGGTCGTCCGCGTCGGAGTCGTCGTCCTCGTCCTGTTCCTCGGGCATGAGGTTCTCGTCGGCGGCGTCCGCGGCGATCTTTGCCTCCAGGCGAGCGTCCTCCTCCTCGGCCGTCGTGCCGGCGGCAATGTGCTCGGCAGACGTACCGGCGACCAGATCGATCTTCTCGTCCTCGTCACCGTCGGGGCCTTCGCCGCGCTCGATGATCTGGATGCCGTCGATCTCGTCCTTCTCGTCCTTCTTTTGAATCAGACCCATATCAGTTACTCCTTGTTAGGAAACATAGTCCGCAATAGAATACGCCCGACAGAGCGCCGGGCGTATTGATTCTTAGGTTATACGCAAACACTTAAGTACTATTTAGGCGTTTGCAGTCTGCATGCCTTGGGCCAGGTGCGCGATAACGGCATCGGCAAAGGCCTGCGTGCCCACAGCGCCCTCAACGGAGCCGGTCTGGGCACGACGAACGTCGCCGGTAACCTGCTCACCCTCGTCGAGCGTAGCAGAAACGGCGGCGCGAATGCGATTGGCCGCGTCGTTCTCGCCCAGGTGATCGAGCATCATAGCCGCAGACAGAATCTCGGCCGTGGGGTTAGCGATATCCTGGCCAGCGATATCGGGCGCGGAGCCGTGCGTTGCCTCGAAGATGGCGCAGTCGGCACCGATGTTGGAACCCGGAGCCATACCCAGGCCGCCCACCAGACCTGCGCACAGGTCGCTCACGATGTCACCGTACAGGTTGGGGAGCACCAGGACATCGAAGTCGTTGGGGTTCTGGACCAGGCCCATGCAGGTAGCGTCGACAATCTTGTCGTTGAACTCGATATCGGGATAGTTGGCGGCCACCTCGCGCGCCACGCGCAGGAACAGGCCGTCGGTCGCCTTCATGATGTTGGCCTTGTGCACGGCCGTCACCTTTTTGCGGCCGCAGCGGCGGGCGTACTCAAAGGCGTACTCCACAATGCGGCGGCTCTTGGCGATGGAAATCGGCTTAATTGAGATGGCGGAATCCGCGGCGAAAGTCTTCTGGCCCGAGCGCTCGACGAGCTGCGAGAGCTCCTCGACCTCGGCAGCGCCCTCATCGAACTCGATGCCGGCGTAGAGGTCCTCGGTGTTCTCGCGCACGATAACCAGGTCGACATCGCGGAAGCGCGAGCCGTCGCCCGGCTGCGACAGGCAGGGGCGCACGCAGGCATACAGGTCAAAATGCTTGCGCAGGGCCACGTTGACGCTGCGGAAACCCGTACCGACCGGCGTGGTGATGGGGCCCTTGATGGCAACCTTGGTCTCGGCGACCGCATCGAGCACGTGCTGGGGCAGCGGCGTGCCAAACTCATCCATGACGCCGGCACCGGCCTCCTGGACGTTCCAGTTGATCTGGACACCGGTGGCCTCGACCACGCGGCGCATGGCCTGCGTAATCTCGGGACCGATACCGTCACCGGGAATCAGGACTACATCGTGCGCCATAATCTGTTACTCCTCGTCTTCGGCGTCGTCAGATTTTTTAACGCTAGCACGCTTCTTCTTTTTGGAGAGATCCAGGCCAAAACGTTTAACAAGCATTTCGCAAATCTCGCTCGAACGGGCCTTGAGATAGCTGCCCTTGCCGTTCTCGGCATCGAACTTAAGGCGCAGCGCAAGCTTCTCGGCGACCTCGGCGTCAATCTCGCCCTGGCCAAACTCGTACAGGCAACCGAGCATGTCGCGATACTCAAGGTCGCCGTGGTAGCACTGGATAGCCTCGTCCAGGATGGGCCAAGCC
Source organism: uncultured Collinsella sp. (assembly GCA_900540905.1). Taxonomy (GTDB): domain Bacteria; phylum Actinomycetota; class Coriobacteriia; order Coriobacteriales; family Coriobacteriaceae; genus Collinsella. Next base: position 20,409 of record UQHR01000006.1, on the reverse strand, counting down.
TCGCGCGAACGCTCGACGCTCGTGGCGCCCCACACGCACAGCAGGCGGAAGGCGGCATAGCGCAGCGTGGAGGAAATCTCGTCGAACAGCGCGGTCTCGGCGCCCTCAAAGGCATCGCCCAGCTGCTCGGGGCAGGTGGTGGCAAGCGCCGCCAGGGCATCGAGGGCCTCCCAGCGGGTCTGAGCCTCGGGGCGGTCGAGTGCCTCGATCAGCGCGGGCACGCAGGGCACGACGCGCTGCGGATCGCGCTCGGCAAGCAGGTGCAGCACGCGGGCGGCAAACTGACGGATGCGGCGCGTGGGGCAGCCGAGCTCCTTGACCAGACGGTCGACGGCGTTCTCGTTCTCCTCTGCCAGCTGAAGCTGTGCCAGCTCCTCGTCGGTGAGCTGTTCGTCTTTATTTTCTGCCATAGTTACCTCTTCTTACTATTTCTTAGCGTGCTTGCCAGCACCCTTGCTGTCATCGGTGACCGAGATAAGCTGTCGGTCGGCCGCACCATTGCGGCGTGCGCGGCGACGCTCCTCGGCATCGCCCGCGTCGGCGGCGGCGCGGTGAGCCTTGTTGACGTTAAAGACCTCGTCGTGCTTGCGCCACGGACCGACGGACTCGCCAAAGCTCATCTTAAGGCCGGCGATAAAGCCACCGAGCCAGCCGATCGGCGCAAACTGCACCAGCGGGAACAGCGAGAACACCCAGGTCAGCAGGACAACTGCCGCCGCACCTGCAAAATTGGCGATCCAGTAATCGCGCTTGGTGATGACGCGCTTTTCGCACGCCCACTGGCCGCACAAAAAGCCGATGTAGATCGCAAAGAGAAAGAGCACCAGCGCAAGCACCACGAACGTCCAGCTCATGGGCGCTACTCCCCGTGATGGTGGCCGCAGCAGCACTCGTGGCCGTCGTCATGGCCGTGGCCGCCGCAGCACTCGTGGTCCTCGCCATGGTGGTGGCCGCAACCGCACTCGTGGTCGTCGCCATGCTCGCCGCAACCGCAGCCGTCCTCGTGGGCACCGTGCTCCTCGGGACGATACTGCGACCAGTCCAGGCCGGCGGCGATGGCGTCGGCCTCCTCCTTGTAGAGCACCGTGATGGCCTGGGTGCCCAGCTTGGCGCCACCGATGGCGTCGAGCATGTCGTAGAGCGTAAAGGCCACGTCAGCGCCGGGCAGCGCGAGCTCGCGGTCGTCGGCGTAAGCGAGCGCCAGGCGCAGGTCCTTAATGAAGTGCTCGACCATAAAGCCGGGCTTGTAGTCGCCGTCGAGCGCCTTGGGAGCCAGGCTCTCCATGGCGCCGGACTTGCCGGTGCCGCCCAGGATCATCTGACGGGTCTTCTCCAGATCGAGGCCGCTCAGCTCGGCAAATGCCATGGCGTCCGCCATGCCGACCATGCAGGCGCCCAGCGACACCTGGTTGGCGAGCTTGGCGGCCTGACCCTTGCCGGCGCCGTCGAAGCAGCAGATGTTGGCGGCGAAGGTGGCAAGGATGTCGCGGACCGGGGCGATGTCGTTCTCGGTGGCGCCCACGATAGCCGTGAGCGTGCCGGCGATCGCGCCCGACTCGCCGCCGGTGACGGGGCAGTCAAACGCCATGCGGCCGGAGACCTGGGCGGCCTCGGCAATGTCGCGCGCGAGCTCGGGCGAGCTCGTGGTGAGGTCGATCAGCACCGCGCCCGGCTTGGTGCAGGCCAGCAGGCCGTCGCCCGCCAGGTAGAGCTCCTCGACCTCAGAGGGATAGCCCACCATGGTAAAGACGACATCGGCGTTTGCCACGGCCTCGGCCGGCGTATCGGCCCAGACGGCACCGCGCTCGACAAGTGCGGAAGCCTTGGACTTGGTGCGGTTGTTGACCGTGACGGGATAGCCGGCATCCAGGATGTGACCGGCGATGGGGGCACCCATAATTCCGGTGCCGATAAATGCGACGGAGAGCTTGTTTGCCATGAAACCTTTCCTTTTGGGTTGGGTGTTATTACCAGGTTGAATACTCAGTGCCAGCGCTTGAGCTGCGGGGCGCCTGTGGTCGTAGCGCCTGTCTACTCACCACGCACACGGCGTGCGATGCGGTCGGAAAGCGAGGCTTTCTCGGCGCGGTTCTTGCCCCAAAACGCAAGCGCCACCATGCCGGGCCCCACGTGCGAGCCAATGGTAGGACCGACGGAACTACGGATAATCGTGACGTCGGCGCAACCTTCCTCCTTGCGAACGGCAGCCTCGAGCCAGTCACCATCCTTCTCGGCATCGGCCGTCATGATGGCGATGGGCATGGTGCGATCGGGCACATAGTTCTCGCGGAACGACTTGAGGATGGACTTGAGCGCCTTCTTGCGGCCGCGGTTGACGCCGATCAGCGACAGCGAGCCGGCAAGGTCGTAAGAGAGCTCGGGCTTGACGTCGAGCTTTGCCGTGAGCTGTGCCGCCGCAGGCGGAATGCGGCCGCCGGCAGCCAGCGCGTCAAAGCTCTCGAGCGTAAAGTAGCCGTGGACATAGGTCTTGGCCTCGTTTGCCCAGTCGACCAGCTGTTTGGCGGTGAGTCCCGCCGAGCGTTGACGGACGGCCTCGAGCGCCAAGAGCTCGCCGGTCGCACAGGGCAGAGCGTTGTCGACCACGTAGAGCTCAAAATCGGGATACTCGGCGCGCACGGCATCTGCCGCCTGGCACGCGGAGTTGTAGCTCGACGACAGCGCCGAGGTAAAGCACAGGTAGACCGTGGGCGTGCCCTCTTTGGCGCACTCGGTAAAGAACTCGATATAGCGACCGAGCGACACGGCCGAGGTGGACACGCGGGCACCGGCGCGCATGCGGTCGTAGAACTCCTTAGGGCTGATGCTCGACCAGATGTCATCCGTGCGCTCCTCGCCATCGATAATGAAGGGGAAACCCAGGATATCGACATCGAGGTTCGCGGCGACCTCGGGGCTAAAGTCGCAGCAGGTATCGACGACGATGCGGCAACGGTCCGAATGACCGGCGGATGCGGCCTTGTCCATCAAAGCGACTCCTTACGTAAAAAGGCGGCCACCCGCATGGGATGGCCGCCAACCGTTAACTCATGCAAGTTAACGTATTTTACTCGTCAAGTGTTTCGATGCGGGGCTTGATGATGCCATATCCACCATTCTTACGGTGATACACCACATTGATAAGGCCGGTCGTCGCGTTCTCGAACACGTAGAAGTCGTGGCCCAGCAGATCGGTCTGCACCAGCGCCTGCTCCTCGGTCATCGGGGTGACGTCGATAACCTTCTCGCGGACGAGCAGGTCGTCCTCCTCCTCGGGCAGCAGCAGGTCGGCCAGATCCTCGACGCGCTCGACCGGCGCGACATCCGCGGCGCTGGCACCGCCCTGGCGGTTGTCCACGACCTTGGTCTTGAACTTACGCAGCTGGCGGGTGACCTTATCGGCGGAGAGGTCGATGGCGGCGTACATATCTGCACCGTGCTCGGCAACGCGAATCACCGAACCGCGGGCACGAACCGTAACCTCGACGATTGCCGGGTTGGGGTTCGAGGGGTTCTTCTCATAGCGAAGTACAACGTCGACCGTCATGGGCTCGATATCGAAAACCTTGAGCGCCTCGCCGATCTTCTCATCCACATGCGCACGCAGAGCATCGGTTACCGTCGTCTTGCGTCCAGAAACCTTGATATCCATACGTGGCTCCAATCTGCCTCGGGGACTTACTGTACTGGCTATGTACCCATTGCCGTGCATTTAATCACGCGGATTCCTAAAGACCCGAATAACGATTGCTTGATACCGCATACCGAAGTCTCGCACTTTTCCGTGGCAAAGTGCGCTATGGGAGGGAGCCGGCGGCTTTGTATTTGGTCCCGAAAATTAGCTTTGACCTGCTGGTTTTATTGGGATGAAAAAGCCGGGCTCCCCTATTGGGGAAGCCCGGCAGTGCGTGTTGAAACCGTGAAGAGGTGTCCTTTCCAACGTATAGGAGACACCACCCCTAGCAATAACTAGCTATTAAGTTTGTTAATGTCGTCGTCGGTGATGGTGCCTTCCTGGCTGGACGATTTGTCCTCGGAGGATGCGGTCTCATTGTTGGAATCGGAGGACTCGCTGTCGGAGGACGTGGTCTCACTGGACTCAGAGTCGCCCGGCTGCACGTTAGCACCCGAAACCGTCTTAGTGGTGAGGTCGTAGGGCATCGTGCCATACCAGACAGAGTGAACCGCCTCGAGCGTGCCGTCGGCCGTAATACCGTCGAGGACATCGCTCACGGCACGGCACAGTTCGTCATTGGACGAGAGGCCCGCAACACCAAGCGTCGAGGGCGCCTCGAGCGCACCGGCATAGGAGACCTCGCTCATCAGGCGTGCAAGGTAGCCGCCGGCCGTGGAGTCGCAGATCACATAGTCGACCTCGCCGGACTCGAGCGCCTCAAAGCACTCGTTGATGTTGGAGTAGGTCTTTTGGTTGGCGGTGATGCTCTGCTTAGCAAGCGCCTCCTGCGAGGCCGAGGACGTCTGAACGCCCAGGGTGGACGTGTTAAGGGTATCGGTGGAAACGCTTAGCGACCCACCATCGCTAGTTTTACCGAACACGGAAGTGGCATCGTACAGGCAGGTGCCGAGCGAGCTAATGTCCCCGTCCGTGGAGTTAATCTCGCCGATAAAGATATCGGCCTTTTTGTCGCCGAGCGCGGAATCTGCCGAAGACGCATCGACAAAGGCGACCTTAAGGCCCATGCGGCTTGCGAGAGCGCGGGCGGCGTCAACCGCATACCCCGTGAGCTCGCCGTCGGCGTCCTGCATGGCCTGCGGCGCATCGGAAGTATCGAGGGCGACCGTCAGGGTTCCGGGAGTGACCAGGGCATCGTCCGACACCGCCGGCGTGACGGTCTCGTACTCGATCTGGTCGATCGTGGGAGTCGTGAACGTAGACAGCGGGTTGAACGCGCATCCGCTCAGGCCCAAAACGGCAATGACCGCTGCGGTCCCAGCACCCAACCGAGCCGCGTGCATCAAGCTGCCCCTCACCATGTCCACTACCCTGCCTTCTGTGTCGTATACAATCCGTGCGTTGCGCGGAATATCAGGTTGTTCCCACCAGCTGACCTGGTATTTGACCCCACACTTGCGCACCGGGGTGTTTGCTCGGGAGGCCGCAGCCACCTTCACGACTGACCCGCTCGCCCGCGAGGCGGTATTGCCCCAAAGAAAGTAGAACGGACGGTGCGGCTTACATCTAGGACGCGCCATGATCGCGCCGCGCGCACGCGGTCGCTTACGTGGATCCCTTTGACCGCGTCTGTCTTGGACTAGGACGGGCATTTCGTCCGTCCGCAACCACAGCCTGGTAGGAACGAAGCGCATTATAGCTAAGTTCAAGCTAAAGTTTAAGGTTAGGGGCGTTATTCGCATCGCGAGTACAGATTTCGCAGGTCAGGACGGGCCGCACGCGCTCTGATTAAGCCCGTCGCTCCCCTATGGAAAGCCCCAACACACCCGTCTTAGGGCGCCGTGGCCAAAAAATAGCAAATATGAGTACTGTTACCAATTTAGTAGCAGGAGTTTTTGGCTCTGCAAGCTGTTTTCACGCTCTATAACGTCAGATTGATGCCAGGATATTCCACATTTGTTTAATAGCGCCTCTTGTTTCTTTCTGCGAGCGTCAACACGGTTGCGATATCGCTTACTCATGCGCTGGTGGATGCGCCATGCGAGCGCTTCCATCGCTTCCATGTCGCAGAGCATTTCGTTGTTAACCGTCGCGACCTCGATTCCCATAGTAATCAAGCCCGTGTTGCGTTTTTCATCATGGATACGTCCCCTCCGGGAGGAATGGCCCAGCTCACCGTTGTATTCCAGGTCAAACTGGGCTGCTTCCTGATACGCATCGCAAACTGCATGCGGCATCCCCGAGATTGCCTGCGCACGGTCATCGAACTCGATCTTGTAGTCGGTCTTAAAGGGACCGCAGGCAAATCCGCCATAGGAAAACGGAAGCGAAAACAGAGCGAGCATGATGCACTCCATGGGCGAGCGCAGATTTTCTGACAGGTAGGGACACAGGCGCAGCAGCTGTTTGGCCACATTCCCCTTGCATGCCGCGAGGTAATCTACCAGGCAATCGGGTGTCAGCACGGACTCGACCTCAAAGTAACCGACATCTGGCGGCTGGTCTTTGTCCTTTGCCAATTTGTTCACGACAGGCGATGTGTAGGGAGGTAGATACTGCCCGCGGTCACTCAGCGAAATCTTAGAGCACAGCTCCTGGGCCAGGGCAAATGCCTGGATACAGCCGACCTCGCGGGCGACGGCAACACAAAGGGCCTCGGGAGATAGACTGTACACCCCTGGTTCCACCTCTAGAATCGAGCCGGCGGGCAACCCAGAGCATACGGACCAGCCCACGCCAGGCATGCGGCGGCGCTGCGCCGCAGATCCCACCAGCAAGCAAAGATCTTCTTGCACCTCGCCGCTTGCGGCCCCAATCCGCACCAAGTCGGGAAGATAGATGTCCTCGATCGAGGGCGACGACGCGCGCAGCACACGGCACTCTTCATCGGGACTGAGGTCCCTCCAGCTGATGTAACCCATTTGTCGGCGCTCGGCGCGCATCATGCGTAGCGCCGAGGCGCCCGTCAGAATTACGGAAGCAGCCAGCTGCTCGCTTGCAGGCTTGCCACGCTGCCCGATCTTTATTGCCATCTGAACCACCCCTACCAAACGCGTGCGATAGCGAGGCCATCAACGGCCGTGGCACCGGCGCGCTTGAGTTCCGCCGAAGCCGCTGCCATCGTCGCACCCGTGGTGATAACGTCGTCGATAAGCAGCAGGCGGCGGCCGTGCACGTCCTCAACCGTCTCGTACATACCTCGGGCACGCTCGCGGCGCTCCTCACGACCGAGTTCGCGCTGGTCGCCATGCCCGTACTTGACGAGAGCATCGAGCAGAGGAACACCCGACAGCTCGCAAAATGGGCGCGCAATAGCCTCCATATGATCAAAACCACGCCGCCGAAACGCTGCCGCCGTCGCAGGCACAAACACCACCGCATCCGCACCGGAAAGCACGCCTCCGTAGCGATCGGGAGCTACGACCTGGGCATGCAGGGCGGTGTCGTAGAACAGCTCCGCCAGATACGGAGCCAGACGTCGCTCGCCCGCATCCTTGTACGCTTTAATGATGCGCGGCAGCGGATGCGCATAGACGGCGCACGCCAGGCAGCGGTCGAGCGCCTCCGCCATTGCCGAAGACGTGCCCTCGACCGAACACTCAGTGCACAGCAAATCCCCAAACGGGGCGCCACATCGGGTGCAGCTATGACGTGGGTCGATGAGCGTGAGCGCGGCCAGGCAGTCTTGGCAAATAAGCGCACCGGCGCGCTCGCAGCCGGTACATCGTGTTGGCGACAATGCCTCGAGCGCCTCGTACGTCGCGCGCTCGGCAAACGGTAGCAATTCGTCCGCAAACGGTAGGGCACCGGCACTCTGCAGACGGCTCAATATGTTCAGATGGCTCTTCAAGACACAACCCTCCCTACGCTCGATCGCAGGGAGGGTTGTTGATTCGGCGCTATGATACCCCGATGCGCTCGGGGCAAGGCAGGTTAAATCCGCTCGCGGGCGTTATTCGCCGGCGGGCGGTTGTGGTGCGGACGAAGACGGGGTCGAGCCCTCGCCACCATCCTGGCGCGGCTTGCGGGAACGACGACGGCGACGGCGCTTTTGACCCTGGTCGGCCGAGCCCTCGCCACCGCGATTCTCGCGCGGCTCGCGCTCGTCGCGAGCGGCGCCACGCGAAGCCTTGGCAGCCGCTCCCCCGCCATCCCCGGGACGACGGCGCGTGACCTTGACCTCGCCATCCGAGACCTGATCGGCCACGGAGGGCACTGAGGGCTTCTGTTGCGCGCCCGAGGAATGGCGACGGCGCGGACGCGGCGCGCGCTCCTCCTCGCCACGTGACTTGCCGCTCTTGTCGACAGGCGCATCGGAGGCCGAGGCGCCCTTGGAAGCGGCACCGGCCTCGCGAGCAGCTGCGGCGCGGAAGGCGTCCTCGCGCTCCTCGCTCGACAGATGACGGCGGCGGCGACGTGTGGGGTTCATGCCGCCGCCGCGATTCTGCTGCTGGGGCTGCTGAACCTCGCGCTCGCGAGAGGCGTTCTTGCCCGCGGCTGCAACCTCGGTAGCATCGCCCGAGCCCGCGCGCTTGCGACGGCGACGGCCATCGGCCGCCCCCTCGGCCTCGGGTGTCTCGGCCTTACCGCGGCCTTTTCCGCGGCCACGGCCCTCGCCCTGACCCTGACCGGCGCGAGCATCGGATTCAGCATCGCGACGACGGCGCTTGGGCATCGACGTGCCGGCCAGACGGTCGGCACTCGACAGGCCATCGCCCACATCGACGCCGTTTTCGCGATCGAGCTCCATGAGCGCCAGGCGCATCTCGGGCGACTCGATGCGCTCGAGCACGTCGCGCGTCACGCAGTCGGGGCGGCAGTTGCAGCCCTGCTCGGCGGCCTTCTTTTTGCAGCCCTCCGAGCACGTCATATCGGCTAGGTTGACCTTAAAGACTTTGCCGTTCTCCAGGCGCAGCACCAGCTGCTCACGCGGCGTGTCATACTCCTGGATACGCGCCTTGCCAAGCGGCGTATCGATGAGCGTCTTCTTTTTGGGCGCACGGCTCTTAAAGTCCTTGTAGGCCTCGAACTCGTAGCGCAGGCAGCACATCAGACGACCGCACACGCCGCTGATCTTGGAGGAATTGAGCGGCAGGTCTTGCTCTTTTGCCATGCGAATCGAGACGGGCTCAAACTGTCCGCCAAAGCGCGTGCAGCAGAGTTCCTGTCCGCACTGGGCATAGCCGCCCACCAGGCGGGTCTCGTCGCGCACGCCGATCTGGCGCATGTCGACGCGAATGTGCAGCGTCGAGGACAGATCCTTGACGAGCTGGCGAAAATCGACGCGCTCCTCGGCCGCAAAGTAGAACACGGCCTTCTCGCCGCCAAACAGGTACTCGACGCCCACCGGCTTCATCTCGAGGTCGAGCTCCTTGACCAGGCGGCGGAAGTCGACCATGGCCTCGTCGCCCTGGATGGCCAGGTCGTCGGCAAGCTGCAGGTCGATGTCGCTCGCCACGCGCAGCACGGGCTTGAGCGGCTGACCGATCTCGTCTTGCGGCACCTCAAAGGGATCGGCAGTGACCAGGCCGATCTCGGTTCCGCGCTCGGTGGAGCAAATGGCATAATCGGCCTCGAGGATATCCAGATCCTGCGGATCGAACCACAGGTCGCGCGAGGCGTAGGTAAACTTAACGGGTACGACTAACGGCATTTCAGTGCCTTCCTGATATCGAACAGCATGACCTCGATGGCCAGCTGGGGAGTAACGTTTCTGGCGATGTTGCGCTCGGCGGTCGCGACTGCCTCGAGCGCCCGCGTGGCACCCGCAACATTGGTCGCGGCAGCAAGCCGACCGATCGTGTCGCGCACGTCTTCGTTCACCACGTCGGCCGCCTCGTCCTGAAGCGTCAGCAGCACGTCGCGCATGAGCGTCCGCGCGCTCGCCAGCGCTTCCATGATACCCGAACGCTCGCGCGCGTTGAGTTCGCGCTTGTTGCGGTCCTCAAGCTGCTTCAATGATCCACGCGACAGGTAGTCGGCGTTTTGCTCGAGCACCTTTTCCTGCGTGGACTTGACCTCGGCGAGCGGCGCCTTAACGGCGACGATGAGTGACTTGGCGCGGCTGAGCACGTCGGCCTCGTCGGCGGCGATAAGCGAATCGATGGCGCGAACCATCTGACGGCGGGCGTCCTGGCGCTCGGCGCTCTTGAGGAACTCGATGCCACGCGTGGGGCTTCCCGCTACGGCGACGGCCATGCGGCAACGCGCAGGGTCCTGACCGGTGGCGCGGCTCACGGCCTGCGCGGCGACGGCGGGCGACACCAGCCGAAACGGCACGCACTGGCAGCGGCTCACGATGGTGGGCAGCATCACGTCTGCCGAGGTGCCCAGCAAGATAAACATAACGCCCTCGGGCGGCTCCTCGAGTGTTTTGAGCAGTGCGTTGGCGGTGTTGGCGCGCAGCTGCTCGGCCCGGTCGATGATGTAGACCTTGGCCTTGGCACGGATGGGCGCCAGAGGCACGTCATCGAGCAGCTCGCGGGTCTGGGCGATGAGGTAGCCCGTGGCGCTCTCGGGCGTGTAATAGTGCACGTCGGGGTGCGTATGGCGGGCGACGCGCACGCAGCTATCGCATGAGCCGCAGCCATCCTGCTCGCACAGGAAGGCTTGGGCGAGCGCCCACGCGGCGTCGAGCTTGCCCGCGCCGGGCGCGCCCAAAAACAGGTAGGCGTGCGATGCGCGACCGCTGGCGACGGCGTTGGTCAAAAAGTCGCGCACGCGCTCTTGGGTGTCGAGCTTGGCCAGCAGGCTTGCCTGAGCGGGGGCCATGTTACTCGGCCTCCTGGGCAAGCGCGGCGGTGACGGCGTCCTGGGAAATATCGAGGCCGTAGGCGCGAACCTGCTCGACCGTCTTCTCGAAGACTTCCTCGATGGTCGCGGTCGCGTCGATGAGCTTTACGCGGTTTGGTTCCTCGGCGGCAATGCTGCAGAATCCCTGGTAAACACGCTCCTGGAAGGCCATGCCCTTGGCCTCCATGCGATCGGCCGCACCGCGGACCGCCATGCGCAGCGCCGCCTGCTCGGGCGTGATGTGATAGACGAGCGTGAGCGCCGGGTGCGCTCCCGCGACGGCCAGGTTGTTGGCATCGCGTACCATCTGACGGTCGAGGCCATCGGCAAACGCCTGATAGCAGGTCGTGGAATCGTAGAAACGGTCGCACAGGACCACCTTGCCGGCAGCGAGGGCGGGAGCAATGACCTCGTGCACCAGCTGGGCACGCGCGGCCTCGTAGAGTAGCAGCTCGCAGGTGTCGCCCATCGCCGTATTGGCGGGGTCGAGCAGCAGGGCGCGGATCTTTTCGCTGATGGCGGTGCCGCCCGGCTCGCGAAGAGTTACGACCTGATAGCCAGCGAGGTCGAGCGCGTGGGCCAGCAGGCGCGCCTGCGTGGACTTGCCGGCGCCGTCGACGCCCTCGAGCGTGATAAAGCTATGTTGAGCGGGCTCAAAAGCCATGGGCGCAGCCCCTTCCTACAAGGCGCGAAAATGCAAGTTATAGCAACCAAGCCATGATACCCCAGTGCTCGGCGCGTCCCCAATGGCTAAAGGCGCCTTTCCAAAGTTGCGGTGAAATAGGGACTGATTGAAGCCCTGAGACCGCCAAACAGTCCTATTTCACCGCAACTTATGATGGGGAATTTTGAACGCTGGGTATAATCGTCGTATTGCATTGAAATGTGGCGAAAGGAGTGGCAATGTCTCGGTATTGTGCCTCGTGCGGCAAGCTTCTTGCAGATGATGCCAAGTTCTGCACTTCGTGCGGTGCACCCGTTGAGCAGACAACCGCAAGCAATGGCCAACCCGCGTTTGAGCAAACCGGCTCCCTCGATACGCCGCAAGCTAAGCCGGACGACCCCCTCGCCTATCGCCCCGACCCCGCCGCCGGTCCCGCGGCGGTCGAAACGACGCAGCGCATACCCGTCGCGGATACCCCGCCCCAACAGCAACCGGCGTCTGCGTACGCGTCTGATTCACCGCAGGCCCCCGCCGCAAAAAAGAGTGCTACCAGGGCGCTTGTCGCCGTTATCGTTGTGCTGGTGGCAATCATCATCGCCCTGGTCATTTTCTTTGTGATCAAGCCGTTCGACAACGCTGCCACGCAGACGACTGCCGAGGTTACCAAGCTGCACCATGATGTCGACTCCGACGACCTTAAGCCCCTCGGCGACCTCAATAGCCTTTACGACGATGACGACGACGATGATGACGGCGAAGCAACCCTCTCCGAGCAAAACCTCTACCGTCGCCTGAGCGAATACTACGACCTGCTCGAAGATCTCGATAGCCAGGTCCGTGCCTGCGCAGAGGCGTTCAATGGCGGTTATCTGGAAGAGGACCGTACCACCCGTCAAAATCTCGCTGATGTCGCCGAGCGCACGGAAGACACCATCGAACAGTACTACGATATCGTCGAGGACCTGGACGTCCCCATGAGCTCTAAGAACTACAGCTCTTGGAAGGACATCATCGCCCTGTACGACGACTTGGATCACCGCATCGACGCGATCTGCGATGCCTGGGAGATCAGCCTGAAATACGCCAAGCCCGCGGACCACAAGAATGAGATCGTGACGCCGCTGTCACGCGACAACGTGGCGGGCACCAATGACAATAAGTACCGTCTAGACTTTGAGGAGCGCTATCCCAGAGCCAAACCCGTCGAAGTGAACTAAACTCCCCAACCAACAAGAAGTTGCGGTGGAATAGTTCCGGTTTTTGAGCCCTACAAGCTCAAATAAGAACTATTTCACCGCAACTCATGAGCGGGGCCGGGTGCGCGTTTGGATTCGCGCACCCGGCCCCTGTTGCTGTGGCGTGTCGCTGTTCGGCTATTTGTCGGCGGTTGCTTTCTTGGCAGTCGACTTCTTGGTCGTGGTCTTCTTAGCGGTCGTCTTCTTGGCCGTCGTCTTCTTCGCCGCGCTCGCCTTGGTCGTGGTCTTGCGGCCGCGGGCGGGCTTCTTTTCCTTGGTCGGGCAGTCCATGTTCACACAGATGCGCCACGGGCCACGTGCCGTGTTGACCACCACGATGGGAGCACCGCACTCGGGGCAGGTCTCGCCCGTCGCCTCGAGCTTGCCGCGCGCCGGTAGCGGATAGCTCACGCCGCAATCGTCGTAGTTGGTGCAGCGGATAAAGCGCTTGCCGCTCTTTTCGCTCTTATGCGCGATCAGGTCGCCATGGCGTCCGGCCTCGGCACACACCTTGCACTCGCCCACCTTAAGGTCGGGCTCGTAGTTGGTGGGGCACGTCGGGTTCACGCAAATCTCGAAGGCCTTCTGGCGGAACGGCTGACACTTGATGCGCGGCGCGCCGCACTCGGGACACACGGCCGCCTCGCCCTCGAGCGGGCTCACCTTGACGCCGCTCGGCACCGGATAGGTCACGTCACAGTCGGGCCAACCCATGCAGCCAATGAAGCTGCCACGGGTCTTGGCGCTCGTCTTCATAACCAGGTCCTTGCCGCACTTGGGACAGCTGCCCACACGCGCGTCGGCCGTGACGGCGTCGCTGATGGCGTCGCCCAGCTCCTGCGTGTGCTTGAGCAGCTCATCGAGCACGCCGGCCAGCAGCGCGCGCGAGTGCGTCACGACATGCTCTTCGGTATCCTCGCCGCGCTCCACACGGGTCATGTCGCCGTCGAGCTCACTCGTCATATCGGGGCTCGTGATGCGCGGGGCAAACTGCGTCAGCGCATCGATGATGGCGATGCCCAGCTGGCTCGGCTCCACGGGATCGTTTTTGAGGTAGCGCACGGCATACAGGCGCTCGATGATGCTCGCGCGCGTGGACTTGGTGCCCAGGCCGCGCTTCTCCATCTCCTGCACGAGCTTGCCCTGGCTGTAGCGCGCGGGCGGCTCGGTCTGCTTGGCCTCGAGCTTAATGTCGAACACATCGACCGTATCGCCTTGCTCCAGCGGCGGCATCTGCTCGTCGCGCTTAAGGCCGTACGGGTAGGCCTCGCGGAAGCCCGGGGTCACGAGCACGTCGCCCGAGGCCACAAACGGCTCGCCGTTGACGTCGAGCTCGAGCTTGGTGTTCTCGATGGTCGCGGGGCCCATGAGCGTCGCCAGGAAGCGACGGGCGATAAGGTCGTAGAGCTTGCGCTGGCCGCCGTCGAGCGTGGACGGATCGCCCTCGCCCGTGGGATAGATCGGCGGGTGGTCGGTGGTCTCGACCTTGCCGCGCGTGGGCTTCATGGGACCGGCGAGCACCTTTTTGCACACGGGGGCCAGCGCCGGATTAATCTTTGCCAGATCGCTCACTACGGCGCCCAGGTCGAGCGTCGCGGGGTACACGGTGTTGTCGACACGCGGGTAGCTGATGAGACCCGCCATGTAGAGGGATTCGGCGATGCGCATGGTACGCGCAGGCGAGATGCCCTCGGCCGCGGCGGCAGCCTGCAGCGAGGTCGTCGCAAATGGCGTGGGCGGCTGCTGCTTGCGCGAGCGCTTGGTCACCGCGGCGACGGTTGCCGTCGTGGCGCCGTCGACGTGGCCGTACGCCGTCTCGGCGGCATCTTTGTCGGTAAAGCGCGCCGTCTTGTGCGCGATCTTAAAGCGATCGTCCTCGGCAGCGCCCTGCGCGGCGCCCATGCCACGAATCTGCCAATAGTCCTCGGGCACAAACGCCATGCGCTCGCGCTCGCGTTCGACCACCAGAGCGAGCGTCGGCGTCTGCACGCGGCCGGCAGAGCGCACGTTGCCAAAGCCGCCAAACTTGGCGAGCGTCAGATAGCGCGTGAGCACCGCGCCCCAAATGAGGTCGATGTGCTGGCGGCTCTCGCCGGCGTCGGCCAGATTCTGGTCGAGCGAGACGAGGTTATCGAAGGCCTGCGTGATCTCGGCCTTGGTAAACGAAGAATACTGAGCGCGGGCAACCGGCAAATCCGGCGCCACCTCGCGCACCTTGTTGAGGGCGTCCGAGCCGATCAGCTCGCCCTCACGGTCGAAGTCCGTGGCAATGATGACGCTGTCGGACTTTTTGGCGAGGTTCTTGAGCGAACGAATGAGCTCCTTCTCGGCCGGCAGCTTAATGACGGGCGCCCAGGTGAGGTACGGCAGGCTCTCGAGCTTCCAGCCCTTGATGGAGATACCGTCGGCAAGGAACGGCTTGCGCTTGGTGTCGTAAGGCGGACGAGCCAGGCCATCGGGCATATCGGCCGGCAGCATCTCACCGTCCTCGGTGACCGAATACCAGCCCAGCTTTTTATCGAACAGCACGCTGTCGCAAAAATCGGGCGCAAGGATGTGACCGGCAAGGCCGATCGTCACGCACTCCTCGCCCTTCCACTCAAAACGGTAGATGGCGGTGTTGTACACCTTGTCCTTTTTGGGCTTACCCGTGGACAGCCGCTCGGCGATCTGACGCGCGGCGTCGTTTTTCTCGGCGATGATGAGCTTCAAAAGAGGCTCCTATCTCGTATCTCTGCGGCTACGCCCGCCCGTATGGCGGCCGACTTACGCCCTTGCTTGCTCAATCTGCCCGATGAGCCAATCGCACCAGGCATCCATGCCCTCGCCCTTGCGCGCGCTCACGGCAAACCGCGGCGCCTGCGGATTGAGGCCATCGAGCGTCTTAGTATACCTATCCATGTCAAAATCGAAAGCCGGGGCCACGTCGACCTTGTTGAGCAGCTGCGCGCCGGCGTGTTGGAAGATGCCCGGGTACTTGATGGGCTTGTCGTCGCCCTCGGGCACCGAGAGGATCATGATGGACAGGTTCTCGCCCAGGTCAAAGTCGACTGGGCAGACCAGGTTACCCACGTTTTCGATAAAGATGACGTCGATATTCTGAAGGCCCACAGCCTGGTCGAAGGCGTCGACGGCCTCCATGATCATGTTGCCCTCGAGGTGGCACAGGCCGCCCGTGTTGATCTGGATGGCGGGCATGCCGGCTTCCTTCATGGTGATCGCGTCGACGTCCGAGGCGATATCGCCCTCGATGACGGCGCAACGCAGGCCCGCCTTGTCGCGCAGGCGCTCGTTGGTGCCCAAAATCGTGGTGGTCTTGCCCGAACCGGGGCTCGACAAGACGTTAATCACATAGGTGTTTGTCTCTTTAAATCGCTGACGCAGCTGATCTGCCAGGCGCTCATTGCGCGACAGAATCGGCGACGCGATATCAATCGTTTTCTCGGCCATACTCGGCACTCCTTACTTTGGCCCCTTTATACCCCATCACCAGATGGCTAGCGGGCTAATCGTCGGGGGTTTCGATTTCGATACTTGCGATGTCGAGCTCGCGACCGTGCAGCAGGCGCACGTTGGCGCCGCCACACTGGGGGCAGCGACAATGAAAGCGGTCGTGATCGAAGACCTCGCCGCAGTCCAAGCATTCACTTTGCGGATGGACCTCCTCCACGGCAAGCTCGCAGCCGCGCGTGAGCGGGTCCTCGTCGCGAAACGTCTCCCATGCAAAGTCGAGCGCCTCGCGCACGACCTCGGTCATATCCCCGATACGCAGCGTAACCAAAACGGCGCGCGAGGCCCCCGCCCCACGCGCCGCGCGAATCACTGTATCGAGTATGCCGTTGACAATGCCAACCTCGTGCATACCGATTTACTCCTCGTCGTCCTCATCGTCCGAGAACAGGTCCAGACGACTCACAAACAAGCCCTCCTTGCCCTCGCGCGCGGTAATGACCACACGGGCGATGGCAAGCGAAATCTCGTAGAGCGAGAGCAGGGCGCCGTACATAAGGCCCAGGGTGACGGGCGAGCCGTCGGGCGTGATCACAGCCGAACCCACGAGCAGGCCAACGTATACGTAACGCCAGGCGCTGCGGAAGGCCGCGTAGGAAACGATGTGGAAGACGGACAGGTAGAAGATGATGAGCGGCAACTCAAACGCCACACCAAAGCCGATCATAAAGAGCAGCTCCATGTTGACGTAGTTCTCCAAATCGGGCAGTGCCGTGGCAACGGCCGAGGTCTCGCCGATGAGCCACTCAAAGCCCGCAGGAATGATGATGAAATAGCAGAAAATGGCGCCCAGGAAGAACAACACCGTCGAGGCGAGCACCGTGGGCACGACCCACTTGCGCTCGTTGGGGCGAAGCGCCGGCAGGAAAAACGCCAGAATCTGCCAGATGATCATGGGCGTGCACATGACCACGGCCATCTTGATGGCCAGCGAGAAGCGCAGGCCAAAGCCGCCGAGCGTGGTGGTGATGTAGAACTTACCGTCCGGCACAAAGGAGCGGATGGGGTCTTCCAAGATGTCGAGCACCACGGGCGTGGCGAAATACAGCACGATGGCTGCGGCAAACACCGAGACGACCACGATGGTTAGGCGGCGACGGAGCTCTCCCAGGTGATCGAAGAGCGGCATTCGCGCAGGTCCAATAGGCATTACTCATCGCCTCCCTTCGGGGCATCGGCAGCGGCATCGTCCTCGGCCTCGAGCTCGCGGGCGAGCTGGTCGACGACGGCCTTGCGCTTGCGGGGACGACGGGCATAGAGGTCGGCCGTCGTGGGCTCTGCCGGCTCGGGCTCGGGCTCTGCAGCAGGTTCGGGCTCAACGGTGGCAGCGGCGGCAGCGGCAGGCTCGGCCTCGGCGGGCTCGGCGCCCTCGGCCTCATCGGCAGCACCTTCGCCCTCAGCAGCACCCTCGCTTGCGGCCTTCTCGGCAGCAAGACGGGCGCGACGCTCGGCAAAGGTCTCCTTCTTGGCGGGCGCTGCCGTCTCGGCGGCATCCTCATCCGCATCGGAATCGTCGTCGGTTGCAGCAGCCTTCTTGGGCTTGACCGGGGCCGACGCGGCCTCGCTCACCGGATCGATAATCTCGGACTGAACAACGGCCGTCATCTTTTCCTGCGTCTCGCGGAACTGACGGATGGCACGGCCGATCGTGCGGCCCATCTGTGGGAGCTTATCCGGGCCAAACAGCAAAAAGCCGAAGACCACGATGATCGCGAGCTCACCCTCTCCAATACCAAACACACATACCTCCAAGGCTCGATGTGAGTCGAGCCCGCACCGCGCCATTCGGCCGGAACTCGTCTATTCATTCGGTCAAGTATAGCGCCCGGACGCCAAAACGTCCGAGCGCATCACAAACATATGCCAAACGGCACGCCCTTTTGGGGGCAAAGATTATGCAGCGGTGATCGAAATCTCCTGGTCGACACCCAACAGCTGAACCACGCGCATCACCGGGGGCTGCACATTGGTGCAGCTAAAGCGCTTACCGTGGTCGACCGCGTGGTGCGCGGCGCCCACGAGCACGCCAATGCCCGTCGAGTCGATGTAGCTCACCTGGGCAAAATCGAGCTCAACGGCCTCGGTGGGCTGCTCGAGCGCCAGGTCGATGGCATTGCGCAGGCTATCGGCGTTAGAGATATCGATCTCGCCGGTTACCTTAATGGTGTAGAGCTCTGGCGTGGGGTTGGTGGAAATACCCAAATCCATGTATACGCTCCTTTACGTATCGAAAGTGCGGATAGTACGGGAAGCCGCGCGTTAGGCGCGCTCGGCACGCGCAAGCTCGGCAGCGACGAGCTTAACGGCCAGCACCAGCACATCGAGCGCGGCCTCCAGGTCCTCGACCGTGGGATAGCTCGGCGCGATGCGGATGTTGGTGTCGCGCGGGTCCTTGCCATAGGGCCAGGTAGCACCGGCCGGCGTGAGCTTGACGCCCAGGTCGGCGCAAAGCGCAGCAACCTTCTGGGCCGAGCCCTCGGGACCATCAAAGCTCACAAAGTAGCCGCCGCGGGGGTGCGTCCAGGTGGCGCAGCCCGTGTCGCCCAAGCCCTCGGTGAGCTTGCGCTCGACGGCCTCAAAGCGCGGGCGCAAGAACTCGGCATGCTTTTTCATGTGCTCCCTGACCGCCTCGATGGTGGGAAGGAAGCGCACGTGACGCAGCTGGTTGAGCTTGTCGGCGCTGATGAGGCCGGCCTTCAGGCGCTTGGAGAACTCGGCGATGACCGCGGGGCTCGCGCCGATAAAGCCGATGCCGGCGCCCGGGAAGGTGATCTTGGACGTCGAGGCAAAGGCCACCACACGGTCCTCGGTGCCCGCCGCGCGAGCGAGGTCAAAGATGTTGGCGAGCTCGTCGGTTTCGTCATACAGGTCGTGCACGCAGTAGGCGTTGTCCCAGAAGATGCGGAAATCGGGCGCGGCCGTGGGCATCTCGACCAGGCGGCGCACAGTGTCCTCGCTAAAGGTGATACCCGTGGGGTTGGAATACTTGGGCACGCACCAGATGCCCTTGATGGAGTCGTCGGCGGCAACGAGGCGCTCGATCTCGTCCATGTCGGGGCCGTTGTCGGTCATCGCGACGGGGACGTTCTCGATGCCCAGGTCGGCGGTGATGCCAAAGTGGCGATCGTAGCCGGGCACCGGGCACAGGAACTTGACCTTCTTGCCGTCGTGCGCGGCCTCGTAGGCGTCCCAGGGCTCGCTGCCGCACGAACCGCAACGCCAGAACATACCGGCGATATCGTGCTCGATCAAAAGGCTCGACGAACCCAGTACGAGCGTCTGCTCGGCGGGGCAGCCCAGGAACTCCCCCGCTAGCTTGCGTGCCGAGGGAATGCCCTCAAAGCAGCCGTAGTTGGAGCAGTCGACGTTGCCGTCGTGCAAATCGGCGTCGGCGTTGAGGATATCGAGCATGGGTCGAGAGATGTCCACCTGGGAGGGCGACGGCTTGCCGCGGGCCATGTCGAGCGCCAGGCCCTTGGCCTTGACCTCGGCGACCTCGGCTTTGAGTGCCTCGATAGCGGCATCGAGTTCGGTGGTTTCCATCTTCTGGTAGATCGTCTGCATGGGTGCGACCTTTCGCGAAGCGGTACGTTGCAGTTCGTCTAAGTATAGACCGCCACCGCCGCAACGGTATGAAGCCGTGATAGATTAAGTTCATCGCAATGAATTACGAATCGCCGCGCATGGCGGCGTGGGGCGCCCAAGGAGGCACTATGGAGTACGGATCGTTTAGGGCCGAGGAATTCGGCGACCTGCAGCGCCTGGTCGACGGACTGTTTTACGATCGCCACGCCATCGACCGCCTGGACCTGATCGTGCAGGCCGAGATCTTGGACCTGGCGCCCGATCTCATGGAAATCGTCAACCTTTTGCCGCCCGGCTACTACGACCGCCAGTCACTTTGCGACCAGCTCAACTCCGCCTTGGCCGCCCACGGCTGGGGCGCCGTCTACGGAACGGTGGAATAGAGCTAGTCATCGGGGACGTTCTTAAACGACTAGGTTAACGCCGATGTTTTTGGCAACGTCAGCGAAAACGACCCTAAGCGAGCAAGGTGACGTGAAATGAAAGGGCGCTGACCTTCTGGTCGCGCCCTTGAAATTGAACGTCAGATTGCCGCTTAGGGTCGCTTGCAGCGTCGAGCAGTTGCGCGGTTTGTTAAAACCGCGCAACAAAAGGGCAGTGGCCAAAAAAGGGCAAATATGAGTACTGTTACTTTTTTAGTAGCAGCGATTCAGGACCCAAATCGACATTTTTGCGCCCAAATTTCCTTTCCGAGCAGTAGCTGTCGCCAAATTTGAGTCAAGCGATTACTCGTTAACGTACAGATAACAAGATTGTGTTCATTATTTTCCACACCTAAAATGAAACGCCGTTTGTGACAGTACTCACAAACGGCGTTTTTTGACCACTGGGGTGTCTGGCAGGCGGCAAACACCGCCCGAATCCGCATTTTGAACGCGCCTAAACCGGTAGCGCGCAGAGATGTGGTGTAAGAGGCGGGGCATGCCCCGCCTCTTCTCTTTCTTGAAAGGGAGGGGACACCGCCTAGAATTCGTCGTTGGAGTAATGAAGGT